>JAITRF010000053.1 GCA_031288535.1 Desulfovibrio sp. | reverse complement strand
AGACGTTCTTCATCGCCGCTTCATAGCCCTCGCGGTTCACGGCGAGGTATCTGCCGGCCAGAGCGAGTTGCTCGGAGCGCGTCGCCACCTCTCCGTCCAGCTTCGCGGCCAGCACATGGTTCAAGGCCGCGCCGATCTGCGGACCGGGGGGTTCTCCAAGGGCCAGGAGATCCTCTCCGCAGATGTCGGCCCTGGCGTCGCGCAGGTTGCTCAGGAAAAAGGCGATATTCCTGCTGATGAGGTGTTCCGGGCCGTATTTGACCATCATGTAGAGCAGTCCCTCGATCTCCAGAGGGATAAGCAGCTCGTGGAGCCGGCTGTTGAGAAGCAGCGGAGTTCTATCTTCGTCTTCCCGCGTCCCGGCCTCCTTTGCCAGGGAGGTGAACTTGCTGAAAACACGGCGGCAGTTTTCGCGCAAAAGCAGAAAAGCCGCCTTGTTTTTTTCGATAAAGCCCAGGCGTTCCAGCACTTCCACCACTTGCACGTATTTGGCCCCGTCCGCGAGGCCGAGCAGGTAGAGAACCCAGGGCCTGGGGGTGGGCGATTTGTAGAGGCGCTGATACCAGCTTCTGATCTCCTCGATGCCCGAGAGCACCGCGTCTTTTTGCGGGGTCAGGCGGAGCAGGGGGTGGATCATGTGCAGCAGGTTCCAGTTGTCCAGGCGCGTCAGGCAGGCCAGGGGATCTTTTTCGGAAAATACGTGTTTGAGTTCGTTGAAGAGGCGCGCGCCCGAGAGCTTGTCGAGCATCCCCAGGGACAGGGCGTTTTTGATCAGGCGCTCGGCCTGGGGCGCGATGCGGAAATTGAAGCGCTTTTCAAAACGCACGGCGCGCAATATGCGCGTGGGGTCCTCCACAAAACTCAGGGAGTGCAGGATGGCTATGGTGCGTTCCTTCATGTCCCGTTGCGCGCCGAAGGGGTCCACAAGGATGCCGAAGCGGTCGCCGTTGAGCTGTACGGCCAGGGCGTTGATGGTGAAATCGCGGCGGTAGAGGTCCATTTTTATGGACGAAAGCTCCACGGTCGGCAGAGCGCCGGGGTATTCGTAGTATTCGAGACGCGCCGTGGCCACGTCCAGGTGGGCGTCGCGCCCGCCCTCATCCTTGTAGGAAACCACGGCCGTCTTGAATTTCTGGTGCGCCCTGACCCTGCCGTCCAGAAGCTCCGCCAGTTTTTCCGCGAACAGGATGCCGTTTCCCTCCACGCTTATGTCTATGTCCAGGTTCGGGCGGTTGAGCAGCAGGTCCCGCACGAAGCCGCCCACCGCGAAAACCGGAACCCCCATCCTGTCTCCGAGCTCTCCGGCCCGCTGCAGGATGGAAACCAGGGAGGCGGGCAGGCGATCCTTTAAAATTTCGCCTACTTCGTTTTCCCGGTGTTCGTTCGAGAGCGGCGTGCCTTCGGGGATGCGCAGGCTGTCGTCCACGAGCAGGCGGATGATGTCCGTGCGCGTGAGCACTCCCGCCACCTCTTTGCCGCGCAAAACTGGCACGAGGCGCTGGCGTTGTTTCAGGATGATCTCCACGGCTTCAAAAAGGCTGGAGTCCGGGGTCAGGGTGGAGACGTTGCGCTGCATGTATTCGGTGACCGGCAGATGCCCGAGTTTATGCGAGCAAACCCTGGCGGCCGTCTGCTGCTCGATGAGGCCTATGCCCGCGCCCTCTTCCGAGGGCAGCACCGGCGCCGCCTTCAGGCCGAAGCGGTTCATTATCTCCTCCGCCTGGCTTGCGCTCATGCCGTCGTTGAGCGTGACGGCCGGGGCGGTCATGTGGCGGCCTACCGACATCTGCGGGGCTATCGCCGAGGCCAGAAGGGCCAGGAGTTCGCTGCGCACCTCGACCAAGGGCTGGGTCTTGACGGTCGCCGAGGCCGCGTAACTGTGCCCTCCCCCTCCGAAAGAAGCGCAGATCGAGGCCACGTCCACTTCCGGCAGCTTGCTTCTGGCGATCAGATATATCTTGTCGCCCATGGCCGCGAGGACAAAGAGGCATTTCAGCCCTTCCATGTCCATGAGCTTGTGCGCGAGACTCGCCAGATCGCCCATGAAGCCGTCCAGCATGATCTCCGTTATGCACACGGGAATGCCGCTGATGGTGTGGGTGACCGTGCCGGCGATCATGTCCCCCAGCACCTGCACCTGCTCGCGCGTGAGGTCGGAGCCGAGCATTGCCGCGACTTCGTCCAGGTCCATGCCGCATTCGCGCAAAAAGGCGGCGGCCGTAAAATCGTGTTCCGTGGTCGAATTGAAACAGAAAGAGCCGGTGTCCTCGTACAGGCCGATGCCGAGCAGGGTGGCTTCTCCGGGGAGGAGGACGACGCCCCGCTCCTTTATCATGTGGACGAGGATGGAGGCGGCGGCCCCCCAGGGTTGGACCACGCACACGGAGGCGGCGAGGTCGTTGTCGGAGTCCGGGTGATGGTCATAGACGTGGATTTCCAGACCAGGATTGTTCAGGGCCTTGCCGATGTGCGTCAGGCGGGATCGCTGCCTGGTGTCCACGACGACCAGCAGCTTGAGGGCGGAGAGATCGCATTCCCTGCTCCGGCGGATGGGCCGCAGGGCGGCCATCTTTTCCAGAAAAAGCTGCTCGCCCCGGCGTTTTAAGACGGTGGGCACGAGCAATTCCGCATCCGGGTACAGTTTTCCGGCCGCGATCATGGCGGCAAGGGCGTCGTAGTCGGCATTGGAGTGACAGGTGACGACGGTTTCCGGGCGCAATAGCTTGGACATGGCCGAAGGGGTTGACGTGCGCCGTCCGGCGCTTTCGCGGCCGGGCGGAAAGGGAATGCGCGGTCTTGACGCCTTTGCCCTTTTTATCAGAAGATGGTGCGGTCGTAAACCGTCCCGCCGCCCGGCGGTTCCGGAAGGCCGGTATGGCGTGTTTGAACGGTTCGACGTTGCAACGCACAAACCGCTCGCGGGGGTTTAAGCCCCGCCGCGAGATTGGCGTATCATGTGAAAGCGCACGGGCGATGACGGACGGCGGCGAAAACGACAGGCGACGGCACGGAGGGGCGGCGTTGCGCAAGAAACTGATTCAACACTGTCTGACGTTCGCCGGCGCATACGAAGACTACCCGTTCGGCGACGGGACCGCCGCATTGCGCCACGGAGGGAATCGCCGCATCTTCGCCCTGTTTCTGAAGCACGGCGCCCGCGAGCTCTTGAACCTGAAAACCGAGCCGTTCAACGCCTTATACTGGCGCGACAAATTCCCGTCGGTCATTCCCGGATACCACATGAACAAGGTCCATTGGAACAGCGTGGTTCTGGACGGAACCGTCCCTGACGACGCCATAAGGGAAATGCTTGACGAAAGCTACGATTTGACCAGGCCGAAAATCCGGAAACGCAAAGCGGCGCGACCTTGAGAATGCCGCATCGCTTTACAAGGATTTGCCATGCAGTTCCTTCAGCTTTTTCTCGCGGGGCGCGGCCTTGACCGCATACTCAAGGCGGCAGGCTTCGCTCCTGTCCTTGCACTCTCTGGAGGCCAAAAGCCTCACCGGGCGGCGGGTCCGTGTGTATTTCGCGCCTCCCGGCAACAGGCCGTCGTGCTGTTTCAAGCGCCGGGCGATATCCGTGGTAATCCCGCAATACCAGGTTCCGTCCGCGCATTCCAGGAGATATACGTACCAGCGGGGAGCGGCGTTCAGCAGCGTCATGGCGTACCCCGATTTCCGCAATAACAGGACACGGCAACCCCGGAACTTTCCGGATCAAGGCAGCATAGGCAAATGGCAGACATGGTATTTTTTTGGACCATAGGGGACATCGAAGTCGAGGTCATCAGGAAGCGCAAGAAAAACATCACTCTGTACGTTCTCCCCCCGGACGGAAAGGTGCGCGTGACGGCGCCTGTCGGGGCGAGTCAGGCGGGCATTCGTGAATTTCTCCTCAAAAAGCGGCTGTGGCTTCAGAAAACCGTCCTGAAGTTCAAAGAACAATCTCTTCTCCCCAAACTCCGGTACGCTTCCGGCGAATCCCATCCTCTGTGGGGCGAGGACTACCGGCTTACCGTAGTTCCGGCCAAAGGGAAAGCGCATGTCGACGTAAGCGGGCGCGACATGCTGCTGTTTGCCGAAGCGGATGCGGGCGTTGAGCGGAAGACGGCCGTAATGGCCGAGTTCTACCGCACCCAGGTCAAAGCCCGCGCGCCGCATCTTCTGGACACATGGGGACAGCGCATGGGAGTGTCGATATCCGGCTGGCAGGTTAAAAACACGCGGAGCCGGTGGGGTTCCTGCCATGTTCCCAGGAAAAAGATCAACCTGTCCCTCCGTCTTGCCATGAAACCGCCGTCTTGCCTTGAATACACCATTGTGCACGAACTCTGCCATTTGCTCGTCCCCGACCATTCCCCCGCTTTCTACGAATTGCTCGGACAGTTTCTGCCGGATTGGCAGGAAAGGCGGGCGCGCTGCCGCCTGTCCGAATTCCGGCGACCACTTCTCTCTTGAAATAACGTAACCGATAAGGCATAATTCGACAAACAGAGAAAAATCCCGGTCACAGATATCGCGTCACAGACCCACGGCGTCCGGCCCCGAGACCGGAGTCCCGGACCGCACGGAAGAAGGCTGCCTATGGACAAGCACAAACGGTTGCTGGACGCTATCCTTGATTCCTCGCTGGACGGCATCCTCGCCTTGTCCTCGTTGACCGGAAAACCCCATGCCACAGCCGTCTTTTCCTCGCTGTTTCCAGGCTGGGAAAAATTGCGTTACAACGAACCTCTTGAGGACGTCCGCGATTTTTACTCGAAATATATCGCCGATGTCGATGATCTTCTCAGTATCGTCGCCGAAGTCCGCCGGACGCGGCAACGCCGCGAAGGCATGATGCATCGCCTGGACGGGCGCGTTATCCAGGTAATCGGCAGGGTCATTAAAACCGAAGACGGCGTCGAGACAGAAGTATGGACGCACCGCGATATTACCGAACAATGCAGGCAGGACGAGCAACTGCATTTGCGCCTGCAGCTCATCACGGCGGTGCTCAACGCTTCCAGCGACGCCATCTTCACCATCTTGGCCGGGATGGAAAAACCTATGGCCAACGAGAAGTATTCTTCGTTTTTTCCGGGCTGGGACGAAGCCTTGCGCTACGGCCAGCCTCTCAAGGAAGTCGAGGATTTTTTCGCCCGGTATCTTACGGATTGGCAAGCGCACGTCGGGCTGGTGGATCGGGTCCGGCAGACAAAGCAATATCACAAAACGATCATTCACCACAAAGACGGGCGGATCATCGAGATATCCGGCAAAATGATAAAGGTGGCCTTTGTCCAGCGCGGCGAACTGGAAATTTACACCTTGCGGGACATTACCGAAGAAGTACGCAGCAAGCAGAAGATGCTGGCCATGCAGCTGACTGTCGACAACCTGTCCGAACCGGTCGTCTGGCTGGACACCGAAGGACATATTACCTACGTCAATCAGGCGGCCTGCTCCGCCCTCGGTTATGAGGGATCGCCGGAACTGCTCGGAAAAACTTTCTGGCGTTTTTTCGAAACGCAGGAATGCGGAGGTGAAATTCCCGGCGCCTGGAGCGCGACCCTTGCGTCCTTGCGCGAGCAATCGCACGTCAGATATGACTATACGACCATCGCGAAGAAAAATGGCGAGTCTTTGCCCTGCACGATGCTGATCGACTATATCTCCCAAGGCGACGAAACGTTCACGGCGGTTTGTTTCCACGATTTGTCCGAACAAATCCAGCGTATCGAAGCGGAACGGGCGACGGAAGCGAAATCGCAGTTTCTCGCCCATATGAGCCACGAAATCCGCACGCCCCTCAACGGCGTCATCGGGCTCAGCCACCTGTTGCTCTGCACGCAACTGGACGCCAAACAGATGGAATACGCCAGACTTCTGCACAACTCGGGCAATCATTTATTGTCGATCGTCAACGATATTCTTGATTTCTCCAAAATTGAAACAGAGAAACTCGATATCGAAACAATCAAGTTCGATCTGGAAAAACTCGTCAGCGAGGTCATAGGGATGCTGACCCCCAGGGCCGATGAAAAAAACATCGTTCTGGAGAGTGACTGCGCGGGCAAAAAATTCCCGCCCCTCATCGGCGATCCCGTCCGCATCCGGCAGGTTCTGGTCAATCTGATCAATAACGCCATAAAGTTCACCCATCGCGGTTCCGTGCGCCTCGACGTACGCGCGGAGCCGCAGCGGGAAGCGTACGCCGGATGGGATAATGTGCTCAAATTTTCGGTGACCGACACGGGCATCGGCATTCCGAAAGACAAGATCGACCGCTTATTCCATTCGTTTTCGCAGGCCGACGCGTCGACTTCACGGAAATTCGGCGGCACCGGCCTGGGTCTGGCAATCTCGAAACGGCTGATAACGTACGGTATTTTTCGCACATTTGAAAATTGAAGTAGCCCGCCAAGTCGGTTAGGTTTGGTTATCGCCAAACAACCATTAAATCGACCAGGAAGGGCTACAGATGGAAACTA
>JAITRF010000049.1 GCA_031288535.1 Desulfovibrio sp. | reverse complement strand
TTTATTTTCAGGCCGCGCCCGCTCCGGCGCTTAACCGCGCAAATAAATTGCGCTTGCGCCTGCGCGGCGGGCGTCCGCTCGCGCGGCCGCCGGAGCAATTTCAAAGTGAAATTGCTCTAGAACGAAGCGAATGCGCGGCGTTAAGGGATACATGGCGATTTTGCTGTTTCGGAGCGAATATGGCGGCTGAGCAGGAAAAAAAATTCACGGTCGGGCTGGTTGGCGTCACGGGCTACACGGGCATGGAACTTGCGCGTCTTTTGTCCGTACATCCCGCCCTGCGTCTTGTCCGCGTAACCTCGCGCAAGGAGGAAAAGCGGAAGCTGGGCGACCTCCACCCTTTTTTGCGGGGTTTTGACTGCGGAGAGCTGCCGGTTTCCTCCCCTGACCCCGAAGACCTGGCCTCGGCCTGCGAGCTTGTGTTTCTCGCCGTTCCGCACGGGGCCGCCATGACCCTTGGGGCGGAATTGCTGCGCAGAGGCTGCAAGGTAGTGGATTTGTCCGCTGATTTCCGCCTGCGCGAGGCTTCGGTTTACGAGACATGGTATGGAACCGGGCATAACGCGCAGGAATTGCTGGCAGAAGCTGTTTACGGCCTGCCCGAACTTTATGGGCCACGTATTGCGGCCGCCCGTCTGACAGCCAACCCCGGCTGTTACCCCACGGCCTCCATTCTGGGGCTTTACCCGGCTTTGCAGCGCAAGCTGGTGGAAGAAGACGGGCTGATCATAGACGCCAAGTCCGGGGTAAGCGGCGCCGGGCGCGAATTGAAACCCGGCTCGCTTTTCTGCGAAGTCTGCGAAAGCTTCAAGGCTTATAGTCCAGTCGTCCACCGCCATACCCCGGAAATTGAACAGGAGCTTTCGTTCGTCGCCGGAAAAAAGCTGGCGGTCACCTTTACCCCGCATCTTTTACCTGCGAACAGGGGCATCCTGGCCACAATCTACGCGACCCTCAAGGACAAGAACCTGACCTTGGGGCAAGCGCTTGAGGTTTACGCCGACGCCTACGCCGGGCATCCTTTCGTGCGCGTTCTGCCTGCGGGGGAGTTGCCGGAGCTGCGCAACGTGCGGGGCACAATGTTCTGCGACATAGGCGTGGTCGTGGATCAGCGCGCGGGTAGGCTTCTGCTGGTCGCGTGCATCGACAATCTGTGCCGTGGCGCCTCCGGACAGGCGGTAGCCAACGCCAATCTGATGCTGGGCCTTGATTTGCGCGCAGGCCTGCTCACGCCCGCCCTGACGCCCTGACCCCACGCTTCTTCCCGGAAATCCGGATTAAAGATTTGTCCTATTCATGGTGGAAATCCAAGAAGGCAGCCATGAAATGGACAGAGCTTCGGCAGGAGTTGAGGATACCCACGGCCTCCTCTTTGATCTGAAAATGGAATAAGGAGATTGGTATAGGAAAACGGGAGTATCGCGCCCGCCCCGCGTTCAGATGAAGGCCGCGATCCCCTTGACCAGCGCGGCCTTGACTTCCACCGCGCAATCCTCCCAGGCCAGGTTGGCCTTGCGGGCGCGGACCACAAGCCGGGTCTGGTGGAGTAAATTTTTGCCTCCGGACGCGCCTTCGCCCCCGGACCTGAAGCGCGGCCTTTCCTCAATCCGGACGTCCGCCCGCACCTGCACCTCGCCCAGCTTCACCCAGTTGTTGACGGTCAGGTCGAGGACCGCGCCGCCGAGCAGGCCGACCATGCCTCCGGCCACCATGCCCACCCCTCTCCCCGGTCTTGAGATATAGCCGATTCCCGCCCCAAGGCCGACGGCGGCGGCCGTCGTTCCCCCATGGGGATGCGCCTGCGAGGCGCTGATCTCCTCAAGACCGGCGTCGCTCAAGGCCACACGCAGGACGAGATCGGCCTCTGCGCGCTCCCGGATTATCCGCAGGCCCTTGAGAGACAGCTCATGCTCCAGAGACCTGTTCAGGCCGTCAAATTCCGCCGGCCCTTTCACCTCGACGAAAACAGCGGCCGGGACTGTTTCCAGAAAAACCGCCGTGCCGGTCTCGGACGTGATCTGCAGAGTCCCGTATTCCATTTGCGTGTGGACGGCCGAACAGGCGCAAAACAGCAGAAGAGTAAGCGCCAGGAGAAAGGGAGGAAGAATGCGCATAGGCGGTACCTTGTTTCATTGCCCTCGGGCCGAACGGATCTCTTCCATTTCCGCCTTGATTTCCGGAAAGCGGCGTTCGGCCTCGCTTTGCGCGGAATGGTAGAAGAAAAGCAGCAAATCCCCTTCCGGCTTTTCCCTGCTGATGCCGATACCCTGATCCGGGCCCAGGTTGCGCATGGAAAAGGCGAAACGCCGTCCAAAGTCGCATTCAAGCATACCCCTGACCCGCCCCTTGTCGAGCGGGGGAGCGTCTATTTCTCCGCGGCAGGAGAATTCCCCGCCCGGCGTTTTTTTGTTGCGCGCGCGCAGGCTCATTTTCCCGAAACCGACCATGCAGCCCCTGTCCATCTCCCCCGATATGGCGAAGTCCCCGTATTCGCCGGCTATATACAGGGGCGGCCCCGTCAGGGACTGGCGCACGGCGGGAGGTGGAGCCTCGCGCGCGGCGCAGGCGAAAAGGGCCAGAAAAAGCGGCAGGACGACCGGAATCAGCGTCTTCACCATCCGCAATTTCCGGAACCCGGACGGATATCGCCATGCGCAGGGCGGCTGTCCTGCCGCCATCAGACGTTGCCCCAATCGGCGGCATGGAGTTTTCGCCCGGCCTCCTCCACCGCCCCGGCCATGGCTTCGCGTTCAGAGCGAAGGCGCTCTGCCAGCTCCTCATCCTCCAGGGCCAGTATCTGCGCGGCGAACCAGGCGGCGTTGCCCGCTCCGGCTTTGTCCAGGGACATGGTCGCCACCGGAAAGCCGGATGGCATCATCAGTGTGGAAAGCAGCGCGTCCATGCCTCCCAGCGCCGAAGCCGTGAGCGGAATGCCGATGACCGGCCTTATGCTGCGGGCTGCCACGGCCCCTGCCAGGTGGGCGGCCATCCCGGCCGCGCAGATGAAAACCCTGCAACCGGCCCCTTCCGCCTCCCGCACCAGTTTTTCCGTGCGCTCCGGGCTTCTGTGCGCCGAACTCACCTCCGCTTCGAAGTCTATTCCCAGCTTTTTCAGCACCTGCGCGCAGGGGCGCACTGTTTCCTCGTCCGAAACGCTGCCCATCAGAATCGTCACCCGCGCCATATCCACCGTCCGTTTTGCGGCCCGGCCGCTTTTTTTTGTGAAAAGACCGCCTTCCCGGCAGGGGCTCCTCGTCTTGTTGACGGGACGGCCCGCATTTACCTGATGCCAAGTCGCAGTCAAAGGGGCTTGAATGCGGAAAAGCACGCCCGCTCCGGCGTTTTACGCGGCGGTCAATGCCGCTCGCGCCTTCGCGGCGGGCTGAAGACTTTGCCTTCAGCCGACACCGGTTTGCTCCCTATCGGCCGCAACCTGCCATGATCCCTTTGCTCCCTATTGGTCGCAACCTGCGATCCCTTTGCTGCCGATATCCGTGCGGAAGAAGGATTCCGGCAGGCGGATGTTCTTTGCGGCCGCATAGGCGCGGTTTCTCGCCGCGCGCAGGTCTTCTCCCAGGGCTGTGACCCCCAGGATGCGCCCGCCCGACGCCTTGAGTTCCCCTCCCTCGATTCCGGTTCCGGCGTGGAAGACCTTGACTTTGCCGGGCGACGAGGCTTCGGCTTCGGCGATGCCGCCGACGGGCATCCCCTTGCTGTATGCGCCGGGATAGCCGCGCGCGGCTATAACCACGCAAATGGCCGTTTCCGGCGACCATTCCGGCTCGGGCGCCCTGTCGAGACGTCCTGCGGCACAGGCTGCCACGAGAGGTAGAAGATCGCCCGTGCAGCGCATGAGCAGAGGCTGGCATTCCGGGTCCCCGAAGCGCACGTTGAATTCCAGCACCTTCGGCCCCTGTCCGGTGAGCATGAGGCCGGCGTAGAGCACCCCGGAAAAGGGGCAGCCGCGTTTTTCCATTCCGTCTAAAACCGGCTTCAGGAACCGCCCGGCCATATCCGCAAGGTCGTTCTCCGGCAGGATCGGGGCCGGGCTGTATGCCCCCATACCCCCGGTATTCGGCCCTTTGTCGGCATCATAAGCCCTCTTGTGGTCCTGGGCCGAGGGCATGGGGATGATCCGGCCCTCGCCGCAGAAGGCCAGAAGAGAGACTTCCTGCCCCTGCAGGGCCTCCTCGATCACCACTTTTCCCCCAGCCGGGCCGAAGCTCTTGTCGATCAGCATGGAGTGCAGGACGCCAAGCGCCTCCTCGTGGTTTTCGGGCACTATCACGCCTTTGCCGGCAGCCAATCCGTCGGCCTTGATCACCGGAGGCAGGGGCAGGCTTTCCACATAGCGCCTTGCCTGCCCGTAATCGGTGAAAACGGCGAAGTCGGCGGTCGGCGTCCCGGTTTCGCGCAGCAGTTCCTTGGCAAAGGCCTTTGAACCTTCAAGGCGGGCGGCTGCGGCCTTCGGGCCGAAACAGGGCACTCCGGCCGCGGCGCAGGCGTCGGCTACGCCGTTTACCAGAGGCAGTTCCGGGGCGGGGATGAGCAGATCAATCTTCCGCTCCTTCACGATCTCCATTATCTTTCCGACGTCTCCGGTATCGGCGAGCGGCAGGTTCGTGCCCTCAAGAGCCGTGCCGCCGTTGCCGGGCGCGATGAAAATTTCCGGTTTTTCCGGGCTTTGCCCGAGTTTCCAGGCCAGGGCGTGTTCTCTGCCCCCGGACCCTACGATCAGTATGCGCATGCCTCCTCCTTGCCGTGGGATTGCCGCGCGGCGGAGCAAGTCCGCCGCGCGGCAATCCAAAGCGTGCTCCGACAGAAATTTTCGTCGCGGTTTTCCGGGTTCGGCCAAGGCTTTTCCCCGCATCCTTTTTATGGTATGCTATCCCTGCGTCTTGGGATTTGGAGCATTTCGCGCTTGAAACGCTCCGCAGGAAGTTGCCTGCAAATCCCTGCCGCAAGATTGTCGTCAGGCGGACAAGCTTTGCCGTCAAGCGACAATTTCAAGCGTAAAATGCCCTAAATAGCCGCAGGCGGGCTTTGCCCGCCGTCATGCGGCCGTTTGAGGCGTTACCTGCCGTGGGGCAGAGCAATTTACATACATCAGCCGGGAAGATTTGAAAAGAGGCCTGCGGTCTTCCGCCCGGGCGGAAGTCATCCGGCGGATGGAGCCGGCCGGGGGTTGAAATATGGGTCGATTTATACCACAGCTTGGAGCGGAAGCTTTGCGGCGCATTCAGGACGACGGATTGCGCTGGACCGTCCTGCACGCCTATGCGCGTTGTCCGCAGTACCGGGCCAAATTCGCCTCCGCCGGCATCGATCCCTGCGCCGTCCGCGGGCTTGAGGATTTGGAGAGCCTTCCCTTTACTACGGCCGAGGATTTGCGGGAAGGTTTTCCCCTGCCCCTGCTCAGTGTGCCGGAGACCTCGGTCGTGCGCGTGCATGCCTCCAGCGGCACCACGGGCAAACGCAAAATTCTCGCCTATACGCAAAAGGACGTGGATACCTTCGCCCTGCAGATGGCCCGTTGTTTTGAACTTGCCGGGCTGAGCGCCCAGGATCGGGTGCAGATCGCCGTCGGCTACGGGCTGTGGACGGCCGGGGCCGGGTTCCAGTTCGGCTGCGAGCAGTTCGGCGCCCTGGCCGTCCCGGTGGGCGCGGGCAATCTGGAGATACATTTGCAGATGCTCACGGACCTGGGGTCGACCTGTCTTTGCAGCACCGCCTCCATGGCCTTGCTCATGGGAGAGGAGGTGCAGCGCAACAATCTTGCGGATCGGATCAGGCTGCGCAAGGTGATTTTCGGTTCCGAGGGGTCGAGCAGGAAAATGCGCCGCGCCTTCGAGCGGGCGCTGGGCATCGACGAGAGCTTCGACATCGGCGGCATGACGGAAATGTACGGCCCCGGAACCTCCATCGAATGCCGGGAACACGAGGGTTTGCACTATTGGGCGGATCTGTTCGTGATCGAGATTCTGGACCCGGATACCTTGAAACCCGTGCCCGCCGGCGAGGTTGGGGAGATGGTGGTGACGAGCCTCTGCAAGGAGGCCAGTCCACTGATTCGCTACCGCACCAGGGATCTTAGCCGGCTTATCCCCACCCCCTGCACCTGCGGCTGTTCCATGCCCAGACACGACCGTCTGCTCGGCCGCTCCGACGACATGATCATTTTCCGGGGGGTGAACGTCTATCCGGGCCAAATCACGGATATCCTGCACGATTTCCCCGAGCTCGGCTCCGAATACCACATTTGTCTGAACCGGGAAGAGGGGAGAGACACGATGCTTTTGCAGGTTGAAAGGGCGGCTGGGGGCGGCTCGGACGGGGACGCGCAACTGGCCTCCAGGGTGGCACGGGCCATGCATTCCAAGGTGCTGGTCAGCGCCGGGGTGGAAATAGTCAATCCCGGGGCTTTGCCGCGTTCCTTCAGCAAATCCAGGCGGGTTACGGATACCAGGGAAATCTACAACCGTGAGGCACAGCCATGACCAAACAATGGAACGAGCGGGCGCTTATCGACATTTCCGGGGCCTATTGGGCGGGTTGCGCCCTGCAGGCCGGGGTGCGGCTTGACCTCTTCAGCGTTCTGGAGAAGGGAGGGCGCCCGGAGGAGGAACTGGTCCGGGAACTGAACTGCGACGGGCGCGCCCTGTCCATGCTGATCACCGCCCTCTGCGCCCAGGGCATGTTGGAAAGGAAAAAGGGAAAGGTCTGCGCTCCCCCGGAGATTATCCGCTATTTGTCCAGGTCGTCCCCGGACTACGTGGGGTTCATCGTCCGCCACCACGGGGAAATCATGAAAAACTGGGTCAACCTGCCGGACATCGTGCGTTTTGGGCGCAAACCCGATGCGAGCAGCGTCTTCACCCAAGACGAGGACGAGCGCCGGGATTTTCTCATGGGCATGTTCAACATGGCCAGGCTTCAGGCCGGGCGCGTGGCCGAAGTTCTTGATCTCTCCGGGAAAAAGAGCCTTCTGGACATAGGCGGGGGTCCGGGCACTTATGCCTGCTATTTCTGCCTGAAGAATCCGGAATTGAAAGCGGATGTTTTCGACCTGCCCACGACCGGGCCGTTCGCCCTGGACATCGTAGATCGCATGGGCCTCAAGGATCGCGTAGGATTTCGCCCCGGCAACTTCAATGCGGATCCCCTGCCCGGCCCCTATGATGTGGCCTGGGTCTCCCAGGTAATCCACGGTGAAAGCGAAGATGACGCGGCCGCCCTGATCCGCAAGGCCGGAGGCATCCTGAACCCCGGAGGTCTGCTCTGCGTGCAGGAATTTACCCTGTCCGACGACTTGAACGGACCGGCGCACGCCGCCCTCTTCTCCCTGAACATGCTGGTGCAGACGCCGGGCGGGCGCGCGTACACGGCCTCCGAGATATGCGCCATGATAAGCGGCGCGGGGGCGAAGCGCGTGCGCGGGTTGCCCGTTACCCTGCCCATGGACTGCCGCGTCTTTGTCGGCGAGATGTAGGGCGCGCCGTTTTGGGCTTGCCGTGGATTGGGTGTAATGTTTCAACAGGTTGGGCCGGTATTGAGGCGGAGCCTTCGGCCTTGGCCCGACACGCATGAGAAAACAGACCATGGCGCCGTTTCGTTTCATCCTGGCCGTTTTTATCTTGGCTCTGACATTTGTCGGGCAGTCGGCCGGTGCGGTTCATGCCCCCAAAAAACACGGCAGCGACCGGGAAAATGGATTTTTGCCGCTTTGCGCTCCCGACCGGCAGGCTGAAACGAAGGCCTTGCTTGATGAGTTCGCGGCCAAAGCCTATGCGGATTTTCGGCATGATGGGGGCGTTCCCGACTCCGGCGATTTGCAGCAGATATTCTTTGACAATGACGCCGAAAGCCGCTTTGTGGAAAAATGGCCCGGGATGGTACTGCGTTACGACAACGGCACTCTGTTCCTGAAGGACGCGAATGGGGAACGCAGTCTCGCCGAAGTCGGATCCCTCCGGGATATGGCCCCGGACTGGCCCTTGGCGCACGTTGCGGTCGGAGACATTGATTTCGACGGCCATCCGGACTTTTTCATCCTGACCCGGCCGGCGGCATCAGGATCGTTCGGCTACCGGTTGCTGAACTGGGACAGAAAAAATCCCCAAGGGCTGCCTTTGTTCGCTCCCTTCCCTGAGAGTAAATTGCCGCCTTCGCCGGACGAATGGGAGGAGTGGCTGTATTTCGACAGGGGAAACGTGCCGTCTCCGAACTTCATCCGGGAAAAGAAGGTGCTGGAGTTCATCTACCGTCACGGGCCGTATTACGATTCGGAACGCTGGTGCTTTTCCGAAACGCAGTACTATCTGTGCGAAAAACTCAGGCAGTCCTATTATCCCTACGCGGATAACATGTACCAGATCGTCCGCCAGATGCGTTTTGACAGGCAGGGTAACGTACAAAGCATAATCTGCCGCCCTATCGGCGATTTTGAGGAAAAGGCCGAACTGCTGTTCGCGGCCGAGACCGCCATCCCCGTATATGCAAACCCCGGCGACCTGCGCTCGCGGGCGGGCGCTTTGGAACAGGGAGAGATCGTCCGGGTGCTTGATTACAAGATGTCCACCTTCGGGCCGGATACACCGGCCCTCTGGTACGAGATCGGGCCGTTGCGAGGCAAAGGCGGGACGGGCTGGTGCTGCGTGACCTTGGATGAGCCTGTTTTCTCGGAGAACGCCCTGCTCATAGGGGAGTCCAAAAACGGCAGGTACAAGGCGTCGGGCGTACGGCGCGGCGCGGCGGGCATCGAAGTGATGCTGAATAACGATTCAGGGCCGATTGTTATCAGATGGCTTCCGCTCGTCATGCGTCCCTTCTCTCTCCCGGGAACGCAGGAGGAATTTTTTAAAGACGCGGCCCCGGCAATCAGGCGGTATTAAAGGTCAATATCGCCTGATTGCCGGGAAGGTTTCCTTTGCAAGATGTTTCGCTTTATCCGCCCGATTTTTTCGGGCGAGGCCGGCCCGTTATTTCCTGTAATCTTGCGGGATGTGAATTCAACCTTTTCTCGGCGGGGTGCGGACAATGGACATGCGGGAAATAAGGGCCAGGGCGCGGGAAAAGTTCAAGGGCGTCTGCAGGGTCTGCGCGTTCTGCGACGGCCGTGTCTGCGCCGGAGAGGTGCCGGGCATGGGCGGGGCGGGGAGCGGGTCCGCTTTCATGGCGAACGTGCGCGCCTTTGCCGCTTTGAAGCTGAACCTTCGCACACTTTACAACCCTCTTCCCCTGCGTACGAGCTGCGAGATCTGGGGGCATACCCTGGATTTTCCGGTCATGACCGCCCCTCTGGCCGGGGCGGCGGGCAATTTGGGCGGCTTTGCCGGAGAGGAGGAAATGGCGCAGGGGCTGCACGAGGGGAGCGTTTCGGCCGGTCTGCTCGCCTGGAGCGGGGACGGGCCGGACCCGGTGATGTTCTCCGCCGGGCTTGAGGCGGTAAAAAAACAGGGCGGGAAAGGCATCCCCACCATCAAGCCGCGCGGGGTCGAGGCGATCCTGGCCGGTATCCGCAAGGCCGAGCAGGCCGGCGCGCCGGCCGTGGCCGTGGATGTGGACACGGCGGCGTTCTTCGGCTTGCGCGGCGACGGCCGTCCCCTAAGTCCGCTCGGCCTTCCCGACGTGGCCGCGCTTGTCCGGGCCACCACCCTGCCCTTGATCCTGAAAGGCATAATGACCCCGGACGAGGCCTCGGCGGCCGCTTCTCTCGAGGTGGGCGGCATTGTGGTTTCCAATCACGGGGGCCGGGTTCTGGATTCCTGTCCGGGGACGGCGGAGGTCCTCCCCGCCATAGTCGCCGCTGTGGGCGGCAGGACAAAGGTTTTGGTGGACGGAGGGATACGCAGCGGCGCGGACGTGTTGAAAGCCCTGGCTTTGGGCGCGGACGCCGTGCTGATCGGCCGCCCTGCGGCCATCGCCCTGGCCGGGGGCGGCCCGGAAGGAGTGGCGCTTTATTTCAGAACGTTAAAAGAAGAGTTGGTAAAAGCCATGATCCTGACCGGCACAAGGGATCTGCGCCGGGTGGAGCCGCGCGTCGTCTACGGCAGTTATTCCATTTTCAGATCAAAAATGTCCTCATTTTGATCTGAAAATGGAAAGCGTGACAGGATGTCACGCCGAAATGCGAAGCATTTCGAGCGGCAAGGCGAAACAGCACTTGCGCCGCAGCCGCCAAATCAAAACTGCATGGATGCAGTTTTGATTTGAAATTCGAATAAGACGCTTAAAAAATAGCGTGTTATGCCAATTCCAGATAAAAATTGCTTCAATTTTATCTGGAATTGGAATCGCGCCTGCCAAACAGGCGCCAAAACCGCAGGTTTTGTGAGGAGCGGGCGGGCTTTTGCCCGCCTGCGGCTCTCCAAATAAAATGGAACAT
>JAITRF010000129.1 GCA_031288535.1 Desulfovibrio sp. | reverse complement strand
AAATGAGACAAAATTCAAGTTTTGAAAAACTTGTTGAAAATATTAAAGCGGCCTATCGAATTCGCGGCAATGGCAAATTGCCGTATATACACATTTCAACGACGACAACCTATGAAAGTGATGATGCTATAAAGAAATTCAAGGATAAATTTATCAGCTATTGTGACAGGTTAACTGTGGGCAAGACAATGTTGGAACATATTGAAATAAATGACACAAAATTAACAGAATCCCAAAAAAGGCAACTATCTGAACTCAAACTCAAACAAGCCGCGATAAAAGATCGCTATAAGATATGCCCGGAAGTATGGGGAAAGATTTCAATAGATTGGGACGGGAAGATAACGGCATGTTGTGCCGATTATAATCGTGAAATGGTCATCGGGGATATATGGGACAACAGTCTATACGATATCTATCATAATGAAATTATAGAAAACTATCGTAAAATGTTACGGGAAAGGATGTTCGAAAAAATACCTCTGTGCAAGCGCTGCTTTGATTTAATGGGCATACAGGGGGAAAATAGAATCGTAGCGCGCCTGTCTGACTGATGCCAAGTCGCGGCCAACAGAGAGCGAATTGGTACAGTTGAAGGCAGCGCCTCCAGCCCGCCGTGAAGGCGCAGGCGGCAATCTCGGGCGCAACATGCCGTAAAGGGAGAAATATGGCCTTGTATCTTGTCACCGGCATCGCCGGGTTCATCGGGTCGGCCCTGGGCGGGGCGCTGCTTGCGCAGGGACACGAGGTGGACGGCGTCGACGATCTGAGCACGGGTTTTATGGAGAACGTCCCGGCCGGGGCGGCCTTTTTCCGCGGCGACTGCGGCGAGTCCGAAACCTACGCGCGGCTTTTGCCCAAGCGCCCCTACGACGCCATATTCCATATAGCCGGGCAGAGCAGCGGGGAGGTGAGCTTCGACGACCCCCTGCGGGATTTGCGCACCAATACCGGCTCCACCCTGCACCTGCTGCGCTTCGCTCTGGAAACCGGCTGCCGGCGGCTGGTCTACGCGAGCAGCATGTCCGTTTACGGGGAACAGCCCGATGCGGCCGTGCGCGAGGACGCCCCCTGCCGCCCCATGTCTTTCTACGGGGTGGGCAAGCTCGCCAGCGAACATTACCTGCGCATATACGGCCGATACGGGATCGCCTCCACCTCCCTGCGCCTTTTCAACGTTTACGGGCCCGGCCAGAACATGGGGAACATGCGCCAGGGAATGGTGAGCATCTATATGTCCATGCTCGCGGACGGGGTCGTCCGGGTCAAGGGACGGCCGGACCGCTTTCGCGATTTCGTGTATATAGACGACGTGGTCCGGGCTTTTCTGGCATGTCTCGACCACCCGGAGTCCGAAGGCAGGGAACTGAACATAGGCGGAAGCGGCAAGGTGCTGGTAGGGGATCTGCTTGATCGGCTCCTCGCCCTCTCAAAAACGCCGGCGCGCGTCGAATTCGCCGGGGAAACTCCCGGAGACATCCTCGGCATCCATGCGGACTTGACCCTGGCCCGACGCTGCCTGGGTTATGTCCCGCGGACGGACCTGGACGCCGGGCTGGCCGCCATGTACGCCTGGCATACGGGGCGGAGCGGCGGCTGATGCGTCCCTGCGGAAAAGCGGGAGAACTTTTCGCCGCCTTTTCCCGCATAACGGCCGAGGCCTTCAAAGACGCGCGTCTCGTATCCTGCCCCACCCTGTCCAAATCTCCCGAACAGGGCGACGTGCTGCGCCGCTTCCTGATCGGCGCGCCCCCAGACCGCTCCTACCGCACGGGCGCGGCGCTGTTCGTCCGGACCGCGGCGCGCTATCTGGCGGCAAACGGCCTGCATTTTCTTTTCATGCTCTGCACGGTCCTGTATCTGCGCCTGCTGCGCCTGCCCGCCCGCCTTCCGTCCGTCCGGGGCGAGGGGTTGGGTGAGGAGACGCCCCTGATCATCATGGACACGTTCGCCGTTTTGCCCGGCATAGCCGAGGAGGGGACCTGGCGCGAACTATATCTCAAGGGTCTGGAGGAGACCGCCAGGGGCCGGGGCCGCGACGTGTCCGTCCTGGCGCGCCTGTACGGGAGCCGCAATCCGGTGCTGCTCTGGAAAGTCCTGCGCATAATGGCCCGCAAACCGGGACTGCTCCTTGAAGCCGCCCTCCTGCGCCCCGGCGACTTTGCCCGGCTTGCCCTGCACGTCCTGCTCTACCCCTTCGCCCTGGCCCGGCTGATCCGCTCCCTGGGGAATTTTCCCGAAGACGCGCCGGAGCGCCATATCCGCGAGGCCCTGATCCGCGGGGCCGGGCAATGCGTCCTGATCGGCGAATCCCGGCGTCTCGCCGCCCGCGCGCTTTGCCGGGGGCTGGCGGCTTTGCCGCGCAAGGCGCGCATCATATCCTGGTATGAAAACCAGACCGTGAACAAGGCCTTTCAACTGGGGCTTTCCGAGGCGGAAGCCCTCGGCATGCCCCATGTCCCGCTGATCGGGGCGCAGCTTTTCCTCTGGCCGGACAACTTGCTGAACAACCACCCGGACGACGCAGAGGCCGCCCTGGGGCTGGCCCCGGACCGGGTGCTGGTGAACGGGCCGTATTTTCTCCCGGAGGATTCCGTTCAGAACTACTCCGTAGGCCCCTCCCTGCGCTACGGAGGACTTTTCTCCGCCGTAACGCGGCAGGCGGCGGAGCGGGCCGGCGACCCGACCCTGGTTCTGCTCTCCTACCACCCGGAAGAAACGAAACGCGTGCTGGGTCTGCTCCTCCCCCTGGCCAAGGAAAACCCGCGCGCCTTCATCTACCGTTTTCACCCGGCCGTGCGCCCCGCACATTACGCCTCCCTGCTGCCAAAGGCGCCGCGCCTTTCGACAGGGCCGCTTTACGAGGCGCTGGACGCCGCCGGGGCGGTGATCGGCTCCGGGTCAGGTTCCCTGGCCGAAGCCGTCGCCTTGGGAGTGCCCGCTCTGGCCGTGGAAGACGCATCCGGCATCCCCGGCCTCGGCCTGAACTACCTGCCGGAATACGGCCGGGGGACGCTCTGGGCCGGGGTCCGGGACCGCGCCCGGCTCGAAGAAGCCCTAGTCAGCCTGCGCGTGCGCCTGACCGACCCGAAACGCCCGGACATGGTCCGCCGTTTCCGGGATCTCCTGTTCTGCGAACCCGACCCGGAACGCATTTGCGCGGCTTTTGAGCTTTGATGAACGTCTAATTCGAATTTCAAATCAAAACTGCATCCATGCAGTTTTGATTTGGCGGCTGCGGCGCAAGCGCTGTTTCGCCTTGCCGCTCGAAATGCTTCGCATTTCGGCGTGACATCCTGTCA
>JAITRF010000036.1 GCA_031288535.1 Desulfovibrio sp. | reverse complement strand
GAGAGAGAGAGAGAGAGAGAGAGAGAGAGAGAGAGAGCAAGATACATGCCAACTAAAGCATGTACGCTAGGTAAATTCAGAAATATCGGGGAAAAAATACGGAAAATGGCGGAGGGTTTCCCGCGTCCGCCACGGCGGACGGGGTCAGCCTCCGAAGACGGGAGAAAATTCATCCATCTCGGCAAGACAACGCCAAGGATGCCCACGGCGTTCCCCCCTGCGAACCGATCCCCATGTTTCGCCTGAAACATCCCCCCTTGGGGCGCCTCAACGACACCGGACGTATCGTTGCGGAAAACATCGGACGGTTTGCTATGGTTCGCTTAAAAAATATGGAGTCGAAAAATCTCTGTCAAGGGGTTTTCGCGTTTTTTTTATTAAAAAATCGCAGACCTCAAGGCAAACCTTCGACCATCCGGCATATATATTAATAAATTCAATATGTTATACTCAAAGTCCGACGGACTCCATGAAACGGCTCTAGTCCGCCCAGCGCACCAGACCCAGCGAATAGGCCGTGGGCAGAAGCGGATGCGCCGGAACCGCCCGCACTGTAAAGCCGAAGCGTCCGGCCTCGTACGCGCCGATCACCCCGCTGTATTTCTGCGTTCCGTCCACGGCCGGACCGACCGGCGTCATGGGAATAAGCTTTCTGGTCACGAACGAATTGTCCTGGCCCAGCGGCCCCACGTACATCTCAAGGCGCACATGCTCCGGCGGGATGTCCGCAAGGAAAACCATGGCCGTCACGCTCACGGACTGGCCGACGAAAAGCGTCTCTTCCCCGCTCGTCTGCACGTCGCCGAGCCTCAGCAAACCCCATTTGGTCATGATGTTCATGCGCCATTCGCTCAGTTCCCTGGCAGGCGAGAAATTGTTCCGGTACAGGCTCTTATGGCTGCGACAGGCGGGCATATAGGCAGTGTCGACGTACTCCTGAACCATGCGGTGCGAATGGAAACGCGGGCCGAATTCCACCAGGGCCGCCTTCATGCGCCGTACCCAGGAAACCGGGAGATTGCTCCGATCCCGCTCATAGAAATCAGGAATTATCTCCGCCTCCAGAATTTTGTACAGGGTCTGCAATTCCACCTGATCCTGGTAATTCTGGTCCTCGTAGTCCTCACCCTTGCCGATCGCCCAGCCCAGGCTGTTGTCCGGCTTCCAGGCCTCATCCCACCATCCGTCCAGAGTGCTGAACTGGAGCACCCCGTTGAACATGGCCTTCATGCCGCTCGTGCCGCAAGCCTCCAAAGGCCGGCGCGGGTTGTTGAGCCAGACGTCGCAGCCGGAAATGAGGTGCGCGGCTATGTCCATGTCATAGTCTTCCAGAAAGACCATGCTCATCCTGAACTCCGGAGAACGGCACTGGTTGATTATTTCCTTCATGAGCTGCTTGCCGCCGTTGTCCTGGGGATGGGCCTTGCCGGCGAACACGAACTGAACGGCCCGGTCCCTGTTGGCGATTACGCGGCGCAGGCTTTCCAGATCCTGCAGGATAAGACGGGCGCGCTTGTAAGTGGCGAAACGCCTGGCAAACCCGATGGTCAGCACTTCCGGGTTCAGGATGTCTTCCACTATGCCCAGTTCCTTGTTGCGCGCGCCCTGGGACTGAAGCTGGGCAAAGATGCGCCGGCGCACGAAATCCACCAGCCGCCCGCGCAGACGCTCGTGCGTGCGCCAGATTTCCATATCCGGAATGTTGGCGGCCATGCGCCACACCCGGCCGCTGTCCAGTTCCTCACGCCAGTTGCCGCCCAGATAGCGATCGTAAAGACTGCCCATTTCCGGGGCCACCCAGGTAGGCGCATGCGTGCCGTTGGTAATAGACCCGATCGGCACGTCGTCCACCGGGAACTGTCCCCAGATGCGGTGCCACATCTTGCGCGAAACCTGGCCGTGCAGCCTGGACACGCCGTTGTTGAACCGCGAAAGCTTGAGGGCCAGCACGGTCATGCAGAACTCTTCGCTATCGTTATGGGGATCCTCGCGCCCAAGCCCGAGAAACACCTTGAAGGCCAGACCGAGTTCCTGGGCGTAGCCTTCGAAATACTGCTGCATCAATCCCGGAGGGAAACGGTCGTTCCCGGCCGGAACGGGCGTGTGGGTGGTGAAAATGCTGCCGGAGGCGGAGACCTCGACGGCCACTTCAAAGGACAGATCGTTTTCCTTCATCAGCAGGCGCACCCGCTCAAGTCCGGCGAAAGCCGAATGCCCTTCGTTCATGTGCACGACCTGGGGGTGGAGACCCAGCACCTCAAGCGCCTTCACCCCGCCGATGCCCAGGAGTATTTCCTGCCAGAGACGCATCTCCACGCCGCCGCCGTAAAGCCTTGCGGTGATCTGCCTGAATTCGGCCGGGTTTTCAGCTATGTTCGTATCCAGCAGGTACAGGCTGATCCGCCCGACCTTGGCCTCCCACACTTTGGCCGCCAACGGCCTCTCCCCTATGTCCAGACGCACGGTCGCCGGTTCTCCGGAAGGGGTGCGGGCCACCTGAATGGGCATCTGCTCGAAATCATAGTCCGGGTAACGCTCCTGCTGCCAGCCGTCAGGCGTCATGTACTGCCGGAAATATCCCTGGGAATAGGCAAGTCCGATGCCGACCAGAGGCACGTTCAAGTCGCTCGCCGATTTCAGGTGATCCCCGGCAAGTATCCCCAGACCGCCGGAATAAATCGGCAGACACAAACTTACGCCGAATTCCAGGCTGAAATAGGCTATGGCGGGAGAACCCGGAGGGACGTCCTCAAACCTGAAGGACGAGGGGGCGCGCAAATAGCGCTGCAAAGATTCCACCTGCATCGTCAGGCGGTTCGTGTAATACACGTCTTTGGACAAGTCGTTGTAACGCTCCTGCGTAACGTGGTTCAGCATCCATACCGGATTTTTGTAGCTGCGCTCCCACAACTGCGCGTCCATGTCCCTGAAAAGGTCTTCGATGTCGTTGTTCCAGGCGAACCAGTAGTTGTTCGCCAAAACCCACAACGGCTCAAGAGAAGGCGGCAGTTTGGGAATAATGGAAAAAACGTGCAAGGGTCTCATGTGTTCTCCTCATCCGGTCGCAGGACATACTCGACAAAAGCAGGCGCATTCGCAAAAGCAGGCGCATCCGCCCGAGGCTTGCCGGCGGCGCCATCCTGGAGTAAATGCTTGTTCTCGCATCGTCTGGACGTCCGCGTTGAAAAGCGAACTTTTAACGCCGGAATCAGCGGCGGGATTGCGCGGTTTATCCAACCTCAAATGTCAGGGAAGCACCGATTCGTTCTCAAGAGGACTTTTCCCGCCTCCGAGCATCCCGCGGCAAGGACCTGCCCCGCAAATCCCCGCCGCGCGTGTCCACACCCGGACGTAACACGCTCTATCGGCCGCAATTCGGCATCAGACGCAACTGCCGTAGACGCGAAACATTCTTTCACAGGAGAGCCGTTGTGACAAGTCTTTCTCTGTCCGATACGCGAATTAATGTATATTTTTTTCGGGATGCCGCCAAAATATATGGAGAAACCGGTCTGGCGCCGGCAACTCCTGACGCGGCCGGAATTGATCTGCGCGCCTGCCTCTCCGAAGGCGACAGCCTCGACCTCCCCCCCGGAGAACGGCGCGTGGTCCCGGCCGGAATAGCCGTCGAACCGTCCGGCGGCAACGTCGCCGCCTTTGTTTACTCCAGGAGCGGCCTGGGCGCGGTCAGAGGGGTCGTCGTCGCCCAGGGCGTGGGGGTCATCGATCCGGACTACCGGGGCGAGATCTCGGTTTTCCTCTTGAACACGGGGCACGAAGCATATACTGTGCGCAAGGGCGAACGCATCGCGCAGATGGTGTTTCAGCCGATACTCCGGCCCGTAGTGCGAATCGCCGCCGAACTGGGCGAAACCGGCCGGGGCGCCGGGGGCTTCGGACACACCGGCTCCACATGAACGCAACGGAGGCTGTTATGGGCGGCAGACTGGAAAAAATCCGCGACAGAGAGGAAAAACTCCTGTTCAGAACCTACGGCCGCTACCCCCTGGGCATAGCCGGAGGAAGCGGAAACAGGCTCCGGGACGTAGACGGCAGGGAATACGTCGATCTGCTGGCCGGGATAGGAGTGGTCAACCTGGGCCATTGCCGGGAAGAACTCGCCGCGGTCATGGCCGATCAGGCGCGCAAGCTGGTCCACGTAAGCAACCTTTTCTACCAGGACGAACAACTGGAGCTGGCAAACCGCCTGCTGGCCACCGCCCATTTCAGCAAGGTCTTCTTTTGCAACTCCGGGGCCGAGGCCAACGAGGCCGCGATCAAACTGGCCCGCCGCTACCAGCAGCGCGTGAAAAACAGGTACGCCTATGAAGTGATCACCTTCGAAGGCTGTTTCCACGGCCGCACCCTGGCTACCGTGGCCGCCACGGGCCAGGAACGTTTCCAGGACGGCTTTATGCCCATGCCCGAGGGCTTCAGGCAGATCGAATGGGGCAGCCCCGAAGCCCTGGACGCGGCCATAAGCGACAAGACGGCCGCTGTTTTGCTTGAGCCGGTTCAGGGCGAAGGCGGCATCCGGCCGGTCAGCGGGGACTTTATCCGGAAAGTTGCCGAAATTTGCAAAAAACGCGGGGCGCTCTTCATGGTGGACGAGGTCCAGTGCGGCCTGGGACGCACTGGAAAATACTGGGCGTTCCAACATTTCGACGTCCTCCCGGACATCATGACCACGGCCAAGGCCCTGGCCAACGGACTGCCCATGGGCGCGATGCTGGGAACCGGCGAGGTTTCGGCCGCCTTCGTCACCGGCAGCCACGCCACGACCTTCGGGGCCGGGGCGCTGGTTTCCGCCGTAGCCGCCAAGGTGCTGGAAATCATGGAAAGAGACAATCTGCCCGGACGCGCCGCCGAACTGGGCGCATGGGCCATCAAGCGCTTTCGCGCCGCAAGCGAGGCCTGTCCCGGGAAAATCCGCGAGGTGCGGGGCATGGGACTCATGATCGGCATCGAACTTGCGCAATCCGGGAAAGAGGTATGGGAAAAGCTCCTGAACAAGGGCTTCATCCTTAATCTCACGCAGGAAAAAGTGCTGCGGCTGCTGCCTCCGCTGACCATAGAAAAGGAAGACCTGGAAAATTTCGCGCAAGCCCTGGAAGACGCCTTGCGAACATCCTGAAACGATGCCCACGCTGAGCCTTTGCAGCTATACTTACAATGACGGCCGCCTGTTGCGGGGTTTGCTCAAGGACGCGGCGCATCCTCCTGGAAGAAGCGGGGCTTGACCCCGATTTTTCCGTTTATACGGACAAGGAGAGCGCGCTTTTCACCTGACCGCCCCGCCCAACGCGGGGTCGGCAGACGCATCGGCCTCGACCATGGCGCGCAAGAGGCGGATGGTTTCCTCGGCGTCCGCGGGATCAAGTTTGCGCAAGGCAAACCCGGCATGGACGATCAGGTATTCCCCCGGTTTCGGGTCTTCCTCCAGAAGGGCCAGAGAGGCGGTGACAAAGGTGTCGCCCTCCCCCACCCGGCAACGGGCGGCCCCGTTCCCCGATATCTCAAGCACTTTTACCGGCACGGCCAGACACATATCTTATTTACCTCATGCGCGACTAAAACATTTACGCTTGAAACCGCCGCCTGACGGCGAAGCAAATTCGCCTAGCGGCAACCTCGCGGCAGGGATTTGCAGGCAAATCCCTGCAGAGCGGTCCGACTTCTCAAAGTTAACTTTTCAAAGTCATGTACCCCGGCAAAGCCGGGGGCTTACCAATTTTTCGTCAAACCGCTCCAAGTTCCCGAAGCAGCTCCGACAGACGCCCGGCCGCGCTTTCCGGTCCGAAGCGGACGGCGATTGCGGCCGCCTTTTCGGACAGACGCGGGGGCGTTCTGCCCTCCAGAACCCGCTTCATTATATTGACCAGGGCGTCAAGGTCAATATCCGCCCAGGTCATGTCCGGGGTAAAAAGCGGGATGCGTTCGCACATCTCGGCGGATACGCGGGAAAGACCGTAAGGAACCGGAAAACTGTTCTCCTCGTCCATGAACTCCATGTTCCCGGACCAGCCCGTGGCCAGGACGGGCTTTCCGTAGGCCATGGCCTGGGAAAGCCCCAGCCCCCACCCTTCCGAATGATGCGCGCTCACATAGGCGTCGCACAGAATATGCAAGGCCGCCATGCGCCCGGCGCTCAACTCGCCGTCAATGCAGATCACTCCCGGAACCCGGCTTAAATCGAAACTGCTCCGGTACTGCTTCAGAACCAGAAAGACCGGGCGCGCGGCCACAGCGCGCAACGAAGCGAAGGCGGCGAGCAGGGCGCTGATGTTTTTGCGCGGATTGATGGAATCGATTATGGAAAAAAAACGGAAGGCCTTTTCCCGCGCGCGCAGAGCCCCGGCCGCGAACTCCATATCTTCCCGCGACGTTTTTACGCGTCTGACCACATGCGGCAGAACGCGCGTTTTCGGGTACCAGCGAGCAAAAGCGGCGCGGGAAAAATGCGATGGGGTCCAGACAGCCTGCACCGGACGCAGGGCTTCCACATAAGCGCGCGGGAGAATATCGCTTTCCCACACGCAAAACGCGGCGACCGGCAAAGCGCGCAGGACCGGACAGCGCCCGTATGCGGCCGCGTAATTCAGCGGGTCGTCATGCAGCACCGCCAGATCCGATGCGGCCGCGTCCTCCGGGACATGCGAAACCTCATGTCCAAGCAGACGCAGGCAATCCGCGAAATCCAGTCCGCTGACCCGATGGCTGACGTATTCGCTCAAATGATAAAAAATTCGCATGTCCCGGCAAACCTCGCGGCAGATCAGGGCGAATTTTCCTCCGTCCGGTCTTTTTGCTTGACTTCAGCCGCCCATCACGGCCATACTTTACGCAAAAGCGCTTTCCCTGCCAATGCGCCGGCCGCTTTACGCCCGATTGCGGTTCCAACTGCAAATTTCCCTGTTTTGCCGCCGGAAACGGAGCGGCGCGACAGGGTGCCGCATCGGAATACGAAGCGTTCCGGCGTCTGAGGCAAAGCAGCGTTTTTGCCGCAAACGCCCGAATAAAAATTCCGGGACGCGGCTTTTATCCGGAAACGGAACAAGTCGGAGGAGAAGACGAATGCGCATCCATGCCGAAGATACGGCAGCCGTAGCCATAGATTTTCAGGAACGCCTGTTGCCCGCCATGCACGACAGCGACGAGCTGATCCGCTCCTCGCGCGTGCTGCTTTCCGGACTGAACGCCCTGAACGTGCCCGTACTCCTCACCCGCCAATACCCGAAAGGCATAGGCGATATCGTGCCGGAAATCAGGGAAGTCACCGCAAACGCCCTCGTCTGCGACAAACTGACCTTCAGTTGTTGCGGCAGCGAGGCCTTTGCAAGCGCCCTGCAGAAACTGCAAAAAAAGAACATCATCCTGTGCGGGGTCGAAACGCACGTCTGCGTGCTGCAAACCGCCCTTGATCTGCTCGCCTCCGGATACAAGGTGTTCATGGCGGCGGACTGCACCGGCTCACGCAGACGCCGCGACCGGGCGACCGGCCTGAAGAGGGCGGACCGCGAGGGAGCGCTGCTTACGACTTACGAGCAGACCCTTTTTGAACTTCTGGAGTCCTCGACCTCCCCGGCCTTTAAAACAATCTCCGGACTGGTGCGCTGATCAGGCGCCCCCCAACCCGCGGACAACCTGCAAAAACCCGACAGAGGGCGCATGCGGAAAAAATCAGGCAAACGGCTTTATCTGGCGGCCCTCCTCCTTTTTCTCGGAGGGGTGGGCTATCTTGTCATTTCGGGAATTTCCGAAAACTCGGTCTATTTCCTGAATGTCTCGGAAGCCCTGGCCCTGCCGGCCGAAAAATTGCAGGCGGCCAGACTTTTCGGCACGGTCGGGCAGGAAGGGATCGCGCGTCTTGAAAACAGGCCGGGCGTCAGATTCCAGCTTGAGGACAAGGATAATACGGCCCGGACCCTGTGGATCGAATACGAGGGCCCGGTGCCGGACACCTTCAAGGCCGGGGCGGAAGTCATCGTCGAGGGACGCCTTGAACCCCAATCCTCGTTCAGGGCGCAGACGCTCATGACCAAGTGTCCCTCAAAATACCAGAAAGAGAACCGGAGCTGACGGTCAAGGCATGACCATCTACGCTTTCGCTTCCGGATCGATCCGTTGCGGTTTTTTCGTTTCCTGCGCCGCCGCCCTTGTCATTCTGGCCGGGTTGCTGCTTCGGGAAAAATCCGGCCCCGATGGCCCTTCATCCCCGATCGCGGGGCGCCTCTCCGCGCTCCGGCTCCATGACGCGGGGAGCGCGATTATCCTGTTTTCAGCGGCCGTTCTGACCACGGCCTCCGCCATCTTGCTGCGGGCCTTCATCACCTGCGATTTTGTCGTGGAATACGTGGCCCGGTATTCAGACCTCACCCTGCCGCTTTTCTACCGCATAACCGCCTTTTGGGCCGGGCAGGCGGGTTCGATGCTTTTCTGGGCTTTGGCCGTGTCCTTGAGCGGCGCGGCCTTTGTCCTGAGCAGGACGTACAGGGGCCTGTCCACTCAGACAAGACAGTGGTTCTGCCTCTTTTTTCTAAGCGTCATGGCCTTTTTCCACATGCTGCTTTCCGTCTGGATCAAGCCTTTTGTCCTTTTGGATTTCACCCCTGCGGACGGGCTCGGACTCAATCCCCTCCTGCAGGATCCGGGCATGATCTTTCACCCCCCCCTGCTCCTGCTGGGCTATGGGGGATTTGCGCTTCCGGCCTGCCTGGCCCTCGCCCAAAGCCTGGGCGCAAGGGCCGGCCTTCGGGGCGGGAGCGAAGATGCAGCGGCAAAGGCGGCAATCCGCCCCATTGTGCTGGTATCCTGGTCCCTGCTGAGCACCGGGATTATCCTCGGCGCCTGGTGGGCCTATATGGAACTGGGCTGGGGCGGATACTGGGCCTGGGATCCGGTGGAAAACGCCTCCCTGCTGCCCTGGTTCGCGGCCACGGCCTATCTGCATACCTCGATCATAGAACGCAGGCGCGGCAAACTGCGCCGCGCCAATCTCTTTCTCCTCTGCCTCATCACCGTCTGCGCCTTTTTCGCCGCCTATCTGGTGCGCAGCGGCGTGGTGCAGTCTTTGCACGCTTTCGGCGACAGCGGGGTCGGCGCCCCCCTGCTGGCCTTCACCCTGCTCTTTCTTTACATGGCCGCCGCGGCCGCGTTTGCGCGCGCCCAAAGCGACGAAGCCCTGGACGAAATAACGAGCAGAGAGGGCCTGCTGATGATGACGGCCTGGCTGCTGCTCGCAGTCGGGGCGATAATCCTGATCGCCACCCTCTGGCCGGTCATTCTCAACGGCTTGCGCGGCGTTTCCCCTTATCTTCCGGCCGTGTTGGGCGCCAAAATTCCCCAGACCCCCATGGGTCTGGAGGCATCGTTCTACAACCGCGCCTGCCTGCCTTTGCTGGCCCTGTTGTCCGCGCTGCTGCTCCTCTGTCCCGGCCGCACCTGGAAAGGCAAGCCGGGGGCTTTTCTGCACCGGCGCATCCTCTACGCGGCGCTGGCGATTGCGGGGATCAGCGCCCTTTGCCTTTGGTCGGCGGGCATCCGCCATCCCGTGGCCCTGTCGGCGGCTGCCTGCTCCATTGCCGGCATCTCCGGCATCATTCTCCATTTCGCGGCAAAACCCTCGCGGCTTGTGGAAAAATCCTTCCTGGCCGCGCACGGGACGCACCTGGGCATGTTGATGGTAATTCTGGGCGTGGCCTTTTCCGGGCCCTACCAGCAGAAATATACCCTGGAGCTCGGCCGCGGGCAGGTCGGAGCGGCAGGCGGCTACCGCATCGCGGTCAATGAGCTCTACGAGGGAGAATCCCGCATCGGAGCCGACGGAAAACCCGGTTATCGCTTTCTGGAAGCGGAACTGCTGATCTCCTCGGACAAGGGCGCCAGGGTCGGCGCACTCTCCCCCCAACGCCGCTTCTACGCCAAGTTCGAAGGGCAAAGCTATGCCGAAGCCGCGACGATTTTCAGTCCGGGCGTGGAAATCTACGCCGTCCTTCTCGGCATAGACGAGGAAAGGCAAACCGCCTCACTGGCCGTGAACGTCAATCCCCTGGTCAACTGGCTCTGGTTCGGCGGCACTCTGATGTGCCTTTTCCCCCTGGTCCTGCTAAGGCGCCGCCCGTCCCCGGACCATATCGCGGAAAACGCGCGTCCGCCCGCAAAATAAGGCCATGCTGCTGCGCCTGCGCGACATCTCCCGTTTTTACGGCCACCGGCCTGTCTTCAAAAACGTCTCCCTGGATTTGCGCCGCGGCAGCGTCACCCTGCTCTGCGGACCCAACGGAGCGGGCAAGTCCACCCTGCTCAAGATCGTCGCCGGCCTGATCAAACCCTCGGAAGGCGAGGTGATCATTCCGGACGACGAAGCCCCGGACATCGGCTATCTCGATCACCGGACCTTTATCTACCCCACCCTCTCCGCCTTGGAAAACCTGCGATTCTGGGCGGATCTGCGGGGCGCTCCGAGCGCCGACAAGGATATTCTCCCTGTTCTGGAGCGCATGGGTCTGTCGGATTTCGCCGGAGAACCGGCCGGTCTGTTTTCCCGGGGCATGGCCCAGCGCCTGAATCTGGCGCGGGTTTTCATGCAGCGCCCGGACCTGCTGCTCCTGGACGAACCGTCAAACGGACTGGACAAAGCCTCGCTTGCGCTCTTGCGCGCCGAAATAAAAAAAGCCGGGGAGGACGGGGCCTGCATAGTCTGGATCACCCACAGCCCGGATCAGGACAAAGTCTGCGCCGACGAAATCGCCTTGCTGGATAAAGGCGCGTTGCGGGTTTATCCGGCTGCGCTCCCCCTGCCGGTCGCGGAACCTGCCCACGGGATCTGATGCCGGCGACCGTCCGGGAAACACCGAGAGGACGGCAAGCGCGGCAGGAGACGGATAACAGGCTCCTGTCAAATGAGAAGCTGAATGTTCAGACCTGCCTTGATCATTGCCCGCAAGGACCTGCGCCTGATCGCCGGATGCCGTGGCGGACTGCTCCAGGCCCTGCTTCTGGGGCTTCTGCTCATTTTCATGTTCAGCCTGTCCCTGGCGCCGGGGCAGGTCATGAGCCCCCAAGGAGCGGCGACCGTCTTCTGGATGTCTTCCGCCTTCTGCCAGGTGATTATTTTCAGCATGCTGCATTCGAATGAAGAGGAAAACGGGCAGATGCTGGGCCTGCTCCTGTCCCCTGTCCCCCTCCAGGGCATCTGGCTCGGGAAAGCCCTGGCCGGCGCCTGCCTGCTGCTTCTGGCCCAGCTTGTCTTCCTGCCGGCGGTGTTCGTGTTTCTGAGGCAGGAGGCCGGGGCGCTCTGGCCAGTCGGCCTTGTCTCGATAGCGGTCGGCGACATCGGCATAGCCGCGCTGGGGGCGCTGCTCGGAGCGCTCGCGCGCGGCCGGTCCGCCAGGGAGGCATTGTTCAGCGTAATCATTTTTCCGCTGTTGACCCCGATTTTCCTCGGCGGCATACGCATCGGGGCGGCCGCGCTCGGACCCGGAGCGGACGGAGATTATGCGGACTGGCTGGGCATCTCCCTGGCCTTTGACGCCATCTTCACCGCCGCGGCCCTGTTCCTTTTCCCTCTGGTGTACAACGTTGACGACTAGTGCAGTTTACGTTTAGAAGATATCCATCACAATTATATCGCAAAATAGGTATACTCCCAATGGCCGGACTTAAGGTGCGTCGGATAAATGAGGAAGGCGAAGAGCTTTTTACAGCCGAAGAGGTCTTTCCCGAAGGTTGTCCGGCGATGGCTCTGCGCGGACTGCGCGG
>JAITRF010000079.1 GCA_031288535.1 Desulfovibrio sp. | reverse complement strand
CTGCGGACGCGTTGGGACAACACAAGTTCGTTCACTATCGATCAGCTAAAAGCCCCACAGCGGCAGAGCCGGAGTATACCGTTTCTAGATACAATTGCGCGACCTTTGCCGTGGAAATTACCGCCAAATTATGGGATATTCCTGTGAGCCTGGAATTGTATCGTCCACAGCATATACAATATAAAAGATTTCATGCTTTTGCTAAGCCATACAGTTATACCAGTATGATACGAGGCAGGTGGCGTACGCTGGATTGTCCGTGTGCTTCTTCAACATGAGGAGAGGAGGAAATGATAGTGAAACGAGTACTTCCAACCGTTTTCATCCTGGTCTGCCTTCTCACAGGAGGTTATTTGCTTATGCCGCGCCGGGATTATGCGCAAACCGAGTTCAAGGTTCACTACGGCTGGGGCGACGAATTGTGGCTTGCCAACAACTATCTGGAAGGAGGCTCCCTTGGCGACGCCCAAATTCAGAAGGCGTTTTTTATCAACGGGGGCAACCAGGGCTATTACGTCACTCTCAACAGATATGATGAGTACTACCGCATGGAAACCTACGACCCGAAAACACGAAAGCGAACTTTTCTTTCCTATGATATGCAGGCAAGCGGCGATATAAGCGGCCTGATTAATGATCCAAAAAATTTCATTGATCTTGAAATAGACAGCCGCGGCATGAATTATGGCGCTCGTCTCCACCTTGTGGGCGGTCATACTTTGGTCAGCAAAGTCCCTGAAGATACCGCTCTGTATGACGGAGAGCAGCTTCGTTACTTCCGTCTGCGCATTGTAAAACCGGGAGTATATTTTTACAGCATATACAGTTCTTCAGCAGGTAGAATATTAGCATATGGTTTTTTTAAACCAGAGCCCTATGACCCGCAATTTACGGAAGAAATATTAAAAAATCCAGACAATTATGCCATAGTAGAGTACTATATTGTTGTAACACGTCCACATGAAAAAGCTTTTCCACTTTCATATTATACTATGAGCAATGAAGAAATAAAACAGCTGTACGATGAATTAAATAAAAAATGAGAGCACAAACAAATAAACCCGGAGCCCCCCCATGTCCCCCGTATCCCGAGTAAGCGACAACGCCCACTGCCCCGGCGACTCCCACGGTAACAACTGCTGCCCGCACGGCGTCACCGGCCCGGCAACCGCCGGTTCGCCCGACGTTTCCGTCAACGGCCAAAAGGTGCTGCGCATCGGCGATCCCGGTGTGCATTCCGCCTGTTGCGGTCCCAACACCTGGAACTGCGCCGCCGGCAGCGCCACGGTATTTGTCAACGGCATCCCGGTCGTCCGCCTGGGCGACGCCACCTCCCATTGCGGCGGCAGCGGAACCATGGTCCAGGGCAGCGGTGACGTAAGCATCGGATAGTAAAGTCCGCCGCACAAGGGACAGACCCTGCGTCCCGCACGAGATTCCGGTCAGGTTATGAGCCATTTCAGGAGAAAACGCCATGCTTCCCAGCGCCGACAGCACCTGGTTCAACTTCCGTCTGGACGGCGGCGGCGAGTTTGCCGTGTACGCCTTTTCCGGCTTTGAAGAAGTGCACCGTCCGTACGAGTTCAGCATCGAACTGGTCAGCACCTCCGCCAATGAAGACATCACCGCCCGCATAGGCAAAAACGCCTGCCTGAGCATCGCGGACAGAAGCGGATCGGTGCGCCCGGTGCACGGGCTGGTGGCACAGATGGAGCAACTGCATACCTCGAACAAGTACACCCACTACCGCTGCACCATCGTGCCCCGGCTGTGGTTTCTGGACGCCATCGTCGACCACCGCATCTTTCAGAAGAAAAGCGTGGTGGAGATCATCGAGAAAATTCTCAAGGAACAGGGCTTCTCCTCGGGAGACGTCTTTGACTTTCAGCTAGCCGCCGCGTACGAGCCCAGAGAATATTGCGTACAGTACGGCGAGACGGATTTGCACTTCATCTCGCGCTTGTGCGAGGAAGAAGGCATCTATTTTTATCACGAGCATACGGAACAAAACCACAAACTCTGCTTCTGCGATAAGGAAAACGGCCCGCCCATTCCCGGCAATCCCGTGCTGCGCTGCTTTTCCGGCTCCGGCCAGAGGCCGGACACGGCCGTCATTTCCTCCCTATCGCTGCATCAGCAGGTGGTTTCCAACGCCGCGACGTACCGGGAGTGGAACTTCCGCCAGCCGCGCCTTAATCAAGAAGTAAGCGGGGACGAACCCGCGCCGGAAAAAGCCCCGGTTCCCCAAGGTATGCTTCTGGAGCAATACCGCTACCCCCACCTGCATGCCACGCCGCAAAAAAGCGGCCAGGAGCCGGGCACTTGGGGCGAACGCTATGCCGCAATCCAGTTGCTGCGCCAGACGGCCGTCAGTCGCTGGGTGGAAGGCACGACTGACGCGGCAACCTTTGTGCCGAGTTTCGTCTTTACCCCCCAGGGGCACCCCAACCCGCTGGTCAACACGCCTTGGTGGGTGGTGCGCACCGAGCACCACGGCGAGCAGCCCGGCGTGTTGCAGCACGAGGCGCCCTCGGAGCGCGGGCAGCACTACCGGGCGAGTTTCCTGGCCATACCGACCACAACGCGCTTCGTGCCGCCCGCGGCGCATCCGAAACGCCTGGCCCTTTCCGATCAGACGGCCATCGTCACCGGCCCTGAAGGCGAGGAAATTTACCCGGACAAGTACGGCCGGGTGAAGGTACAGTTTTTCTGGGACCGCGAAGGCAAATGGGAGGAAAACAGCACCTGCTGGATCCGCTCGGCCCAGAGCTGGGCCGGGACGCAATACGGCGCCATGGCCCTGCCTCGCATCGGGCACGAGGTCGTGGTTTCTTTTCTGGAGGGAAACCCGGACCGGCCGCTGATCACCGGCCGGGTGTACCATGAGCTGAACATGCCTCCCTACCCTCTGCCGGACAACAAAACCCGCACGGTCTTCAAATCCATGAATACACCCGGCCCGAGCGAAGATGGGAAGGAGAAACCGCGCGGCTACAACGAATTCCGCATTGAGGACCAAAAAGGCGCGGAGGAAATCTACGTCCATGGCGAAAAAAACGTGAATTCCCTGACCAGACACGACTGGAAGGAATACGTCATCGCCGACTACCATGAAAGCGTGGGCAACGAGCGCCGTACCTGGCTGCGCCCGCCTGCCGAAGAAGGCGGCGACGCCGGACAGGTCCACCACATCGGCCAGGATCAGCGTTTTATCGAACTCAAGGAAAAGGACTGCTTCCTGATCCACGACGACAGCCACTCGGACTACAAAACCAAATGGCTGGCCGAGGCCGGCGAGGAAATTCACCTGGAAAGCCTGATGAAGGCCGTTACCGAGGCCGACGCGGACCTGACTCTCAAAGTCGGCCCGAGTTTCATCCACATGAGCAGCGCGGGAATAGAGATCGTCGGCCCGCGCGTGGACATCAACCCGCCCGGCGGCAGCCCGGACGGCGGGCCTGGGGAAGGCACGCCCGTGGAGGCGGATATTATGAAGGGAGGGGCGCTCAAGACGGCAGGAGTATCGGGTACGGGACTCTCGCCGGCGTACTCCTCTCTCGGCCCAAGCCTCGCCGCTGAAAACAGCGCCATCGCCTGTACATTGTGCAAAACAAAATAGCCAAAGCTCGGCAGATACCATGCAACTATATCAGGAAATAAACCAGGCACCCGGCAGATGGTTTTTGCTTTTGGACGGCGCTCAGACGCTGAACATAAGAAAAGTCCTGTATGAGCATTCGCCGGATGTGTATTGGCGTCCGCTTTATCTGCACACGGAACTCAGCAATCTTTTATCGATCAGTCCAATACTCATTGCTGTTGAAGAACATAGCGGCATACTTCAATGGTATTTGGCACATGAAGATAATTGCCAATATGGAATTTGTATTTATTGTAATTCAGAATTCAACACTCTTCTTACGCATCTTCAAAGTTTGCTTTTTGCTGATATATGTGGAGAAATAATTTTATTCAGGTTCTATGACCCGCAGGCCCTCACATTCCTGTGGCGCCACCTTAGCGATGTGGAAAAAGAACGTATGCTTGGTCCGGCGGCATTATGGTGCTGGCCCGAGGAAAGTAGAGAGTATGAATGGGCGGTGATAACGGTCGATAAAAAAATGACAAGCCGGACTGTAGGCTATACGTGTAAAAGAAACGCTTTTCAGCGCGTTCCGCTTGTTTTACGCCAACACACCCTTGAAGGCTTCCGTGCCGATAAAGAAAACGCTTTCGTCCATAATTTGGCGCAAAGATTTACAAGCCGCGGCTGGGCATTCAATCCGGAGGAGTTTCAAGAAGCGGCAAGAGCAGCGCTCAAACAGGCCAGAGTATACAACCTGGGTTACGCTTCATCCCTGGCGGCATTCGTTCTGTTCTGGACCACAGTGTCGCCGGTTTTCCACTTGCGTGAGCCGATCAAGGGCATTCTCGAAAATCCCGCCTACCATGAGCTGGAAAAAATTGAACTGGTAAAAGATGCCCTGCTGGCCATGCAAGGAGGAGGATGACATGGCGAACGAGTACTCCATACAAAACGCGCCTTCCGAAAACTCCGGCCCAAAAAACTCCGCAAGCGCCCTCGCCGACGCTTTTGAATACATTTCCAATGCCTTTGCCAACTATCCCCTGATCCCTCCCGCGTTCTTCGCCGTAACAGCGCCGGGAAGCGGCGGGAACGCGCCATCCTTGGGCGAAAAACCGAAAGAGGGACAGCATGAACCATGTAAGTGCCCCCTCAAGCTACACGTTACAGTCAAAACACGGCTTGGAGACAACCTCA
>JAITRF010000075.1 GCA_031288535.1 Desulfovibrio sp. | reverse complement strand
CCATCTTCCCGCTGTCGGGTCTTTTGTCTCGAATCATGGTCTGCAAAAAGCCGAACTCGGCGCTACAAACAGGTACATTTTGCCGCCCTGCGTGAATATCCCCGAAACCGCGGCGAATTGCGGCCGCATTGGACGGTTGCTTTTCAATGCGGATGACTGTAACGAAAAACAATCAGACACTTCAACAAGCGAGTCGCGTATATGGTCAGCATAGGCACGCCCGGCAGTCCTACGGCCACCAAACTCATGCTCCTGGGTTCCGGGGAACTGGGGCGGGAAGTCGCCATCGAGGCTTTGCGCCTGGGGCTGGAAGTAATCGCCGTGGACCGCTATGCGGGTGCCCCGGCCATGCAGGCGGCGCGGCAGAGCCGGGTCGTGTCCATGCTGGACGGCGCGGCCCTGCGCGCCCTGATCGAAAAGGAAAAACCGGACTTCATCGTCCCGGAGATCGAGGCCATAGCCACGCAAACTCTGGAGGATATGGAAAAGGAAGGGTTTCAGGTCACGCCCACGGCCAGGGCCGTGCGCCTGACCATGAACCGGGAAGGCATCCGCAGGCTGGCGGCCGAGGAACTCGGCCTTTTAACGTCGCCCTACCGCTTTGCCGGCGACTACTCCGAATTCCGCGCGGCCGCGAAAGAGATCGGTTTTCCCTGCGTCGTGAAGCCCGTAATGAGTTCCTCCGGCAAAGGACAAAGCGTGCCGCGCTCCGAGGCCGAGCTTGAGGCCGCCTGGGCCTGCGCTCAGGAAGGGGCGCGCGGGGGACGGGGACGGGTCATAGTCGAGGGTTTCGTTGACTTTGACTACGAGATAACCCTGTTGACCGTGCGCCACATCGACGGCCTGACTTTTTGCGATCCCATCGGACATTTTCAGAAGGACGGCGACTACCGGCGCTCCTGGCAGCCGCAGCCGATGAGCCCCAAAGCCCTGGCCGAGGCCAAAACCATCGCGGAAAAAATCACCGGCGCCTTGGGCGGACGGGGCATCTTCGGAGTCGAGCTTTTCGTCGCGCACGGCCGGGGGGAAGACCAAGTCTATTTCAGCGAGGTTTCGCCCCGGCCGCACGACACCGGCCTCGTCACCTGCATATCCCAGAACCTCTCCGAATTCGCCCTGCACGCGCGCGCCCTGGTCGGCCTGCCCATCCCGGCCGTGCGCCGCTTCGGGGCAGCGGCTTCGGTCGCCATCCGCCCGGAAGGACACAGTCGCCAACCTGTATTCCACAACCTGGAAAAAGCCCTGCGCGAGCCGGACACCCAGATTATGCTTTTCGGTAAACCGGAAATATCCGGACACCGGCGCATGGGCGTGGCCCTGGCCCTCGGAGAGGGGACAGGGGAAGCCCTGGCCAAGGCGCAAAGGGCCGCGGACGCCGTGACCGTCGAGATGTAGGCGGCGGTCGGCCCGCATATTTCCGCGCGGGACTCCGTAATATTTTATCCGCTCCGGCCGATAAGAGGACAGAAGACCAGGATCACGACGCAAAGCGAGGTTTCCGCCTGCTTGCGGCTGATTCCGATCCCGGCAAGGAGCCTTCCATGCGTCCGTATTTCATCATAGCCGCGCTGGCTGCATTGTGCGCGGCCCTCTCGGCCTGCGCGCGACCTGCCTCCCTGCTTGACGACGGCCGTAAAAAGCCGCCTTCGATCACGGTTCAGGGCATGGAAGTTCCGGGTCCGGACCCGAATTACACGGCCGCGCGGGAATTGCGCCTCAAGGTGCGCGAGCTGGCGGATCAACTGGTGGCCGAGATACGTGATCCCTCCCTTGCCGGCACCGTGGCCCTGCCCGTGTCCTTTGTCAATCTCGACGACTTCGGCGAGACTTCCGCCTTCGGAAGACTGCTGGGCGAACAAATCTATTTTGAATTCAACCAGCGGGGGTTCCCGGTGCGGGAATACCGTATCGAAAATTCCGTGCGCGTCAAAAAAAAGGAAGGCGAATTCATCCTCTCGCGCAGGCGCGGGTCGGTCCCGGCGCAGTCTTCACTGGCCGTGGTAGGCACCTACGCCAAAGGTCCGGGCGCGGTTTTCGTCAACGCCAGACTGGTCAGACCGTCGAACGGCCGGGTGCTGCGCACGGCCAGCATGGTGTTTGAAGCCAATGAAACCGTAAATTCCCTCCTGCACAGAGGCGTAAGCAAGGGTGAAACCGCCGTCCGCCGCATCGGCGCGGGCGGAGCCGGGGCAAGCGTCGAAGGCGCGGGCGGGACGCAGACGGCAATGCGCATCAGCGATTTCGACGCGGCCGTGCGTCCGTCCGACCCTCTTCCCCTTACCCCCTTTGACCGGGGAGAGGACGTGCACTGATGAAAAAAAATCTCGTCTTCCTGTGCGTCTGCCTGATGGCTTCCTGGTTTATCGCCGCCTGTTCCAAAAAGCCGCCGGACCTTGAGCGGCCCGGCATATTCAGCGGCTACGGCTCCTCCTGCCAGCTCAACCTGTATCAGGGCAGGGCCTACGTCGCCCAGGGCCGCCTTGAGCTGGCCAAGGAACACCTGCTCCTGGCCCTGGCCCAGAGCGGCGACGCCGAAACCCGGCGGGTGGTGGCAGACGAACTCAAAGGGGTGGAGATGTCCATCCTGACCTTGAGGTGAGCGCGACCATGAAAATATTTCTGCCACTCATCCTCTGTCTTGTGCTTGTCTTTCCCGCCGCCGTTCCCGTTCTGGCCGCCTCCGTTCCGCAGGCGGCCTCCGCGGCGGGGAGGGAAATGGACAGGCAGATCGCCGTCCGCCTCGGGCAAAAGGAAGGCGACGTCCCCGCCCGGGGCCTTTCCCTGAGCATTACCACCCCGGTGAACATCAACAATCTGGACGAGGCCAACCCCCTGGCCAGACAGATGCAGGAAGAGATCGCGCGCTGGTTTGTGCAGGCCGGCTACGCGGTGCAGGATATACGCAAGGGCAAAGACGTTCTCGTCGAGCCGAACATGGGGGAAAAGGTCCTGACCCGCAGAGAAAAACTCCTCGGCGGCAAAAGCGTGGACACCTCCGCCCTGGTGGCGGGAACCTACGTGGTGACCCCGGAGCACGTGCGGTTCAACATCAGCATCCTGCAAACCGCGACGCGGGAAATTCTGGCCATGTCCTCGGTCACCCTGCCCATGAACCGGGAAGTCGCTTTCCTGACCCGCAACCCGCCGCTGCCCGGAGCCCCCCTCTTCACCGGGGCTCCCATAGAGCCGACCGTCGTCACCCTGCTGCCCTGACCGATCCGCCGGACGGGGCCAGCGCCCTTTCCCGGCGGAGTTGACGCCGGCGAGCTCGCGGCGAGCGCAAAATGTTCTATTGAGCCCGCCGCCTTTATAGGCTATAGTTCCGTAATGGTTTCCGGCTGACGCCTTCCCGCTCGCCCCCGCCGGGGACCCCGTACGCAAACAGCAAAGGAATTCCCGATGGGCGTTTCGACAATATCCGCGGCGCTTGAGACCCTGCGCAAGGATGCGGGTCTGCCCGACCGCCTCGCTTTCACCAAGATGCAGGGGCTAGGCAACGACTACATCTATGTGGAAGAACTTGAGAAACCTTTCGCCGACCCCGGCCCCCTGTCCATCGCGATAAGCGACCGGCATTTCGGCATCGGAAGCGACGGGCTGGTGCTGATCGGCAAAGGCTCGGAGGGTAGCGGGGCGGACTTTCGCATGCGCATTTTCAACTCCGACGGTTCGGAGGCCGAAATGTGCGGCAACGCCACGCGCTGCATCGGCAAATATCTGTATGAAAAAGGCCTGGAGCAAGACCCAGAGTTCAACCTGGAAACCATGGGCGGGGTGCGTAAAATCCGTGTTTACGCCGAGGGCGCTTGCGTTTCGCGCGTGCGCGTGGACATGGGACGGCCGCGTCTGGCCCCAGCCGACCTGCCCATGCGTGTCGACGGCGAAAACTTCATAGACAGGGAGATCATGGCTCAGGGGCGCATGTACCGGGGCACCGCGGTTTCCATGGGCAATCCGCATCTGGTCGTGCCCGTTCCCGGATTGGACAGCCTGGACCTGTCGCGGATCGGCCCCCTCTTTGAGCATCACGCCCTTTTCCCGCGCAGGGTGAACACGGAATTCATCCAGGTGGCGGGACGCGACCGCATCCGCATGCGCGTTTGGGAACGCGGCTCCGGTGAAACCCTGGCCTGCGGCACCGGGGCCTGCGCCGCTCTGGTGGCCTGCGCCCTCAACAAGTGGACGGGGCGCAAGGCTATTGTCGAACTGCCCGGTGGAGAACTGGAAATAGAATGGGCGGAGGACGACGCGGTCTACATGACCGGGGAAGCCGCCTTTGTCTGCTCGGGCGAATATTTTATCCGCCAGGGCCCGCGGGTCTGACGCCGGGTTGCGACCGGCAGGGGGCGCCGGCATCGGTCTGCCGGCTTTGCCTGCCGCGAAGACGCGGGCTGACTGCCGCCGCGTATATCAGGCGGCGAAAAACCGGATCGGAGATGACCTATGTCCGACCCCTGCTCCGCAAGGGACGAAAGCGTGCCGCTGATGACGGCGGCGGAACTCGACGAATGCCTGTCCCGTCTGGCCGCCGATCTGGCCGCAAGGCACGGAAGCTGCGAGAACATCGCCCTGATCGGCATACAGCGCCGAGGGGCGCTGATAGCCGAACGGCTCCACTCCCTCATGCTCTCCGCGCCGGGCCGGGACATCCCGGTCGGTTCTCTGGACATCACCCTCTACCGCGACGACTGGACGGCCGGCGCCATAAAACCCGTCATCAGGAAGACGGACATTCCCTTTGACGTGGAGGGAAAAAATTTGATCCTGGTGGACGACGTCCTTTTCACGGGACGCACGGTGCGCGCGGCAATGGAAGCGCTGGCCGATTTCGGGCGGCCGGGGCGCGTGGAGCTTCTTGCGCTGGTAGACCGCGGGCATCGCGAACTGCCCATCCATCCGGATTATGTCGGGGTGCGCCTTGCAACGGACAAGAACGACCGCGTGGACGTGCTGCTCTCCCCTCTTGACGGGGAAGACGGCGTCCGCCTTGTCCTCGGCCGCTGACCCTCCTTACACGCGGGGCGATTTAAAGCATTTTACCATTCCATAAAGGAATTTTTGATGAGCGACGCGCGTCCGACTTTGGGAATCATCGGCTACGGCAACATGGGGAGGGCACTGGCTCTCGGCGTTTCGGGAAACGAGCGCCTGAACCGTGAATTCGCCCTTGCGGTATATGAAAAAAATCCCGCGGCGGCCGCGGCGGCCGCGGCTTCCGGAATTTTCTGCGCGCAAACCGCACAGGATCTGGCCGGGGACGCGGATTTTGTGCTCATAGCCGTAAAGCCCCGTCATGTCGGCGACCTGTTGCGGGAGATAGAGCCGAAACTGCAAAAGGATCAGTTGCTGCTCAGCATAGCCGCGGGTGTAAGCCTGGACTTTCTGCGTGAGCACAGCAAAGGCCGTTGCCCGGCGGCCCGGATCATGCCCAATACCCCGGCCTTGGTCGGACGGGGCATATTCGGCCTCTGCTTCGGCCCCGGCGTCCCGGAAAAAAAACAGGAGGCCGTGCGCGGACTGCTGAAAGAGCTGGGGCTGCTCATTGAGGTGGACGAGGGCAGGATGAGCGCCATGACCGCCCTCTCCGGCTCCGGTCCGGGGTATGTCTTCCATTTTCTGGAAAGCCTGGCCGAGGCGGGGGTAAGCGTTGGCCTGGACCGTGCGGACGCCGCCGCCATCGCCCTCGAACTGTTGCGCGGGTCGGCGGAAATGGCCGCGCAAAGCGGCCTGCACCCGGCAATTTTGCGCGAGCAGGTCGCATCACCGGCCGGGACGACCATCGCCGGGATAAATCTTCTTGACCGGGGCGGGGCGCGGGGGCTGCTGGTGGACGCCGTGCGCGCGGCTTACGACCGAAGCCTGGAAATGGAGAAGAACGCCTGATGCTCGCCATACTGGACTACAAGGCCGGCAACCAGACCAGCGTGTTGCGCGCCCTGCGCCACCTCGGCATAGCCGGCAGGATTACGGCGCGGGATTCCGACCTGTTCTCCGCCTCGGGGATCATCTTTCCCGGCGTGGGCGCGGCCGGTCAGGCCATGCGCCATCTCAGGGAGAGCGGACTGGCCGAAGTCCTGCGCGATTTGACCGAATCCGGCAAGCCTCTGCTCGGCATCTGCCTGGGCTGCCAGATCCTTCTGGAGCACAGCGACGAGGGCGATACCCGCACCCTGGGGATAATCGGGGGCGGATGCAGGCGCTTCTCCGAAGACCTGCGCGACGAGGAGGGAAAGCCGATAAACATCCCGCACATGGGCTGGAACAGCCTGCGTCCGTTGCGGGACACTCCGCTTCTCAGGGGCATCGACCCCGGCGCGGAATTTTATTTCGTCCACGCCTATTACGTGGAGCCTGAACCTGAACTGGTCCTGGCGCAGACACGCCACGGCCTGGATTTCTGTTCCGTCTACGGCAAAGACGGCCTTTGGGCCGTGCAGTTCCACCCGGAAAAAAGCGGCCCGGCCGGCCTGACCCTTCTGAGGAATTTCCATCGGCACTGCCGGAATGTAAAACGACAGGCCGGGCCGGACGCCGGGCGGGAAACCGGGCGGGCGGAGGAGGGCGGACAATGCTGAGCAAACGCGTCATCCCCTGCCTGGACGTGCGTGACGGGCAACTGACCAAGGGCGTCCGGTTCAGGGGCAACGTGGACATAGGCGATCCGGTGGAAACGGCGCGGCGCTATTACGAGGAAGGGGCGGACGAGATCGTTTTTTACGACATAACCGCCTCGGCCGAGGGGCGGGGCATTCTCCTCGAAGTCGTGGAGCGCGTGGCCGAGAACATCTTCATTCCTTTTTCCGTGGGCGGCGGCATTTCCTCGGTCGCGGACATGCGCGCCGTGCTTCTCGCCGGGGCGGAAAAAATATCCGTCAACTCGGCGGCGGTGACCAACCCGCGTTTGATCTCCGAAGGCGCGGAGGCCTTCGGCTCCCAGGCGATCGTCGTGGGCATGGACGTGAAACGGACGCAGGCCGGCAAACAGATCCCGTCAGGCTACGAGATAGTGATCCAGGGCGGACGCAAGCCCATGGGCATAGACGCCGTGGAATGGGCCGCGCGTTGCGAGCGCCTGGGGGCGGGCGAGCTTTGCGTGAACTCCATTGACGCGGACGGCACCAAAGAGGGCTATGAGCTGACCCTGACCAGGGCGATAGCGGAGGCGGTGCGCATCCCCGTTATCGCCTCGGGCGGGGCGGGAACCCCCGGAGATATGCTGGACGCGCTGACCAGAGGAGGGGCGTCGGCCGCTCTGATCGCCTCCATCGTGCATTACGGCGAATACAGCATCCGCGAGATCAAAGATTTTCTGCGCGCCCGGGGCTGCAAGGTGCGCCCCGGTACGGAACCCCGGGTTGCTGGGCCGCCGGAACCGGATGGGGAGCCTCGATGACGAACTTGGAGCCGCCGGACGGCACGAAGATGTTCATGATGCCGGGATGGGTGAAGTTGACGAGCGGGAAGGATTCCATTCAGCATATTGTCAATAAGGGGGTCCGGGGGAAATCGTCATCGCTGCTCTCGCCATCCGTGCGGCTCGAAGACTTTCCCTCGGCTGACGCTCTCCCGGAGGGGTTTGGGGGGCGGCCCCATCAATCTGCGCTTCCCTGACGTACCTTCCATGCGGCGCCGACCTGCGCTCTGTTCAGGGCTGACGCATCTGAATTCTATATTGTCAATTCAGCATATTCTGATGCACGCCTTTGAGATTCGCGGCGGCGGCAAAGCCGCCTTACTCCTTACGAAGCCTGCGGCTTCGGGCGATGCTTGCGCATCGCCGCAGGGCTGACGCATCTTATTGCGTCAGCCCTGGCGCTCTGTCGGCCGCTTCTTGACACAGGCCGCGCTTGTGCTTATTCGATGCAGAGAAATATTTCAGGAGCAGGCCCGCATGAGCGTTAAAAAAACCGTTTTCCCACCCCCGAAAAAACCGGCCGCGGAACCGCGGCCGGAAGTCAGAGAGGGCATCGACGACCTGCTGGGAGACGTCGATCGCCCCATGCCTTCGCAGCCGCCCGGACAAAGCGCCAGGGGCCGCGCGGCTTACGCTGCCGTTTATCCCGGAGAAACGTCCGGCGACAACCTCCCCCCCTTCGAACCGCAGGTTTTCTCCAACCCACTGGGGGACGCCTTTTTGCAAGACGAGGAGGACGCGGGCGGGCAGACGCGCCCGGAGAAGGAAGAGGCCCTTTCCGACGCGTTTTTGGCCGAGCAATGCCGGATGCGCATCTGTCCCTCCTGTCCGGAAAAGAAAGAAGCGGAAGAAATCCGTCTGCGCGCCCTGGCGGAACTCGACAATACGCGCAAACGCCTGCAACGGGAACGCGACGAGCAGGTACGCTATGCGGCGGAAACCGTGCTGAACGCCATCGTTCCCTCCCTGGACAACCTGGATCTGGCCTTGCAACACGCCGCGGATTCCCCGGCCTGCCGGGATTTCGTCCAGGGCGTGCGCATGACCCGTAAACTTATGCGCGACGCCCTGTCCGCGCAGGGTCTGGAAGAGGTGGGCCAGGTCGGGGAAGAGTTTAACCCGGCCCTCCATGAAGCCGTCGGCACGGCCTGCGTCCCGGACATTCCGGAGGGTCACGTATGCATCCTCCTCACAGCCGGCTACAAACTGCATGATCGGCTGTTGCGCCCCGCCCGGGTCATGGTCTGCAAAAAAACCTAGAGCAATTTCACTTTGAAATTGCTCTGGCGGCCGCGCGAACGGACGCCCGCCGCTAAGGCGCAAGCGCAATTCATTTGCGCGGTCAAGCGACAATCTCAAGCGTAAACTGTTATGGGGAACACTGTGAAACACATCCCGCGCACCGCCGCGGCGCTTATCCGTGCGCTTCAAATCTGTACGCGCCCGGCGTCCCGGATGCGGCCCGCCGCCTTAATCGCCCTGCTGCTCTGCCTTCTTCCCGCAACGACCCCCGCACACGCGGAAGGGTTCGCCCTCTATGAATACAGCGCGCGCGGCGTAGCTCTGGGCGGTTCGCTCATGGCCAGAAAGCCCGACCCCTCGGCCGTGGCCTACAACCCTGCGCTTCTGACCCGTCTGCCCGGGGTGAGGGCCATGGCCGGCATGAGCCTGATCATGCCCGGCGGACGCATGGACTGGAGGGAAGAGAACGGCCGGGAAGGAAGCTCCGGGCTGCGCGATGCGATCTGGCCCGTCCCGCACGTCTATTACACGCACCAGATCAACGACGACTGGTTCTTCGGCATCGGCGAGTTCACCCGCTACGGCCTGGGCTTTGAATACCCGCACGACTGGCCGGGACGCTTCAATATTTACGAAATATCCATGCTTTCCGCCTCCCTGAACCCGAACATCGCCTGGAGGGCCACGGACAAGCTGTCCGTGGCCGCAGGGATTGAAATCGTCTACATCTACCTCGACCTGAAGAAACGCAGCAGGGTTGACGTGCCTCTTTCTTACGGCGGCGGCAGCTTCGAGGTGGACAGCAAGATAACCGGCGCGGACGGCTGGGGGGTGGGCGGCAACCTGGCCCTGCATTACCAGTTCAACGATCAGTGGGCGGTCGGCCTGCAATACCGCAGCCAGGCCAGGGTGCACGCCTTCGGCAACGTCGACTTCTCCTACAAGGGCGGGAACGCGCCAAACGGACAGGCGGTTTATGACGGCAACTTCCACAACGGCCACGCCAACGCCCCTGTGGTGCTGCCGGATTCGATCTCCGGGGGAGTGTCCTGGACCCCGATCCCGGATCTGTCCGTCGAGGTCGGGGCGATCTGGACGCACTGGGCCACCTTTGACAATCTCAACATCCGCCTGCCCCACCCCCTGTCCACCTCCCTGAGCGACAAAAACTGGCACAACACCTGGAGGCTGAACGTAGGGGTGGAATACGAGGCGACGGACTGGCTGACCCTGCGCGCCGGCTACGTACGGGACGAAAGTCCCATGAACGAAGCCTACGAAGACTATCTGGTGCCCACGGACGACCGCAACATCTACAGCCTGGGGCTGGGCTTCCACCGGGACGCCTGGACCGTGGACCTCGCTTACGCCTTCATCGACCCGTCCGACCGCAACTATGAAAATGACGGCGGGACCCATACCATCAAATCCCGCACCGGCATGAGCCGGACCAACATAGTCACCCTGTCCGTGGGCTATAAATTCTGAGGTCCGCATGCCGACCCACGCCGAACGCTTTACAGTGCGCCCGCACGAAACGGGGCGGGACGGGAAGCTGCGCCTGCAATGCCTGTGCAATTACCTGGAGGACGCCGCGGGCGCGCACGCCGAAAAGCTGGGCGTCGGCCTGGACCGCCTGATCGCCGAGGATTTGACCTGGGCGCTGTCGCGCATGCGCATCAACATCCTGCGCCGCCCGCCCGCGGGCGAAACCCTGCGCGTCCTCACCTGGCCGGTGAACATCGAACGCTCCCTGTTCAGGCGCGACTTCCTGGTCATTGACCGGGCAAGGGAGGTGATCGGCACGGCCCTTACGCAATGGGCGGTGATCAGTTTCAAGACCCGGAGACTCGCGCGGTTTCCCGTCTCGATCTCCGCTCTGGAGCAGAAACGCCCGCGCTTTGCCGACAAGGACGGGGACATCCGCATCCCGGCCGTGGGGGAAGAAGCCGAATCCGGCCCTTCCTTTCCCGTGCGCCTTGCGGACATCGACCGCAACCTGCACGTGAACAACGGGCGCTTTGTGGACTTCATCCTGGAATCCGCAGCCGGACTTTTCCCGGACGCGGTCGTCCCGGAAGCCTTTCTACGCCGCCTGGAGATGGTTTTCCGGGCGGAAGGATTGCGCGGGGACACGATCAGCGGCAAATTCCGCCGGGAAGACCCGGCAAAAAATCAGGAAGCCGCCCTGACCAAGGGCGAAGTCAGCCTTGTCCACTCCCTCCGCAGGCAAAGCGACGGACGGGAGCTTGCACGGGCGCGCACCGTGTTCGACCCTGAAAATTTACTTTGACAGCATTCTTCTTTTCATTTATGAAGACAAATTCGCATTCAAACAGTACGGAATGCGCGAGGGCGGCAATCCGCCCGCCGGGCCGGTTCTTTTTCAGCCGCCCGGATCACGTCAAATTCCTTGCTTCCGCATGAGGCGGAGGCCGCGAAGTTTCCGCGGAACGCGGAACCGCGAAAAGTCCACAAGGAGTCGGCATGAGAAGGTTTGAAACCCTCCTGCTCTTTTCCCCTGACCTTCCAAGCGAAAGCCGGAACGCCATTTTGGGCGGCTTCAAGGGCGTCATCGAACGCGAGGGAGGCAAGGTGCTGCAGGAAGACAACTGGGGGATGCGCGATCTGGCCTATCCGGTGAAAAAGCAGATGCGCGGCTACTACACGCGTCTGGAATACGCGGGGCCCGGCGCGCTGGTCGCGGAACTTGAGCGCAATATCCGCATCGCGGAGAACGTATTCAAGTTCCTTACCGTCAAACTGGCCGATTCCGGCGTCGAGGCCGGCGGAGAGGAGGAGACGGCATGACGGCTTTCAGGAAAAAATTCACCTCCCGGCGCAAATTCTGCCGTTTTTGCGCGGACAAGGACATCCCCCTGAACTACAAGCACCCTGACGTGCTGCGCGACTTCATCAACGAGCGGGGCAAGATTATCGCCCGCCGCATCACCGGCGTCTGTTCCCACCACCAGCACCGGCTGACCGTGGAAATAAAGCGCGCCCGCCAGATGGCCCTGATGATCTACACCGCCACGCACGCCACCGAAGTGAAGAAAAAGAGCGTGCTTTAGAGCGTTTTACGCTTGGGATTGTCGCGAAGCGGGTTCGCTTCGCGACAATCCCGTGGCGAGGATTTGCAGGCGAACCCTGAAGGGAGAGGCTTCAAACCATAAAGGAATTTTTGATGAAAGTCATTTTGCGCAACGACGTGGAGAACCTCGGTCGCCTGGGAGACATGGTCGACGTCAGGCCCGGATACGGACGCAATTTTCTGCTGCCCAAGGGCCATGCCATGCTCGCCACGGAGGCGAACCGCAAAATATTCGAACTGGAACGGAAAAAACTGGAGGCCAAGGCCGCGGCCCTGCGCAAGGAGGCGGCGGGTCTCGCGGAAAAAATCGCCGCCGCGCGCCTGCTCATCCCCATGCGCGTGGGGGATCGGGAGAAACTCTACGGCTCCGTCACCACCGCGCTCATTGCCGAGGCCCTTGCCGGGCAGGGCGTAGAGGTGGACCGCCGGCGCATACTCCTGGATTCCCCGATCCGCACCCTGGGCGAGTACACTGTCCGCGTGCGCCTGCATGCCGATGTGATCGCCGAACTGGCGCTTTCCGTTGTCGCGGAAAAAACAGCGTACGCTGAAGAAGAAGTCCGGAGCGCGGACGATGAAAGCCGAGCTCAAAGCACGACGGAAGACGGAGAATAAAGCGGACCTCTCCACACGCTGAAGAAGAAGCCCGGAGCGCGGCCGATGGAAGCCGAACCCAAACAGCGGCGGAAGACGGAGAATAAAGCGGACGCCCCCGGCGAATCTTTTGCCGCGCCTCCGCAACGCGACGCCGCGCCGGATCTGATACGCAACGTGCCCCCGCACAGCATCGAAGCCGAACAGGGCGTGCTTGGCGGGGTGTTTTTACAGCCGGATTCCCTCTATGTCCTCGTGGAGATGCTGCACGAGGACGACTTTTACCTTCCTGCGCACCGGCAAATCTTTCTGACCTTCAAATATCTCTTCCAGAACGGGGTACCGGTCGACCTGATCACCGCCGCCGAACGCCTCAAAGGGGAAAAGAAACTGGAAGACGCGGGCGGGGCGGCCTATTTGGCCGAACTCGCTGCGGCCATACCCAGCGCGGCCAATGCCGAGCACTACGCGCGTCTGGTGCGGGACAAAGCCATGACCCGCAGCCTGATTGACGCCTGCGCCGGGATAATCGGCGCGAGCTTCACGCCGGGACAGGACGCCCAAAACCTGCTGAACGAGGCGCAGGAAAAAATCTACGCGGTTTCCAGCCGCAACACCGCGCGCACATACAAAGACGCGGGCGAACTGGCCAGACTGGTTTTCAACGACCTGCAAAGCCGCGTGGGCGCGGAAGACCCCATAACCGGAATACACACCGGCTACTCTCAACTCGACCTGCTGACTTCCGGCTTCCAGCCTTCGGACCTCATCATCCTGGCCGCCCGCCCCTCGGTGGGCAAGACCGCCCTGGCCCTGAACATCGCCACCCGCGCGACCGTACGCCGGCATGTGCCCGTGCTGATCTATTCCCTGGAAATGTCCTGCCAACAGCTCATGTCCCGCATGCTCAGCTCCTGGGCCAAGGTGGACATGCAGCGCATGCGCATGGGGACGCTCACCGAAGAGGACTGGATGGCGCTCGCCGACGCCGGGGAACGCTTCAGCGAAGCCCCCCTGTACATAGACGATTCCGGCTCTCTCAGCACGGTTCAGATGCGCGCCCGCACCAGGCGCCTGAAGGCGGAAAAAGGCATCGGCATGGTGGTCATCGATTATCTTCAGCTCATGCAGTCGAACCGCAACACGGATTCCCGCGAACTGGAAATTTCGGACATTTCCCGCAACCTCAAGGCCATGGCCAAGGAATTGAACATCCCGGTCCTGGCCCTTTCCCAGTTAAACCGCGACATTGAAAAACGCGGCAAGGAAAGCGGCAAGGCCGCCCGCCCCAAGCTCTCGGATCTGCGCGAATCCGGGGCCATCGAACAGGATGCGGACCTCATCATGTTCATACACAACGAAGAAGCCTTTGCCAAACCGGAAAACCGCGCCCCCACCGAGGAGGCGGAAATCATAATCGGCAAGCAGCGCAACGGCCCCATAGGCACGGTTCGGCTGCTCTACACCCCGTCCTACACCTCCTTCGAGGAGGCGGCTTTCACGACCATGGCGCAACGCTATGAAGGGGACTAGTGCCATGTATCGCTTAAAACTGCGCATCCGCTCCGTTTTAAGCGACAAGATCGCAAAGCAAAAAACGTGGTGTTTGTTTTGCTCCGGCGGCTTCGCCGCCGCGCCGGGCTTGCGGGAGCGGCGGTTTACAAGCGCGCCTGATGCTGATAGGTAGGCGAAAATTACTTTTCCCGGCGCGGCCGCCGTACGTTTCGCAGCCGTGGCCGCGCGCGGAAAAAACATGCGACTGAACACCATAATTCACGGCGACTGTCTTGAGGAACTGAAAAAATTTCCCGAGGCCGGCGCGGATCTGATTTTTGCCGATCCGCCCTATAACCTGCAGTTGAAACGCGAACTCTACCGGCCCAACAACACGAAAGTCGAGGGGGTGGACGAGGCTTGGGACAAGTTTTCCTCTTTCGCGGACTATGACGCCTTCTGCGCGTCCTGGCTCGGCGAATGCCGGCGCGTTCTCAAGGATACGGGCACAATCTGGGTTATCGGGTCCTATCACAACATCTTCCGCATCGGAGCCATCATGCTGGACCTGGGCTACTGGATCCTGAACGACGTGATCTGGCGCAAGACCAATCCCATGCCCAACTTTCTCGGGACAAGGTTCACGAACGCCACGGAAACACTGCTCTGGTGCGCAAGAGGGGAACGTTGCCGCAAATATGCCTTCAACCACAAGCTCATGAAAAGATACAACGGGGGAAAGCAGATGACCTCCGTATGGGACATGGCCCTGTGTACGGGCGCTGAAAGGATCAGGGGGGCGGACGGGAAAAAAGCCCATTCCACACAGAAACCGGAAGAACTCTTGAAGCGCGTCATTCTCTCTTCCAGCAACAGGGGGGATTTGGTTCTGGACCCTTTTTTCGGCAGCGGCACGACCGGGGCCGTGGCCGTCAGGCTCGGACGGAACTTTATCGGCATTGAACGGGACGAGGAATATATAAAGATCGCGCAAAAGCGGCTCGAAAGGCCCGGACCGCCGTTTTCGGAGGCCGGATGGGCGGAGGACAGAGATGAAAGGCGTACGCGGGTGCCCTTCGGGCAACTGCTCGAGGAGAAGCTTGTCCGCAGCGGCGACCTGCTCTATACGCCCGGTCGTTACAACAAGAGCGCCGTGGTGCTTGGCGACGGCAGGCTGCGTTACGGTGAAAACACGGGTTCCATTCACGGCATCGGGGCGCTGATCCAGAACAGCCCCTCCTGCAACGGCTGGAAATTCTGGCATACAAGGGAAAACGGCGTATGTCTTCCCCTGGACGAACTCAGGAACGAATACCTGAGAAGGCGCGGCCGGTAGCCATGTCTGGCAGCGCGAAACCCGTTACGGAAAAACGGCTCTTCGTCTCCGACCTGAAGCTCGGCATGGAGGTGGCGGATACCTTTCTCCTCTCCGCCGCCAGGCAGAATCAATCCACCAACGGGCCGTACTGGCTGCTGGAGTTCAAGGACGCGGGCGGCAGCATACCGGGAAAGATATGGAGCCCGCAAAGCCGCGCCTATGCTGATTTGGCGCCCGGCATGGCCGTCCACCTCAGGGGACGGGTGGGGAGCTACCGGGAGCGCCTGGAGTTGTCCATTGACGCCATGCGCGTGCTTGATGAAGAAGAGAAGGCCGCCCTCGACCTCAGCCTTTTTCTGCCTTCCTCCCCGCGCGATCCGGATGAAATGCTCTCCGAACTGCGCGATTTGGCCGAGACCGTCCTGGCTCACGAGCCTTGGCGCAGGCTGGCCCGGAACATGCTGCAGGACCCGGAGACAGCCGCCCTGCTGCGCACCGCCCCGGCGGCCAAGGCCCTGCATCACGCCTATGCCGGGGGACTTCTGGAACACACCCTCTCGGTAGCCCGCCTCTGTCTGCTTCTGGCCGATCATTATCCCTGCCTGGACCGCCAGGTCCTTTTTATGGGCGCGCTCTGCCATGATCTGGGAAAAATTTGGGAACTCAGGCAGGACGTGGCCATAAACTACACCACCCAGGGACGGCTGATCGGGCATATCAACATTTTCGCCGGCAAACTTGAGTCCTTCTCGGCAGAAACCGGACTGGAAGATGAGTTTGCCGAACACCTTCTGCACCTGGTTCTGAGTCATCACGGCACGCATGAATTCGGCTCGCCCCGCCTGCCTTCCACCCCCGAAGCCCTGGCCCTGCATTACGCGGATATCCTGGACGCCCAGCTTAAACAGGCGGGCGACGCCCTGGCGGGACTGAAGCCGGGAGACTGGTCGGAATACAATACGACAATGGCGCGTTTCTTCTATTGTCCCCCGAAAAGTCCGATGGGGACGGGAATGGAAGAGGAGCGCGGCGAGGAGACGGCGGGGGACGAGGTCCGGTTTCCGCCGGGGCCTCATGAGGATGGGCGGGACCAGACTCCGCGGGAGCGGATTCCGGACGGACAGGTTCCGCAGGAGCTGGCTTCGGAGGAGCGGGTTTCGGAGGAACCGATGCCGGGCGGACAGGTTTCGCAGGAGCTGGCTTCGGAGGAACCGACGCCGGACGGGCAGGTTTCGCAGGGGCTGGCTTCGGAGGAGTCGATGCCGGACGGGCAGGTTTCGCAGGAGCGGGTTTCGGAGGAACCGACGCCGGACGGGCAGGTTCCGCAGGAGCGGGTTTCGGAGGAGCCGATGCCGGACGGGCAGGTTTCGCAGGAGCGGATTGCCGGCGAAGGTGGCGCGGCAAACGCGCAAAGTCCCGGCAAAAAAGAGGAGAGGAGGGCGGTCCGGGGAACCCTTTCCCTGTTCACCATACAACCGGCGCGGGAGAGTTTATGTTCATTACCTTTGAAGGAATAGAGGGCTCCGGCAAAAGCACGGCCTTGAACAGTCTGTGTGCCGGCTTTGCGAATGAGGGCATTTCTTTCGTCCGCACCAATGAACCGGGCGGAAGCACGATTGGCCGGGCTTTGCGTCCGCTGCTTCTGGACCGGGAGCATCAGCTTGCGCAGTTGGCCGAGCTTTTCGGTTTTCTCGCGGATCGCGCCCAGCATGTGAGTGCCGTCATCCGGCCGGCCCTGGAGATTGGGGACGTCGTCATCTCGGATCGTTACGTGGATTCCACAATCGCCTACCAAGGTTACGGCTGGGGCATGGACCTCAACATGTTGAACTGGCTGAATCAGACGGTAACGGGCGGTCTGATGCCGGATCTGACCATACTTTTCGACCTGGAGGTGGAGGATGGCTTGCGCCGCGTTTTTTCCCGCAATGCCGACCGGACGGGTCAGGCGGCCGAGGAGCGTTTTGAAACCGAGCCCATTGATTTCCACCGCCGCGTCCGGGAGGGCTACCTGAAGCTCGCCGAGCAGTACCCGCAACGCTTCCGTCTGGTGGACGCCTCTCTTCCCCTGGAAGTGGTTTACGGGCAGATTATGGACGTACTGGCCGAACGTTGTTCCATCTATCTGTCGTAAGGCGATGCCGGGAGAATTTGCACTTGTTTATATAACTTGTTGGAATAATTATATTTATACCGTAAAAAATATGGCAAAAACCCCGTAAATACGGCAAAATTTACGGAAAAACCTTCACCACGCCGTTCTCTGTTCCTTAAGATAAAAAAACAGCCGCCGATCAGGCGGCTGTTTCAAAAACGGGTGATTACCCGGAAGCTTCAATCCACGCCCACGCGAGGCGAACGGCCCCCCGCCAAAGGCGGAAAGGGGCATCGCCGCTATTTATCGGGAATACATCAAGGGCCGGGAACTGGACGGACCAGCTTCGGTCTGGCCGCACATGGCGCTCTCGTCTCCCCGCTTGGAGGGCCTGACGTTTATCGTGAACGGCGCGGTTTTGGATTGGATGTTTCGGGTTTTCGGGCGGCTTATGTTGCCCGGCGACTATCCCGGCATAGTCATCGGCAGATAACAACAAATTGATAAACCTCAAGATTTGCTTAAATCTGCCTCCGATTTTGTTTGTTAAAAAAATTACCGATTTGGTTAATGAAAAATTGACACGCCGCCAGTATGGATATATCGTATAAATCGGAAAGGCTTCGCGCTCTTTGCATCTCGAAAAAAGAGCTGACGAGGAAATTTGGCAGGCAAGCTGCCGAAGCTATTCTGAATCGCCAAGTCCAATTGTGCGCGGCGGCGAATCTATGGGAATTTTCCAATCTTCCTCCAAGTCCGCGATGCCATGAATTACAAAAGCGAAAAGGCAAAGATCCTACCGGAGTTATGGCAATTAGGATTACAGGAGCACTACGTCTGCTCATTGAGCCAAACGTCGATCCTCTTCCCTTGAATGCCGACGGAAAACTTGTCTGGGAAAAAATCTATGCTGTCACTGTGTTAAGCGTGGAGAACTACCATGACTAGTTATACCACCAAAAATCAATTCTCCCCGGATTGGGTGCCTCATCCGGGAATTTCGATCCAAGAAGTCATTGACGACCGGGAGATGACGCAATCCGAGCTTGCCCGCAGGATGGGCAGGACGTCGAAATTTGTCAATGAACTGATGAAAGGGAGCGCTTCTTTAAGCGAAGAAACGGCGTTACAGCTTGAGAAGGTTTTAGGCGTTCGCGCCGGATTTTGGCTTTCTCTTGAAAGGCAATACAAGCTGTATAAGGCAGAAGAGGCGGAGAGAGAGAGCCTTGCACGTCAAGAAGAATGGGCATCTTCTTTTCCAGTTGCCGGGATGGTCAAATTAGGGTGGATACCTAAAAAAAGAGAGAAAAGCGGCATCGTTAAATTACTTCTGGAGTTTTTCGGTGTCGCCTCGCCGGAGGCATGGGGCGAAATATGGGGTCAGGGCAAGCTGAACGTTTCCTACCGCAGCTCTCAGGCTTTTTCCTCAAAAGCTACTTCTGTAGCCGCATGGCTGCGGTTTGGGCAAAAAATTGCCATTCAAAAACAAATCCCTCCATTCAACAGGAATTCCTTTCGCCAAGAGATAGAATCTATAAGGGGTCTTGCCGGGTATACAGACGTTAAAATTTTTGTCCCACGCCTACAGGAAATTTGCCAACAGTGCGGAGTTATTGTTTTATTTGTGCCGAAACTTCCTGGAACCGTCCTTTCAGGGGCCGCACACTGGTTTGGAGGTAAACCGATTATTCAACTAAGCTTGTGTCATAAAAGCAATGATCATTTATGGTTTTCCTTTTTTCATGAAATGAAACATATTTTATCACATTCCTCAAAAGAGATATATATTAATGAAAGGACTAACGATTCACCGGAAGAAATCCAGGCTAATAAATTTGCTATGAATACGCTTATACCTGAAGAAAAATATAGAATTTTTATAAGCAACTGGAACGGAAATATTTCCGGCATTAAAAGCTTTGCCTCTTCTGTAGATATAGCCCCAGGCATCGTTGTTGGCAGACTCCAGCACGATAAACGTCTGCCCATGACTATCGGCAATGAATTAAAAATACGGTACGACTGGGTTTTTGGCCGGTAAGCCTTACTATAAGGCGTTATGCGTATTTACCGCTCCGGGAATTGCTGCGGCGCTTCTGTCGAATAGGAGAAAGGTGGAATAGTTCAATGGTAGGCGTCAATCCGGGAGACTTTGACGCGGGGCTTGTCCTTTTTCTGGTTGCGGTTTTCTTCGCCGGGGGATTTCTGGACAGCATAAGCGGCGGCGGGGGTCTGCTGACCATCCCGGCCCTGCTTCTGACCGGATTGCCTGCGGAAGTGGTCATGGGCACCAACAAGACCGCCTCGCTGCCCGGCATATTTTCGGCCCTGGCCGCCTATGTCTGGGGCGGTTTCGTGGACAGGGACGCGGCCCTGCGCGGCCTGCCCTTTGCCCTGCTTGGCGGCCTCGTCGGTTCCCGCGCCCTGCTTTTCTTTGACAGCCGCGCCATCGGCCTGATCCTGGTTTTTATGCTGCCTCTGGGCATTGCCGTCACCTTTTTCCCCAAGAAAGAAAGCGCGCAACGCCGGGAGTTCGGCCCGCGCGCCCTATATTTGCGCACCGTCCTTGTCTGCCTGGTCGTGGGCCTCTATGACGGCTTTTTCGGACCCGGTTCTGGCAGTTTCTACATCATGGGCTTTCATTTTTTTCTGGGCATGGGGCTGGTGCAGGCTTCGGCCACTATCAAGATATTCAATCTCGCCGCCTCGGGAAGCGCATCCTTCATGTTCGCCCTGCACGGGCATGTCTGGTATCTCCTGGCCCTGCCGCTGTCTTTGGCCAATATCGCGGGCAACCTCATCGGGGCGCGCATGACCATGCGCATTGGCCCTTCCTTTGTGCGGCGGGTGCTTGGCGTAAGTCTGCTGCTGCTTTTCGGTTCCCTGCTCTGGAAGGTCTTTTCATCCGGATTTTAGCCTTGACTTCCGCTTAAAGGCCGTTCCTTTTCCGTACGAGGCCGCCTTCCGGTATATCTCGTTGGCGGATCCTGCCAAGTACAGAGTATTTTACGATCAGGGCCGATGCAACAAGGTGCGTCAGCCCTGAAAAATCCCTTCTTCATTGTTGACGTGTCCCCGCTTTAGGTGTAACGTATTAGACTGTTTCGAAAATCTGTTATGGCGGATAATGCTGAGGCGGGTAATTTCATGCGTTTGCAAGGAGCAATAACGGCCCTCGCGACCCCTTTCCGGAATGGGCGCGTGGACGAGGAGGGGTTTCGCAGACTTGTTGAAACCCAGATCGACGAAGGAATAGACGGTTTGGTGCCTTGCGGGACTACCGGAGAATCCGCCACCCTTTCCCATGCCGAACACGAGGCGGTCATCCGCATCTGTATAGATCAGGCCAAAGGCCGCGTGCCGGTCATCGCCGGCGCGGGTTCCAACAATACCGGGGAGGCCATAAGCCTGACGCGCTTCGCGCGCGACGCGGGCGCGGACGCCGTGCTTCTGATCACCCCCTATTACAACAAACCCACCCAGGAAGGGCTCTACGCGCATTTCAAGGCCATCAACGACGCGGTCCCCATACCCGCCCTGGTCTACAACGTGCCCTCGCGCACCGGGATGAACGTGGCCCCCGCGACCATGGCCCGCATGTACGAGGACCTGGACAACGTCATAGGCGTCAAGGAGGCCACGGGCAACCTCACGCAGGTCTCCGACATCCTGGAGCTTTGCGACAGTGATTTTGTCCTGCTCTCCGGTGACGACTTCACCCTGCTCCCCATACTTGCCGTCGGCGGCAAAGGGGTTATTTCCGTCGTTTCGAACATCGCCCCGCGCCCGGTACGCGAGCTCTGCTCGGCCTGGTTCGCCGGGGAGACGCAAAAGGCGCGCGAGCTGCACTACAAGCTGGCCCCTCTGTGCCGGGCCTGTTTTCTGGAAACCAACCCTGTGCCCGTCAAAACCGCGCTGGGTCTTCTCGGCCTCTTTGAAGACGCAAGCCCGCGTCTGCCGCTTTCGCCCCTGACCCCGGACAACGCGCGCAAGCTGGAGGAAACGTTGCGTGAACACGGCCGCGGCCTCTGCGTCGGGAAGTGATGCGGTAACCCATGCTCTCGCACTACACGTTAGCCCACCTCATCGTTTTTATCGCGGGTGTCGTCGTCTGCCTGCTGGTCGACCTGCGGGCGCACAAACAGGACGAACCCGTTGCCTTCGGCAGCGCCCTGCGCTGGTCCGTATTCTGGATCGGCCTCGCCCAGTGCTTCGCCCTCTATGTGTTTTTAACGCACGGCAAAGACGACGCCTCGCTTTTTCTGGCCGGCTACTGGCTGGAAAAATCCCTCTCCGTTGACAACCTTTTTGTGATGATGGCCATTTTCTCCTCTTTCGCGGTCAGGGAAGAATACCTGCACCGGGTGCTTTTTTTCGGCATAGCCGGGGCGCTTGTCCTGCGTATGGTCTTTATCGCCGCCGGGTCCTCCTTCATAGTTTTTTTCGGCCCTTACGCTCTGGGCGCCTTCGGCCTGTTCGTGCTCTGGACGGCTTACAAGATGTGGCAGCAGATGCGCTCGCCCAAAGAGGAGATCGAAGACTACAGCAAACACTGGTCGGTGACCCTGGCCCGGAAATTCTTCCCCATCCACGAGCGGCTCTCCGGACACGACTTCTTCGTCCGGACCGAGGCCGGCGGACCCTTAAAAGCCACGCCTCTCTTCCTCTGCCTGGTGGTGATAGAATTTGCGGACATAATGTTCGCCTTCGATTCCGTGCCCGCGGTCATCGCCATCACCCAGGACCCTTTCCTGGTCTACACGAGCAACATCTTTGCCATACTCGGCCTGCGCGCCCTGTATTTTCTTCTGGCCGCGGCCAGACGCTACCTGGTCCACCTGGAAAAGGCGGTCATAGTAATTCTGGTTTACATCGGCCTGAAAATGCTGCTGGACATCACCGGCTGGGTGCATCTGCCTCCTCTGGTCAGTCTGGCGGTGGTGCTGGGCCTGCTGCTCGCCGGAATAGCGGCTTCCTTTTTACTGCCTGAAAAAAAATGACCTTCCCGGCATTCTGACGCTTTATTTCATTGGAGGAACCCATGACACTGCCCAAATCCAAAGAAGCACCGACCAGCAATCTCGCCCTTGACCTTGTGCGCGTCACCGAGGCCGCGGCTTTGGCTTCCGCGCGCTGGCTCGGGCGCGGCGAGAAGGAAGCGGGGGACAAGGCCGCCGTAGACGCCATGCGCCTCGTATTCAATTCTCTGGACATAAACGGCACGGTGATTATCGGCGAGGGAGAAAAAGACGAGGCCCCCATGCTGTATAACGGCGAAAAGCTCGGCCTGGGCAAAGGCCCCGCCCTGGACATCGCCGTGGACCCCGTGGAGGGCACGAATCTCCTGGCCTTCGGCCGGCCGAACGCCATCTGCGTGGTGGGCGCGGCCCCGGCCGGGACCATGTACAATCCCGGCCCCAGCTTCTACATGCGCAAGCTCGTGGTGCCGGAGGCGGCGAAAGACGTGGTGGACATCGACGCCCCGGTGCCGGACAACCTGCGCAAGGTCGCGCGCACTCTGGGCAAGGACGTGGACGATCTGGTGGTCTTTGTTCTGGACAAGCCCCGGCACCAGCTCCTGATTCAGAGAATCCGCGAAACCGGGGCGCGCATTCAACTGCACAGCGACGGGGACGTGAGCGGGGCGTTGATGGCCGCGGATCCCAGGTCCGAAGTGGACATGATGCTGGGCACCGGGGGCACGCCCGAGGGAGTGCTCGCCGCCTGCGCCATCAAAGGCATGGGCGGGAGAATCCTGGGCAGGCTGGACCCGCAGTCTTACGTGGAAAAAGAGGCAATATTAAACGCCGGACTCGACCTGCGCGACATCCTGACCACGGACAGCCTCATAAAAACGGACGAGGTTTTTTTCGCGGCCACCGGCATCTCCGGCGGCACCTTCCTCCAGGGGGTCAAATACATCGGAACCGGCGCCGTGACCCATTCCCTGGTTATACGCGGCAAGACCGGCGCCTTGCGCTATATGGAGGCCCACCACAATTTCGACAAACTCATGAAGATCAGCTCCGTGGATTACGACTGACCGCTGCCCGCGCATGTCGGGAAAATCCGGTACATAACGCAGCAGCCGGATTTCTCGCCGGTTTTTCAATGTAGACGGCAACGCATGGATATTCCATAAAATACGTAGGCGCGAAGAGGCAGAGGACAGCGGTTTGCCGATTGCCATAGCCCGGCCGGCGTGGTAACCTGTCCGCACAACCGGTGCAGAGTTTGGCATGGACAAAGACGATTTCATCGCCGCTGTCAAAGCGGCCGGCATAGTGGGCGAAGGCGGGGCCGGGTTCCCGGCGCACGTGAAATACGCCGCGTCTGCGGATACGGTCATCGCCAACGGCTGTGAATGCGAACCGCTCCTGCACACTGACCAGCACATCATGCACCATAACGCAAAGTCCCTTGCCAGGGCCTTGCGTACCCTGGCGGACTTCGTAGGCGACCCGGCGAAACCGGCGCGGGGGGTTCTGGCGCTGAAAAAGAAGCATGCGGAGCTCATTGGAATTCTGCGCGACGCCGCTGCCGAACAGGGACTGGAACTCTTTCTCCTGGACGATTTTTACCCGGCCGGGGACGAGCAGGTGCTGGTACGCGAAGTCACCGGACGCAGCGTGCCCCCGCTTGGCATTCCTCTGGCCGTGGGTACCGTCGTGGCCAACGTGGGCACCCTGGTCAGCGTGGATGCGGCGGTAAACGCCGCGCAGCCCGTGACCCGCAAGACCCTGACCGTTACCGGCGCGGTGGCCGGACCGGGCATAGTGCGCGCTCCCATCGGCGCCCCTCTGGCCGACTGTCTCGCCGCCTGCGGGGGCGCTTTGCCCGCCGACCCGGTGTTTATCGCAGGCGGCCCGATGATGGGCCGGTTTATAGGCGGACCCCGGGATCTGGCCCGTGAAAGCGTCAGCAAGACCAGCGGAGGACTGATCGTCCTGCCCTCCGGTCACCCCCTGCACCGCAACGCGATTCAGGAACCACAGGCCATGCGGGGGCGGGCCAGGTCCGCCTGTATCCAGTGCCGGTTCTGCTCGGACCTGTGTCCGCGCCGCCTGATCGGACACCCCTTTGAAACGCACCGGGTCATGCGCGCCTTCGGCGGAGGAGTGGAACTGGAAACCCGGGACGGAGAACTTGCGCTGCTCTGTTGCGAATGCGGCATCTGCGAACACTATTCCTGTCCCATGGAACTTTCGCCCCGCCGCATCAATCAGGCGGTCAAGACCGGCCTGCGCGAGGCGCGGAAAAACTACGGCGGATCGCGCGATATCTGCGCGGATTTCCAAATCTGGCGTGACTTCCGCAAAATTCCCGTGCCCCGGCTGGCCGCGCGCATCGGCATAGCCCCCTATATGGGGCTTGAAACTCCGTATCTGGGCGATATCGAGCCGTCCACAGTCTTTTTGTCCCTGCGCCAGCACATCGGCGCCCCGGCTCAACCGGTGGTGCGGCCGGGCGATAAGGTAAAGGCCGGAGACCTGATCGCAGAGATACCGGAAAACGCGCTGGGCGCGCGCCTGCACGCCAGCATTGACGGCGTGGTGGCACAAATCGGGGACGGCATAGAGATCAAACGGTAAACGAGGCGCTTATGCAAGCTCACGCCGCCGTCGGCATGGCGGAATACACCAGCATCGCCGCAGGCATGGAAGCCGCGGACGCGATGGTCAAGACGGCCGACGTCAGACCGCTCTTTTTCAAGACCATTTGCCCCGGCAAATACACGGCCGCGGTTTCCGGCGACGTGGCGGCCGTGGAGGCGTCCCTGCAAGCCGCGCGTCTGATAAAACCCTCCAGCCTGGCCGACTGGTTCGTCATCCCCAACATCCACCGCACCGTCATCAGCGCCATCGCCGGCTGTCAGCCCATCGTGGAGCGCGGCGCCCTGGGCGTCATCGAGACCTATTCGGTAGCCGCCGCCATCAGGGCGGCCGACGCGGCGGTCAAAGCCGCCGAGGTGACGCTGATGGACGTGCGCATGGCTCTGGGGCTGGGAGGCAAAGGCTATGTGCTGCTTCTGGGCGACGTGGCCGCCGTCAGGGCATCCGTGGATGCCGGAAGCGCCATGGCCGCTGAATCCGGTCTGCTGGTCGGCACCTTGGTCATTCCGCACCCCGCCCCGGCCTTTTTCGACCAGATCCTCTGACGCCGTACTGCCCGGAAGGAAAAAAATGAAGCCAATCCTCACCTCCCTGGATATAAACGCGGCAAAAAAAGCCGGCAGAACAGAAATCACCTTGCCCGAAAACGCGCTGGTCACTTTACAGGCGCTTGACGACGCCAAAGCTTGCGGCATCAGCATAAAGCGCGCGCCGTCCCCGATCCGGGATGCGGCCTGCAAAGCTTGCGCGGGAGAAGTCTCCCCGCCCGGCGAACCGGATGCCGGGGAGCAGGGCGCCCTGATCGGACGGCTGCGGCAAAAAATCGCCGAACGCCTGGGAAAACAAGCGGATGCCGCGTCCATCGACAAGGCGATCCGCGCGGCCTTGAGCGCGCAGACGCCGCATATCCCGAACCCGGACGGACCTGCTCCTTCTCTCTCCGACACCGCCTTCACGCGGCACGCCGGGGGGCTGACGCACATACGGAAAAACGCCCTGCCCGAGGCCGTCCCGAAGGGAGAAACGCCCTTCCCCGAGGCCGTAAACATGATCGAAGCCTGCCCGCCCACGGACGCCGCCCCGGGAATCGCCTATATGAGCTGGGAAAATTCCTCCTTTTCCTGGACCTGCGCCCATGCGGAGGTGCTGGTGGTCCTTGCGGGCGAAATCTCCGTCGCCCACGCGGGAACGGAGTTCACGGCCTCCCCCGGAGACGCCCTGCATATCGCGGCGGGCGGCTCCCTGACCCTGGCCTCCGGCGGCAAGGCCGTCTGCCTGCTGAATTCATGGCCCGCAACCGGGCAATGTTCCAATCCACAGCCGGCTCCATCCGCCGGATGACTTCCGTCCCGGCGGGCAGGAGCCGGGTGGATTGATCCTTCCCGAAGGGAGAGGCTCCAGGCCATAAAGGAATTTTTGATGAACGACCCGGAAAGCCTTTCGGAAAATTTTGCATGGAGACCGGTTATGCGCGCGGATAAAGCAAAAAGCCTCCCCGGTACGGACAGGCGGACGCCATGCCCCTGATCGGCCATTGTCTGGCCTTGTGCCGCCAAACTCCGATGCGTCTCGTCCTGCCGGACGGAGAGGACGAGCGCGCCATATCCGCGGCCCTGCGTCTGACCCGCGAAGGCTTGGCCTTTCCGGTTCTGCTCGGGCGGCCTTCCAAAATCCGGGAACTGGCGCGCGCGGTGCTGCGCCGGGAAAACACGGCGCCTCTCCCCTTGCTGGCGGTAGACCCCGCAATGCCCGGTCTGCTCAGGCAAAATGCCGGGGACTACCGCGCCATGCTGGAGGCGAAAGGCAAAACGGCCACTGCGGAGGAAGCGGAAGACGTCGTCCGTTCCCCTCTTGTCGCCGGGGCCATGATGGTGCACCGGGGTGAGGCCGAACTGGGCGTAGGCGGCAACATTTCGTCCACAGCGGATATGCTGCGGGCGGGCTTGCGCATCATCGGCCCCGCGCCCGGAAACAGGACCGTATCCGGCTTTTTCTTTATGGTTTCGCCGGGCGATACGCCCGAAGAACGCAAGGTGCTGATCTTTGCGGATGCCGCGGTCATTCCCGAGCCTACGCACGATCAGCTTGTGGACATCACCCTGGCCTCGGCAGAGCAGTACAGGCGGATGGTCGGTCCCGAGCCCAGAGTGGCCCTGCTCTCCTTTTCCAGCCACGGCAGCGCCGACCATCCGCGCGCCCGGCTCATGCGGACTGCGGCGGAGGCGGTGCGGGAGAAGGCGCCGGGTCTGATAGTGGACGGAGAACTGCAGTTCGACTCGGCTTTCGTGCCGGAGGTGGCGGCGCGGAAAGTCCCCGACAGTCCGGTACGGGGCCGGGCCAACGTGTTTATCTTTCCGTCCCTCGAAGCCGGCAACATCGCCTACAAAATAGCCCAGCGCACGGGCGGATACACGGCCCTGGGCCCGCTTCTGCAGGGGCTGGCAAAGGGCTGGTACGACCTCTCCAGAGGGTGCAGCGCCGCAGACATCTACCAGGTCGCGCTTGCGGGCGCGGCGCTCACGCGCGGCGGCTTCCCCGACCGGGATATCCGGACTCTGTAAAAAATTCCTTTATGGTTTATCCCTTCAGGGACGGGGCCAACCGGCCCGGCTCCCATTCGCCGGATGGCTTTCGTCCCGGCGGACGGAGCCGGCTGTGGATTGAAGCAGCGTGCACGCTCTGCAAGAATCTGCGGGGTGGAAGCCCGGGCGGGGAAAAGCCAGCCCGGGCGCAAGACACATGGCCCTGAAGGGCCATGACCTTATCGGTCTCGTCCCTATTGCGGGGTCAGGGAGGAGTGCAGCAGTTCCGGCTTGTCCTTGCCCATTCTGATGGTGGCGGTGTCGGGGCGGAACTGGCCGATGTTCTCGTTGCGGCCTTGCAGGACGTAGCGGGCGCCAGGCTGCCCCTTGTCCTTGACGGCCTGGAGACCCAGTTTGCCGAAATCGTCCCTACGTACCCGGTTGACCAGCAGGGTGAGCTGGGTATCTTTGAATTCGGTGGACATGTGGAAGTCGCCCTGGCTGTCGCCGGCCACAAAAACAGGCCCGTAGCCGTACTTTTTCACCAGAATCTGTTCAATGGCCTTGACTTTGCCCTTCTGCTGGGTCTGGGGATAATCGTTGCCATAGTCGTACTCGCCCAGATATTTGCCGTCCTTCATCTTGGTCTTCATGCCGATGACGTTGGCGTCCGGCACCATATACCCGTATTTGGGCAGACCCGCGAAAACCCGCACCACGGTTTCGTGCGAGGCGGAGCAGACATAGACGTCAATGCCGCTGGCCCGCAGCACGTTCATCAGGTTGGACATCTCCGGTGCGAGGCGCAGGCCGGCCTTGTAGCCGCCGAGCGAAACGACGCCGGCCTTGCCCGGACGTTTCTCGGAGCTGGAGAGGGTGTAGGTGCCAAGCTTGTCGCCCAGAGCCGCATCGTTGGACTTCTCGGCCACGGCGCGTACTTCTGCTTCGGTCATGCCCACAAAAAGATACAGCACCCAGGGATAGCTCACGTCAGCGCTGAAGGTGCTGCCGATCGCCTCGTAGAGGTAGGCCAGCTTGCCGCGGAAATCAATGAATTCCTCTGTCTCGCGCAGCTTGTCCAGGGGCATTTTCTGCTCTTTGATGTAGTTGGCGTACAGAAACGCGTAATCGGCGTCCAGGTCGGCGGCGATGCTGTCGATATTGATCGGCTTGCCCGCCTTGTTGTTGTAGTCCTTGGAGAAATTGTCCTTGGGAACCTCGCGCCGGATGGCGGCGGAGAATTCTTCGGGGGTGGCTTTGAACAGCACGTTTTCGATCATGTAGCGGAACAGCGCTTCTTCGGTGTCATTGAAAATGCAGGTCTGATCCCAGTCGAACACCGCGTAGGGCTTTTTGGCCGCATTATACGCCGCGCTTTTGGTTCCGACGTCGTCGATCAGCTTTTGCAGGCGCGCCTTGGTCTGGCTGTCCCATTTCCCCAGATCCAGTTCGGCGGCGAACAGGGACATTGCGCTGGCCAGGACGAACGTCAGGGCCAGAAAAACAGTCAGGCATCTGCTGCGAGAGAAAAATTTCGGCATACGTACCTCCGTAAACAGTTATTGATCCGCCCGGACGGCGATCCATACATTCTTGTCCCGTCTGTTACACAATAGACACGGCGAAAGCAAGGCCCGCCCGCAGTTTTTTCGCCCGGACACCCGCAAAACGCGCGTTAAAAGACAAAATTTTTTTAACGCGGGACCACAGCCGGAAAGCGCGGTTCTATGTTCCGGCTTTGCAAAACGCCCCTGATCAGGGTATTGAATTTTAGGGTATTCTGCGCCCGCCGTCAGGCGACAATCTCAAGCGCAAAATGCTATAGGATAACCATCGATGAATTTTACCTGCGACGCGCGTTTCGGAGGAAACCATGCTAGTAAGGGAATGGATGACGGAAAAGGCAATCAGCGTGGGCCCGACGACCTCGGTAATGAAGGCTTCACGGATCATGAAGGAAAACAGGATCAGACGCCTGCCGGTTCTGGATGAACACGGCGCCGTCATCGGCATCGTCACCGATCGTGACATCAAGGAGGCCTCGCCCTCCAAAGCCACCACCCTGGACATGCACGAGCTTTATTATCTGCTCGGCGAACTGACGGTGCGGGATATAATGAGCAAGAACCCGGTGTGCGCCGGAAAAGACGATACCGTGGACAGCCTGGCGGTCACGCTGATCGAAAGAAAAATCGGGGGCGTGCCGGTGGTTGACAAGGACAACAGGCTGCTGGGCATCATCACGCAGAGCGACATTTTCCGCGTGCTGGTCTCCATTACCGGGGTGTCCATGGGCGGAATGCAGTTGGCCTTCGATCTGCCGGTCGCCGAGGGAAAACTGCACGCCGTGCTGGAGCTTCTGCGCCGCAACGGGGCGCGGGTAATTTCCGTCCTCAGTTCCCAGGCCTCGGCCGAGGCGGAGACCTACCGCGTCTATATCCGTCTCCTCCCGCTGCCCAAAGAGGACGAAGAACGCATAATCCGGGAAATCGGGGAAAACTTTCCCTCATCCCTGCGCCACCACGTGCCGGGGAGCGGGAACCTCCCTGAAGGGAGAGGTGTCAAACCGTAAAGGGGACCTCTACAAAGTAATTTTTGATGAAACAGCGGGTCAGCGCGAGGGCGTCTTCGTCAGCAGAATGGCGCGGGGCACCCCGTGAGCTTTCAGTTTCTCGCGCAAAAGGTCCGTATCGTCGGGGCGTCCCGTGAACTCCACAAGGGTCCTGAACCAGAGATTGCCGCCGGAAAACACCTTCGCCGTCCTTGCCTTGAACCCGGCGGCGCGTAACTCGCGCGTGAACCTCTCGCTGGAGGCCTCGTCCTTGTAGGAAGCCGCCTGATAGACATAGTTGTAGACCGGGGCTCCGGCGTTTTTCGCGGACCCCTCCGCCCCGCCTTTTACCCCACCGGCCCCGCCTTCCTTTTTGCTCCCGGCTTCACTCTCGTTTTTACGTCCGGCCGTACTATCATTTTTATGTCCGGCCGGGCTTTGCGGCTTTGCGTTGCCGGGGACGCCGCCGATCCGCGCGCCGGAGGCGTCTGCGCTTTGATTTTTCAGGTGATCCCGGTAATCCAGGTCCGCGCGGGGAATAGCCTCCGCCGGCGCGTCTCCGGCAACCGGGGGCGCGCCTTGGCCCTTCTCCTCTTCAGAAGGGACGATCACCTTGGGTGCGGTCGGAGGCGCGGGCTCCGGCATAAGCCTGGCCAGTTCCGGTATGCGCTCCTCCGGGGAATAGCCGCGTCCGATGATCACCCCAAGAAAAAATACCGCGGCGACGCTTATGATGAACAGGGCAAAGACCGCAACCAGCGAGCCCAGGTGCAGCCTGACGGTGAAATGGCGCGGTCCGGCGCCGGGTTTGAGCAGGTTCTCCATTTTTAATCCGGGGATATCTCCTTAGTTCCATTTCCGCATCAAAAACATCCTCATTTTTGAACCGGAAATAGGGGGCGTGGCAGGATGTCACGCCAAAATCTGAAGCATTTCGAACGGCAAGGCGAAACGGCGCTTTCGCCGCAGCCGCCAAATCAAAACCGCATGGATGCAGTTTTGATTTGAAATTCTGACAAGCTACATGGATTCCGGAGCGGTAACGCCGAGCAGACCCAGTCCGTTCGCAAGGCATCGTCCCACCGCTTTCAGCAGGCGCAGGCGGGCGAAGACCAGGTCTTCGCAACCGGCGCCCAGCACCTGATGTCCGGCGTAATAGCGGTGCAACAACCCCGAGAGTTCCATGAGATACGCGGTAATGAAATGCGGGGCGCTGGCCCTGGCCGCGTCCGCGGCGACCTGAGGGAAACGGTCCAGCATGCGCATCAGGTCCAGCTCTTCCTCAAGCTCAAGCAGGGCAAGAACACGCGCCTCGCCCGGCAAAGCCCCGATCCCGCGCTCCGCCGCCCTGCGCAAAACGGCCTTGATCCGGGCATGGGCGTACTGCACGTAATAAACCGGGTTATCCATGCTCCGCTGCCGGACCAGGGACAGATCGAAATCCAGCTTGCTGTCGCTCCTGCGCGAAAGAAACATGAATCGGGCCGCGTCCGCTCCGGTTTCCTTCAGCACGTCCGCCAGGGTTTCAAAGGTTCCGGCCCGCGTGGACATGGCCACCTGCTCTCCGTCGCGCAGCAGGTTGACCAGTTGCACCAGCAGCACCTCAAAACTTTCGGCCGGATATCCCAGAGCGGCGACGGCCGCGCGCATGCGCCCGATGTAGCCGTGGTGATCCGCGCCCCAGACGTCGGTGATCGAGGTGAATCCCCGGCGGTACTTGTCGGCATGGTAGGCGACGTCGGAGGCGAAGTAGGTCAGGCTGCCGTCGGACTTTTTCAGCACCCGGTCCTTGTCGTCGCCCAGGGCGCCGCTCCGGAACCAGAGCGCCCCCTCCTCCTCGTAGATGAAGCCTCCGGCGCGCAGTTCGTCGATCGTCCTTTCCACCTCCCCCCTTTCCAGAAGACCGCGTTCGGAAAACCAGACCTCGTGGCGCACGTTGAAGTCCAGCAAGTCCTTCCTGATGCCGGCGAAAATGACTTCCGCGCCGTAGACGCGGCAGCGCTCGATCCCTTCCTCCTCCGGCAGCGCGGCAAGTCCGGGGTCGGCCGCAAGCATTTCCCCGGCTATGTCGGTAACATAGCCGCCCTGGTAGCAGTCCGGCGGGTAATCCTCTCCTCCCTTTCCCGCCAGGGCCAGAAGACGCAGGAAGATGGACCGGCCGAGGGTGCGCATCTGCCGGCCGGCGTCGTTGATGTAATACTCGGTTTCCACCTCAAAACCGGCAAAGCGCAGGATGCGCGCCAGGCTGTCGCCGACGGCCGCGCCCCGCCCGTGCCCTATGTGCAGGGGGCCGGTGGGGTTGGCGGATACGAATTCAACTTGGGCCTTTTGCCCTTTTCCTATCAGCGAGGCCCCGAAGCGGTCCCCGGCTTCCTCCGCTTCCAGGATAACCCCCTGCCAAAAAGAAGGACTGAAGGCGACATTGATGAATCCCGGCCCCGCCGCCTCCGCCCGGGCGATATGTTCCGAGGATTCGCGCAGGGCCCTGGCCAGCGTATCCGCCAGGCGGCGCGGGTTTTCGCCTGCCGCCTTGCCGAGCAGCAGCGCCCAGTTCGCGGCCAGATCCCCGAATTTTTTGTCCTTTGGCGGCTCTATGACCGCCTTGTCCGGTTTTTGAAGGCCCAGGTCCGCCAGACACTTCTCCAGGTGCAAGGATAAAACTTCGTACGAGCGCATATAAATATCCGGTTGGTGGCTCAAGGGAACCTCTATAAACCGTCTTTTTGCCCCCTGGCGGCGTCAGGCTCATTTCGCCAACGGGTCGAATATGTTGAATATACTCCCCCTTGTCGAAACTCGCCTTCCTTGCCAGGAAACAAAAATCCTGGTTTGTAGAGGTTCCCT
>JAITRF010000125.1 GCA_031288535.1 Desulfovibrio sp. | reverse complement strand
CGTCCTTCCTGCAATCCTTCCTGTCGTCCTTCATATCGAGCATCGCCAAGAAAGGAATCCAAATCCATACGAGCTTTTTCCCTGGCCTCGGCCAAGACTCTATTCCGTTCATCGCCGCTCAGGACTTTAATGACGCCCCAGGCTTCATTGATCGCCGGGTTTGTTTGCGCTACGTCCATAAAATCCTCCTCCGTCGTTGCGTTGAAAAAACGCATCCAGTTGCCTAACTGCGTTCCGTCAGCTTTCTGTATCTTAGGTAACTCCAGCATGTTAATCTCCATGGAGTCGGGATAACGCATCCCTGTCTTCTCGTCATATAGCCGGAAACAGTTATGGTAGGCGCCATTTTCCTTTATCAGCACGAAATCAGCGATCAAGATGCTTATGGCTCTGGTAATCCTGTCATATTGGTAGCCGATTTTCACTTGTTCAACAAGCATCTTGGACGTGTAAAACTGCATTCTCTTCCAGATGGAGCGTTGCTGCTTTACCTGCACCTCAATATCAACTACCTTGCCGGAGCCGGTGGTAACTTTGACATCTAGAATACCGAGCTTGTCCTCAATATATTCCCTGTCCAGATTCGGATCAACCACTGTCAAGTTTTTGTAATCTTCGGCGGGCAAGTCCAGCACAGCCTTGAGAAAATCCTTCAATACATTCAGATTTTCGCCAAATATCTTGCGAAACACAAAATCGTTGGTTGGCGAAAGCGGTTTTAACTCAATAGGCTAGCTCTCCTCAGATAGGAAAAGGATAAGGTTTTGTGCTCGCAAAATCAAGCAACGGCAAGGGAAACCCTGACACACCCTCATGGCCGCCGCCGGAACCGGAGCCGTCTGTTCCGCATCCAGGGCGGTTTTCGGCTTCCAGGCGGACACATCGCCCGGCTAATCCTGCACCCTCGAAACCGGGTGGATTCTGGTTGTGGCCTCTTGCCCGACATGCGAAAACAGGTTATATAAACAATAAGGAAATTTTTGCGCGCGACTGAACGTCTGGGGCGTTTCCTCCCGGACGCGCCCCTGGCGTTGCCGGAGCGGTTCAACTTTGAAAAGTCGGACCGCTCGGCAAGGATTTGCTTGCAAATCCCTGCCGCGAAATGCTTGCAGGCGGGCTTTGTCCGCCGCCAGGCAAGCATTTCAAGCGTAAAATGCTCTAAAAGTCCGGCCACCGTGAAAGGCGCGGGCGAATATATTTCGCCGCAAGCGCCGGGACGGGCCGTCTCTGCGGCGCGGCCGCGCCGCACCAACAAAAGGAGGTTGCCATGAGCGCTTTCGCCGTCAAGAAAATCCTCTGCCCGATTGATTTTTCCCCCAACAGCGAACTGGTGGCCGGCTGCGCCGTATCCATCGCCAAAACTTACAACGCGCTTCTGGAATTCATCTTCGTGTCGCCGCTGCTGACCGACATCGGCGGACACCAGGAAATTGAAGTCAAAGCCCTGCAGGATATGGAGCAACGGATACTCAAAGGCTCGGACGCCAACATGGACAAGTTCATAAAAGCACACTCGGGCGGGGTCAGCACGACGGGCGTGGTGCTGCCCGGAAACCCGGCGGAAACGATCCTGCAGCGCGCGAAAGACGGCGGAGCCGATCTCATAGTCATCGGCACGCACGGGCGCAAGGGGTTTGACCATATCCTCTTCGGGTCCGTGGCGGAAAAGGTGGTGCGCTCGGCAAGCGTCCCGGTGCTGGTAGCACGCTGACCCCTGATTTCTTTCAACCGCTTATCGCGCGGAAAAGCTCAAGCAGCTTTTCCGCGCGCCTGCCAGAACTCAGCCGCCGCGCGGCGGCAAAATTGTTCCGGCGCATTTTCCCGCGCAAATCCGGGTCAGCGGCCAGACGCCTCACGGCATCGGCCAAATCCGCCGGCGCGCAACCGGCGGCGAAAAGCGCGTTTTCCCCGTCCGCAAGCTCCTTGCGCAGGGAAGGCATGGGCGTCGCGACAATGGGCAGTGCGAAACCCAAGGCCTCGTACATTTTCATGGGGGCGAAAAAATCCTTTTCCGTGTCCATGGGAATGACGAAAATATCGCAGTCCGCCAGACGGGGGGCGATTTCAGCCTGGGGGAGATGGCCGGCGAATCGCACCCGCACTTCAAGCCGCAGTTCGGCGACGAGCTGCCGCAAAGCGCGCAGCCCCCTTTCCGGAACCCCTCCCACGACGTTCAGGACGAATTCGTCCCCCAGCTTCGGCAGGGCCAGAATCAGGTTTTCCAAACCCTTCCCGGCCTGCAGGGAACCCACGTAAGCCAGATTTATCAGGCCTCCGGCACCGGAAGGCTCCGGGGCGTCCGGGTCCCGCGCGGGGCGTATGGTCCTTTCATTGTAGCCCAGAGGCGAAACCAGGGAGTTCCTGCAGGCGGGCAGATAATTCCGGCAATTCCCCTCCAGGGTGGCGGAATTGAAAATCACCAGATCCGCGTTGCGAAAAACCCTTTTCTCCAGCTCGTAAAGTTTTTTCGCCTCCCCGCCCTCTTTAAGACGGGAGATGAGATGGTGCATCTCGAAGACCACCCGCAAGCCGCGGACGCTTTCGCGCAAATCGAGGGCCATCCCCGCCTCCTTGACGCTTGAGGCGAAACATACCCCGGACCCGGACGCGGCCTTGCGCAGGCGACGCCTGAACATCCATCCGTAGAAGCCTTTGTGGGTCGTGCCGATGACCTCGAGACGCAGGAGTTCCGGTAGCTCCGGGTAGCCGAGCCCGGCGAAAAAGGCGGACAGTCCGAAGCCCCGTTGACGGGCGTCGTTGCGGGGAACTCCGGGGAAAAAAAAGGTCTCGGCCCCGGACGCGGCGAAATTAGCGGCGGTCAACGCGCAATGGAGGGCATGCGCGGAGTTGTTCGGAAACCGCAGTTTCTGGCAGTAAAGTATCCGCATCGTGTTTTGCGGGGGAACGCTTCGCACCCCCGATAGTCGTTTCAGCGCGTTGCAAACGGGAGGCCGGGAAAATCGTCCGCCGCCCGACTCCCGTCCGCCGAGCGGAAGTAATCCGGAGGACGAAAGTAACCCGGCGGACGGGAGCCGGATGGAATCAGCCCTGTTCCGCCAGCAAAGCCGACAATTCCTCGCGGATCACCCGCGCCGCGGCGGCGGCCGCGCTCTTGTCCAGATCGGCCTGCAATCCGGCAAACCGCGCCTCGATGCCGTCAAGGCGCCGCCCCAGGACAGAGAGGTCCGCCCGCGTCTCCTCCAGCTTTTTCAGCAACTCGTCCCCGCCGTCCGCCCGCGCCGCCCGGGCGAGCTCAATGTCGTCCAGCCGCGCGCCATGGGACTTCAGCAGCTTCTCGATGTCGTCCCGGCTGAGATCGAGGCCGTCCAGTCGGGCTCCGTGCGCTTTCAGCAGCTTCCCGAAGTCGTCCCGGCTCAGATCGAAACCGTCCAGCCGGGCGCCATGGGTTTTCAGCAGCTTCTCGATGTCGTCCCGGCTGAGATCGAGGCCGTCCAGCCGGGCGTCATGAGCTTTCAGCAAATTCGTGAATCCGTCCTGGCGTCGTCCGGGTTCCCTGGCTTCCAGCGCCTCGAAGCCGGCGCGCAGGGCCTCAAAATCCGCGCGCAGGGACCGCACCGCCGCGCCGGATCCGCCGATTTCCTCCTCAGCGCCGGCGACCGGCGACCGACCGGTTTCTTCCCCGCCGGCGACCGGCGCCCGGCCGATTTCCTCTTCCCCATTGGCAAGCGGCGCCCGGCCGGTTTCTTCTCCGTCAGCGGGCGGAGGACCGCCCTCCGCATCGGTTCCCGACGACCGGCTGATTTCCTCTTCCGGCCGCCCCGCGCCGCCCGAGGCGGCCTGCTCCGCGCGGGAACCGGGAGCGGGGATTTCTCCCGGTCCCGGCCCGGAGGCCGGCGCTCCGGCCAGCATATCGTCGAGCAAGGCGTCGAGTTCGACCAGATCCACTTCGTCAAACGCCGTGCGGCCGAAGTCCGCGTCAGGGACAGGCGGATCGGCGTCCAAAGCGGTTTTTCCCGCTGCCGCGTCTTCCGTTTCTCCGGCCGCCGGAGCGAAGTCCCCGTCTTCCCGGCTCCCCGGTCCAAAGGGCGGGGCCGCGTCGATTTGAGGCGCATCCGCATCCGCCGCGCTTGGCGGCTCCGTCCCGGCGCCTTCACCGGCACCTGTGTCGGCGGAAGAATCCCGTCCGCCGCGCGGAAGTTCCGACCCCTCTTCCCCGTCCTGCCAATCGTCCGCGGCGGCGGCCGGGTCCGACCCGGAAGCGTCTTCCCGCCCGGAGGAAGTCCCCCCGCCCCGTCCGGACGCGGGGTCAGCCGCGCCGGCCGCGGGTTTTCCGGCGTCTCCGAGAATGCCTTCCATGCCCTCCATGTCGATCATGGCGTCAGTATCGGTTTCCGCCCCGTCTTGCGCGGACAGGGAGGGATCATCGGCCTCGGCGCGCTCCAGCATGGAATCCAGGAGGACATCCCCGGAAGCCTCCACCTTGCCCGGCCCCGTCTCCGCCCGGGCGCCGCGGTCCGGGGCATCGGACGCCGGGGCCTTTCCGGAATCCTCGGAAAACGGAAGCGCGTCCAGGTCCGGGAAACCCGGCTCTCCGGGCGGCGTGATTTCCGGGGAGAGCGCGGGGACTTTGATCATGGCCTTGCGGTCGTCGGGCGCCAGAGAATCCAGTATGTCCTCAAGCTCGTCCATATCCGGCAAATTCAGGCTCTCGTTGTGGTTCACCCTGTAAGTCACAGGATTCGGGTCCAGGTTTTTTACCCCGGTCGCCTCCGTATTTTCAGCCTCGGAAAGCGTATCGAGCATGGAATCCAGATCGGCGGTAAAATCCGCGTCATCCGTCCCGCTGCGCGGGACGTTCCGGCCGGGTTTCACCACTTCAAGCAGATCGACTATCTCGTCGTCCGCGTCTTCGTATTGCGCTGAAACAGGGTCAGGGTGCGTCTCGTTCGCCATGTGCTTGTCCGATGGTTAGGAATGAATCCAAGGCGTAAGTCTTGAAAGATTAAGCATACCTTCGGCCTGATTGCAAGTATGCGTCATCCGTATTTTCTCATGTAGCCGCGCGGGGTGAGCATACGGGCGCCCTTTTCCCAGTCCGCGGACGCTTCTCCGTCCGCCCCGCGGACCGGCAGGATGCGGCTTTCCGAATTGCCGATCACGACCAGGGTGAACATATCCACCTCCCCGCCCTCCAGTTCCGCGAGGGGCGCTATGCGTACCCGCTGTCCGGAGCGGAAGGCGTTGCGCACGATGCCGATGGGGCAGGCGGGCTCGCGCAGCGAGCGCGCGATGTCCAGGGCTTTTTCCCAGGGTTCGGTGCGGCGGCCGGACCGCGGATTGTGGAGGACGACTACGAAATCGCCGCGCAGGGCGCATTCCAGGCGCAACAGTATGCGTTCAAGGGGAGTGAGAAGATCGGAGAGGCTGACGCAGGCGAAATCGTGGCACAGGGGAGCCCCGAGCAGGGCGGCGGCCGCGCAGAGCGCCGGGACGCCGGGGACTATGTGCAGGGGAAGATCGGGGGCGCTCAGATTTCTCAACTCCAGCAACTCCAGGACAAGCCCGGCGAGCGCGTAGATCCCCGGATCCCCGGAACAGACCAGGGAAGTTTCCTCCCCGCCGAGGGCGCAGTCCACGGCCAACCGCACCCGCTTAATCTCCCCGCCCATGCCCGTGGAGATTATCCTGCGCCCGGAAGACCGCAGACCGGGCAGCAAATCCAGATACGCCCCGTAGCCGGCTATGACTTCAGACGCGTCCAGGGCCGCGGCGGCATCCGGAGTGAGCAGGCCGCCCGCCCCGGGACCGAGCCCGACCAGGTGCAGAGGCGCGCTCAATTCACGTCTCCCGGGCCGCCGGATTCTTCCCCGTCATCCGGGTTTGCGCTCTCCGACGAAACGCTTTCGACCTCGCCGTCCCGCTCCCCGGCCTGCGGCAAATCCAGCAGGAAAGCCGCCCCGCCCAGTTCCCTGTGGTGCTGGACGACGCCGATCTCCCCGCCCCAGAGCGTAACCAGACCGTAGACGATGGAGAGGCCGAGCCCCATGCCCCCGTGCCCTTCCCGGGTCGTATAGAAGGGGTCGAATATGCGCTCCGTCCCCAGAGTCAGCCCCGGCCCGCTGTCGGCCACCTCCAGGCGCACCCGGCGCGTTTCCGGCAGACAGGAGCCGCGGATGAGAATGCGCCGCTCGCCCCGCCCGGATTCGGGAACGCTGTCCAAAGCGTACATGGCGTTGGACAGCAAATTGACCAGGACCTGCTCAAGCTGGACCTCGTTGCTTAAAACGGACGGCAGGGAAACAGGCACGTCCACGCTCACGCGCACCTTGCGCAGGACCGCCCGGCGCTTCATTATGGCCAGCACCCCGTCCACGGCCCCGGCGAGGGACACGGCGGTCAGCGGGGAGCCCCCCTCCTTTTTCACCAGATCCCGCATGTTAGCGATGATGCTGCGTATCTTGTCGGCCTCGCGCATGATGTAATTAAGCCGTTCCCGGGTCACGGCGGCCGGCAGATTTTTGTTTTTTTCCAGAAGAAGCTGCAACCCTCCCACATAGAGATGCAGGGCGGAAAGCGGCTGGTTTATCTCATGGGCGATGCCCCCGGCCAGCGCGTTCAGCGCCTCGACCTTGCGGGAGCGTTGAAGCTGCTGGCTCAGACGCAGGCGTCCGGTGATGTCCTCCAGCATCATGATCATGGCCCGCACCCGTGTCTGGCCGGGACGCGCCGGTTTGACGGGGCAGGTGACCAGACGCAGCATGCGCTCCCCGCCTTCCTGAAAAAAAGAGGAATATTCCTTCTCATGCCCCTGCCCGTCCTGCAGGGAAGCGTGGAACGGGCAATCCGGACAGTAATGAGTCTCGTCCGCGTGCGCCAGCTCATGCTCCGCGCCGCACCTGGCCATCCCGCAGACGCGGTCTTCCAGACGGAACGAGGAGCCGAACCATTGGCCTAGGCGGATGTTTCCGGCCTTGACCCGCAAGGAGGTATCCATCAGAGCGACGCCTATGGAAAGATTGTCGGTAATTGCGCGATAGCTTTGCTCGCTCAGGTCCAGCGCCTGTTTCATGCGCAGGTTGGTCGTGATGTTGAAGCCGGCTTTGAGTACGCAGCGGTGGCCGGCGGCGTCGGCGAAGGGATAGGAGTGCACCCTGAAAGCCAGTCCGCTCGCCTGCTGCACCCATTCCATGACCGACGCGCCTTTCCTCGTCAGGTGGCGCAGAGGCGGGCAGACGCGGCAGGGTTTGCTCTGCCCGCGCATGGCCGCGTAGCAAAAGTTGCCCTTCTGTTCCCCGAAGAAGGTCGCAAAGGCCGCGTTGTGGAAAATGACGCGATGTTCGCGGTCCACCAGAACCACGTAACAGGGCAGGAGTTCCACAATCTTGGCCAGGAGATCGCGATCCGCCGGATCGGAGCCTGAAAAGGCCGAAGCCGCGGCTTTCAGCATCTCCTTGACTTCTCTCGTATCCTTGCGACCGTCCATCTCCTCCGCCTTTGCCGCAACAGGCCGTTGTTTATGACCTTTTCACCGTTCTAGTGTCTAATTGCAAAAATGACAAACATATTTTTCACGATTATTTTTGCGGGATCGCCGCCTGCGGCGGCGTAAAACCCGTGCAGCGCATTTTACGCTTGAAATGCTTGCGGTAACGGCGGGTAAAGCCCGCATGCAAGCATTTTGCGGCAAGGATTTGCGAACAAACCCTTGCAAAGCGATCCGACTTCGAAAAGTCGGATCGCTCTAGCGCGCGCGCCTGTCCGCGTGCGCCGGACGGAAATGGACGCGCAGCGGGGCGTGTCTGAGGTCAAGCTGTTCCCGCAGGAACCTTTCCAGATACCGGGCGTACGGGGGCAGAACACGCTCCGGATCGTTGACGAAAAACACAAAGCCGGGGGGGTCGGTTTCGGCCTGGGTGAGGTAAAAAAACCTGACCCGGCGTCCTCTGACCAGCGGGGGTTGCAGCCGCGCCAGGGACTGGGACATGATCCGGTTTAGCATCCCCGTGCCCGCGCGGCGCAGGCACTCCTCCCTGAGCGCGGCGGCGGCCGGGACGATGCGCCGCAGGTTGAGGCCGCTTCTGGCGGACACGAAAAGCAGCGGGATGTGCGGGCAGAAGTCCAAATCTTTCCTGTAGAGCCGCTCCGCGTCTCGAATTTGCCCCGGCGCGATCAGGTCGCTCTTGTTTATGAGAATGATGCAGGCGGCCTTGCGCGTATCCAGGAGATCGACGAGATGCTTGTCCTGCTGCGTCAGTCCTTCGGACCCGTCCAGGACCAGGAGGGTGACATGGGCTTTGGCGCTGCTTTTGACGGCCGCGCTGACGCTGAAACGCTCCACTGCGTCGCTTATGCGCGCGCGCCTGCGGATCCCGGCGGTATCGACGAAGACCAGTTCCCGCCCGGCCAGACTGACGCGCACGTCCACGCTGTCTCTGGTCGTGCCGGCCTTGTCGCTGACCAGCATGCGTTCTTCCCCCGCCAGGGCGTTGAGCAGGGAAGATTTGCCGGCATTGGGGCGCCCGATCAGGGCGACGCGCAAGGCGACGTCATCCACGCCGGACCCCGCGTCTTCGGCCGGGCGTTTGGCGTTCCCGGAGGCGGCGGGGAGGCGCGCCCGCATCTCCTCCTCCAAAAGGCGCATATTGTAGCCGTGCGCGGACGAGCAGCAGACGAGGGGCAGGCCGAGACCGTAGAAGTCCGCGCTCAGCAGGTCTTCCTTTTCGGGTCCGTCCACCTTGTTCAGCGCCAGCAGAACGGGTTTGCCGGTCCTGCGCAGAAAATCCGCCAGCTGTCCGTCCAGGGGGCTCAGGCCTTCGCGCGCGTCGCCCACCAGGCAGAGGAGATCCGCTCCGCGTATCGCGAGCTTCGCCTGCTCGAGAATTCCCGCCTCATAGCCGCGCAGGTCTTCCGGACTTTCGCCCGGCCCGCCGTCCAAGGCAATCCCGCCCGTGTCCACAAGGAGGAAATCGGTTTCGTCCCGTCTTTTCACCACCCCCTCCAGGCGATCGCGGGTCACGCCCGG
>JAITRF010000014.1 GCA_031288535.1 Desulfovibrio sp. | reverse complement strand
GCTCGCAGGCGGGTTTTGCCCGCCGTCAAGCAAGCCTTTCAAGCGTAAAATGCCTAAACTGCTCCAAGGCGGGTTCTGCTCCCCATGGTGAAAGAATTGCGGAAAGTCATCGTGCCGGGAACCGGCAGGGAACTGTTGCGCCGTGAACTGGTCGCGGCTTTTGCAGGCGCCGGTTTCGCGGCGGAGGAGGCGGACCCGGAAACCCTGAACGATCCGCGTTCCCCGAACCGCCTTGAGGAAAAACTGGATGCGCCGGCTCTTCTCTTCAGCGTGAATTTCCAGGGTCTGGGCGATTTGCGCCGCAGTCTGGACGCGCTCGCCCGCGCAAAGGGCCGAGTAGCGGTCTGGTTTGTGGACAACCCCTGGAACATTCTCTCCGGGGTGCGGGACAAAGCCTGGCGCAGCCTTCCCCTTTTCGTGACCGACGATTACTTTACCGCCCCGCTCAAAGCCGCCGGCGCAGCCCACGTCTTTCACCTGCCACTGGCCTCCTGCCCCGAGATTTTTTCTCCCCGCCGGACAAGGGATGAGGCTTTCCCCCCGCCAACGGACCTTGCCCCCTTCGTCTTTGTCGGGCGCTCCGCTTTTCCGGGCAAGGAGTCCTTTTTCGCCGGTCTTGAACTTCCGGATGCCCTTGCCCGCAAAGCGGGGCTTTGCGGGGAACCCGGACGCGGGGACAAAGAGAGCGCGTTTTTTTCCGGGCAGAGGCCGGACCTGTCCTGGTGGGAGAAGGAACTCGACCTTGACCCCGCCCGCTTCTGGCCCGGAAAGGCGGCGCGCCTGCCCGCCCTGGGGGCGGAAACGGCCAATCTCCGGCACCGCTTCCGCTGTCTTGCGGCTGCGGCCCGGGTCGGGGTTTTTGCCGGCACGGGCAAGGGCCTGGACATTTTCGGGGACCCCGGCTGGGAAAACCTCCTGCCCGAAGGGGCGAGGCTGCGTCCGCCCGTGGACTACTACGCGCGCCTTCCCGGCATTTACGCGGCGGCCTCTTTCAATATCTGTCCGACCAGCCTGCAACTGCCGCGCGGCCTGAGCCAACGCCATTTTGACGTCTGGACGGCCGGGGGACTGGCTTTAAGCGACGCATGCCCCGGACTTTCCCTTTTCCCTCCCGAACTGACCCGCCCCGTCACCTTCAACGACCGGCGGGACCTGGAAAAACTCGCCGGACGTCTCGCGGGCGGGGCGGTACGCGAAGAACTTGTCCGGGATTGGCGGCGCTGCCTTGCCGAGGCGCATCTCTACAGGCACAGGATCGAAACCCTGCTCAAATGCCTGGGGTCCGTCGGACGGTAGACATTTTCGCTTGAGACTGCCGCCTGGCGGCGGGCAAAGCCCGCCCGTGGCAATCTCGCGGGCATTTTCGCTTGAGGCGCCTGCTTTGCGGCTGGCATCCGCCAGAGCGATTTCAAAATGAAATTGCTCTAAATGCCCAACTGGCCGCATGCGGCGACATGGGCGTCCAGGATTTTTTTCGCCCCGGATATCTCCCTCTCATCCGGAACAAGGTCCGGAAGCCAGGGCGGAGGCAGACGAAATTCGCATCCCTGCTCCTGCGCGGAAGGATCGCCGCAAACAGCGGGGCGTTCCCGGGACGGGTCCGTCCGCGCGCCGCGCGCCGGGATGCCCAGGGAATGCGCGTGCAGGAGCAAAACCGGGTAATCCGGGCCGCCGCGCAGACCGTCCCCGATCAGGGGAAAACCGCGCGCGGCGAGCTGCGCCCGCAACTGGTGCTTGCGCCCGCTCAACAGACGCAACAGAAGCAGAGTGGCAGGAACGGGGACGCTTCCGGGTTCCCGGCGCCGCAACGCCAGGGCGGCGCAGACGGCCCTTTGCCCCTCGGACCCCGCGCTCATGATCTCCCGGCCGCCGAAGACGCGCTTCGCCAGCCTGTCCTCAAGCAGGAGCGGTCCCTCCCAGGGCACGAACCCCGCGCACCAGGCCAGGTAATATTTGCGTATTCCCCCGTTTTTGAACAGGGTCTGCAGACGCGCCGCAGCCGCGCGGCTCAATCCGGCCAGGAGCAGACCGGAACTGCGCCGGTCCAGACGGTGGGCGGGGGCGGGGATATAGGGAGAGGCGGCAAACGCCAGGGACAAAACTTCCGCTACGGACAAATCTCCCGGCTTACTCCCCGGAGCATTTTGCGCTTGCCGCGGGAGGCCAGCGCCGGTTTTTCCCCGCAAACCGCCGCCCGGATGGCAGGAGACGCCGGAAGCCTTGTCGAGGACGAGCACGTCCTCACAAATCCCGATCACCCGCACGCCGGGGCCGAGAAGCGCGCCGGGGACGGGCAGGTCGCCGCCCGCGTCCGGCCGGGGACTTTGCCCGGTCTTTCGCGCGCTGGCGAAAGGGGGCAGACGCACCAAGTCCTTTGCCGCAAGAAGCGCAAAAGGAGCGCCGCGCCTCCCGTTCACCCGCACCTGTCCGCTGCGGATCCATTTGTGCAAAAGGCTTTTCGGCGTTTCATCCAGCAGCCTGCGCTGCAGAAAACGCAAAAGCCGCATGCCTTCTTCGGCTTCCGAGACCTCAAGGAGAGGCGGTGCGTTTCCGGCGGGGGCGGGATCAGGGCGCGGAGGCGTCATCAGTAACGAGATAGCTGGTGACGCTGCGGACGCTTTCCACCCGTTTGGCGGCTTTGACCGCCAGGTCTATGTCCGACTGCCGGCGCACCATACCGGTGAGCACCACGTGTCCGCCCCAGACGTCAGCGTCCACGCGCCCGCCCGCGTCTTTGGCGGATGCGGGCAAAACTTCGGACAGCTTCGCTTCGATGGCCGCATCCTCGTGCGTGGCGGCGCTGCCGGACGGGAACCAGTGCGTGACCACACGGGTGACGCCGCCGACTTTTTCGGCGGCGGCCACGGCCTCGCGGCGGAATTCCCTGTCCGCTTCCCCGATCAGAAAGACCTGGCCGAAAAAGCAATGCACGTTTACGTTGTTGGCCTTGGATGGATCAAGGGCCAGCAGTGCGCCGGCCACCTCGGTCTTTATTCCGGCATCGTCGTATCGGCTTTCCAGCCTGGGAACGTGAGCGGGTTTGCCGGAAACGACGGCGCAACCCGCGGGAAAGAAGCCGCAGAACAGCAGAATGCAGCATAAAAGGTTTTGTCGCGGCATGCTTTGCCTCATATATGCGATAAAGCCGGAATGCCTATTTTACGGTTACAAGATTGTACGTTCCGCTGCCCAGGCCGATTTTTTCCGCGTGTTCAATCTGTCCGCGCCAGTCGGTGGAGGGGTGGATGCAGTGGAAATGGTCCTCGCCGCCCGCCCCGCCGCGGTCCTCCAGAAGAGTTCCCCTTACGACCGGCGCCGCGTTCACGGCGTCTATGCAGGCCTTGTCCAGGGCCACCGGGTCAAAGGAGGCGAAGATGCCGATATCGGGCACGACGGCCGCGTCGTTTTCACTGTGACAGTCGCAATAGGGCGAAACCTGGTTGACGACGTTTATGTGGAAATTCGGACGTCCGTGCAGCACCGCCAGGGCGTATTCGGCCATTTTGCGGTTGACGTCGTCATTGGAGGATGCGTTGCGGTTGAATATGGCGTTGTAGTTGCAGACCCCCAAACAGCGCCCGCAGCCCACGCAGCGCGCATGGTCGATCACGGCCTTTCGGGCCTCGTTGAAGCTGATGGCAGACTGCGCGCAATAGCGGGAGCAGGTGCGGCAGCCCGTACACCTTTTTGCGCTTACTTCCGGTTTTCCGGAGTTGTGCATGATCATTTTCCCGGCCCGGCTGCCGCTGCCCATGCCCGTGTTCTTGATCGCGCCGCCGAAGCCGGTGAGTTCATGGCCCTTGAAATGATTGAGGGAGATGAAGACATCCGCGTCCATGATCGCCCGTCCGATTTTGGCGCTTTGCAGCAGGATGCCCCCCGGCACCGGCACGTCCACTTCGTCGAGCCCTTTAAGGCCGTCGGCGATGAGAATCTGGCAGCCGACGGACAGGGGCGAATAGCCGTTTTCACAGGCCGCGTCCAGATGCGCCGGGGCGTTGTTGCGTCTGCCCACATACAGGGTGTTGCAGTCGGTCAGGAAGGGGATGCCGCCCAGCGCCCTGACGCGTTTCACAACGGTAAAGGCGAAGTTGGGCCGCAGAAAGGAAAGGTTGCCGGGTTCGCCGAAATGTATTTTTACAGCCGTGAACTTGTTCACGAACTCAATCTGTTCGATGCCGGCCTTGCCGATCAGGCGGTCAAGCTTGTCCTGCAGGCTTACGCCCGTAGTACAGCGCATGTCGGTAAAATAAACTGGTGATGCGGACATGTCGTCTCCTTTTGCCGCGTGACGCTTGCCGGCCGCAGCTCATGTTTCCCGTGAGTTTATCCAGGCCTCGGCTTCCTCGAAATTCAGGTCGCCCTCGTAGAGGGCGCGGCCGCTTATGACCCCTTCGAGCATGCTTCCCCGGCTCAAATCGTACAATTCCCTGATGTCGTCCATACCGGACACTCCACCGGAGGCTATGACCGGCATCAGGGCGGAAGAAGCGAGTTCCCGCAGGGCGTCCATGTTGAGGCCGATGCGCATTCCGTCCCGGCTTATGTCCGTATGCACGATGAAGGCGGTTCCCTGGGCGTAGAGCCTGGGCATGATCTCCCCGACGCTCATCCCGGAATCGTCTATCCAACCCCTGGTTTTCAGGCGTCCGTCCTCGGTGTCCAGGGATACCCCGACCTTGCCGTGCAGGTTGGTGCAGATGTCCGCGTAGATCTCGGGTTTTTCGACCGCCATGGTGCCGATGATGATGCGGGTCGCCCCCGCCCGGACGTAGGATCTGGCGGTCTCCAGGTCCCTGATGCCGCCGCCGACCTGCACGGGAATGTCCAACTCCCGGCAGATCGAGCTGATCAGAGGCATATTGACGGCCGCGCCGGCAAAGGCGCCGTCCAAATCTATGACGTGCAGCCCCCGCGCCCCCCGTTCCTGCCAGGACAGGGCGACTTTGAGGGGGTCTGTCTCGTAAACTATTTCCCGGTCCGCTTTCCCCTGGAGCAGGCGCACGCATTTGCCGCCCTTTATGTCCACGGCTGGAAAGATAATCACAAGCCCAGCTCCTTCACGGCTTTTTCCATGCCTTCGCGGGCCAGTTCTCCGGCGCTGATCCACTGTCCGCCGCGTTTGAAGAATTTGCCCGTGTCCAGAAGGTTGCTGATCAGGTTGGACTGGGTTTCGTCGAAGTGCGAGCGGGAAATCAGCATTTCGTTGCGCACGTCTATCACAAAGACATCCATGACCACCCGCGCCGGGCTGACCACACCGAATGAGCCGCCGTCGCGCTGGCGGAATTCCAGGATCTGCGGGAGCACCAGCAGGTCGACGCCCATGCAGCGGCCTACGGCGGACCAGGTGCGCAGGGCGGCCTGGGTGTTGGTGGCGCCGCTTTGCGCCCCCACGGTCCGGCGGCAGTGTTCCGAGCCTTCCCGGCTCGCGAAGCTGTGCTTGGACTGTTCGTTCAATACTTGGGCGAGAATGGCGTCCAGCTCGTGCAGATGTTTGGCGTCGACCTTGGGCACGTCTTCCGGCTGGTATCCGGCCAGCATTTCGGAGGCGAGGATCGGCTGGTTGAAGGCTGCCAGACCGAGTTTCAGGCTGCCCACGGGCAAGGGGGGCTGGGAAGGGGCGACGCAGGCGGCGGCAAACAGCGCGCAGCCCAAAACGAGGACAGCCGCCGCATGCGCGGTCCTACGTCCGTCCCGGCTTTGGGCGCGGTCTCCGGATCCCGCGCTGAAAACTTTCTTTTTTAACGCGCTTATCGGTAATTGTACGCTCATAGGTCCAAACTTCCTTTTGTGCTCAAAATTCCGGAACGGGATATGGTTACGGCGTCCTTCAGGCAAAGCCCCAGACCCTTGCAGGCGGATTCCAGCAGATGGTGGCCGTTCAGTCCGTATTCGAAACAGACGTGCAGGTTCATCTTGGCTCCTCCCGTCAGGGCCTTGAAAAATTCCCGCCAGAGGTCGCTTTCTTCCCCGGCGATCTGGGGCGGGAGCAGTTCCTGTCCCCTGAAAACCAGGCAGGATCGCCCGGAAAGGTCCAGGCTCACCGTGGCGGCGGCCTCGTCCATGGGCACGCGCGCCGAGGCGCTGCGGGCTATGCCCGCCCTGTCGCCCAGAGCCTGGTCTATGGCCTTGCCCAGGCAGAGGGCCGCGTCCTCCACGCTGTGGTGGGCGTCCACATGCAGATCCCCCCGGCATTTCAGGCGCAGATCAAAGCCCGCCCAGACGGCGATCAGGGTAATCATGTGGTCGGCCATGCCGTATCCCGTATCCGTTTGTACCTTACCTTGCCCGTCAATGCAAAGGGTAAGGTCAACCGCGGTTTCCCCCGTCTCGCGGGCGATCCTGGCAGAGCGTTTTTGGTTTTCCGGCATGGCCTCCCTCCCGTTGCGTATATAATAAGTCATTTATTTTCGGCTGTTAATCATTTTCCCCGGACTCCGCGTCCGTGTCGGCCCTTTTTTTCCCGAAAAACGCGGCGATAAGGATGCTCATCTCGTAGAGCAGGATCAGGGGCCCGGCCATGAGCAGTTGCGAAACCACGTCCGGAGGCGTCAATATTGCCGCTACGATCACCATGATCAGGATGGCGTAGCGCCGGAAGCGGCGCAGGGCGTCCGCGCTGATGAGGCCGATGCGGGCCAGCAGAAAGGCGAACAGGGGCAGTTCAAAAACCACTCCGAAGGCCAGCAGGAACTGCAAAACGAAGCTCAAGGTCTCATCCATGGCTGGCATGGCCTGGACGTTCCCCTTGTTGTAGCTCATGAAAAATTTGAAGGCCACCTCAAAGACCACAAAATAACAGAAGAGCCCCCCGCTGACGAAAAAAAAGGCGGAAAAAAAAGCCGCCGGCAGAATGCGCATTTTTTCCTCCCGATAAAGACCGGGAGCGATAAAGGCCCAGAGATGGTAGAAAACCATGGGACTGGTCAGGAAAAGCCCGGCCACCACAGCGATTTTCATATAGGTGAAAAAGGCCTCGGGCGGGCTCAGATAAACCAGTTTGGCGCCCTCCGGCATGACCGCGATCAGCGGGGCGAAAAGCAGGGCGAACAGTTCCTCGTGGAACGGGTAACAGATGCAAAAGCCAGCTATGAGCCACAAAAAGGACTTGAAAAGACAGGACCGCAGATCCCGTAAATGATCTCCCAGGGTCATGACCCCGCCTTCGGACCCTTCCCCGTCTCCGGCCTCCTCCTCGTTTTCAGAATCCTCCTCGTCTCCGGCCTCCTCCGCGTCTTCGGAGTCCTCCGTGTTCTCAGCGTCCTCCGCGTTTTCGGAGTCTTCCTTGTTTGCGGCGCCCTCCCTGTCTCCGGCGCTCTCCTTGTCTTCGGAGTCTTTCTCGTCTCCGCCGTCTTCCGCGTTTTCGGAGACATCCTCGTTTTCGGCCCCCGGCTCCTTTTCAGTTTCGCCGGCGTCTTCCGGCGGGGTTTCGGGGGGATGAGGCGAATTTTGCGCGGGGTTTTCCGAAACACCGGCTTCGGGAGCCGTCTTTGCCTCATGCGCAGCCGTGCCCCCGTTTGTTTCCGACGCGTGGGCGAGGTCGAGTTCCCCGGTCTCTTTTGAACTCACGTCCTGGCTCCCGGATCAGGGGCCGCGGGGGCCGCGTTTTCCCGCGTGGCCGAAGCCGGGTCCCCGGCCCGGGACTGGTCCGGCGCCGCGGCTGGCGTTTCATCTCGCGCGACTGACGTTTCATCCCGCGTAGCGGGCGTTTCATCCCGCGCAACGGACGTTTCATCTCGCGCAACGGGCGTTTCCTCCCACGCGGCTGACGTTTCATCTCGCGCAGCGGACATTTCATCCCGCGCAGCGGACATTTCATCCCGCGCGGCGGGCGTTTCATCCCGCGCGGCTGACCCCGTGTCCCTGGCTCTGACCGTCGTTTCGTCCTCCATCGGTCCTTTTCGTCCATCGGCGGAAGACTCGGCCGGCGGCGGAGTATCGGCGGGCTGGGCGGCGGCGGACGGGACATCGGCGGGCGGGGCGTCTGCGGGCTGGGCGGCGGCGGACGGGACATCGGCGGGCGGGGCGTCTGCGGGCTGGGCGACGGCGGACGGGACATCGGCGGGCGGCACATCGGCGGGCGGCACATCGGCGGGCGGCACATCGGCGGGCTGGACGTCTGCGGCGGGCGGGGCGTCTGCGCCGTCCTGCGTCTTCTTCCCCCGAGCCGCGTCTTCTTCCGGCGCGGCCGGCCTGCCGGACGGCTTCGCTTCGGCCTTTGCCTTTCGCGCGCGCCGGCGTTTTTGCTCTTCAGTCTCCTGGCGATCGGCCTCGACATGCAGGGCGCGCTGAAATTCCGTGCTGACCCGGCGGAAGTCGGACATCACTCTGGAGACGGTGCGCACGATGCGCGGCAGATGCTCCGGCCCGAGAACCAGAATCGCCACCACCATGATCACCAGGAATTCAGTGCCGCCTATTCCGAACATGGACCATCCTAACTGTACTGTTCATAGAGAATTTACGCTTGAAATGCCTGCTTAACGGCGGGCAAAGCCCGCCTCAAGCATTTCGCGGCAAAGCGCCGGAGCGGCGCGCATTTCCGCATCCAGACCCGTTTGGATGCGGCCCGGCATGAGAGCTGTCGGGTTTATTCCCATTCGATGGTTCCGGGGGGTTTGGAAGAGATGTCGTAGACCACCCGGTTGACGCCTTTGACCTCGCTGACGATGCGTCCGGAAACCGAGGCCAGGACCCGGTGGGGCAGGCGCGTCCAGTCGGCGGTCATGGCGTCCACGCTGTCCACGACCCTCAGGGCGACCACGTGTTCGTAGGTGCGGGCGTCGCCCATCACCCCCACGGTGCGCAGAGGCAGGAGCACGGCGAAACCCTGCCAGACCTTGCGCATGAGCCCGGCCGCGGCCAGTTCCTGAGTGACTATGCGATCCGCGGCCCGCAGGATATCGAGGCGTTCCTGCGTCACCTCCCCCAGGATGCGCACGGCGAGTCCGGGGCCGGGGAAAGGCTGCCGCCAGATGATCTCCTCCGGCAGCCCGAGCTGCTCCCCCACCTCGCGGACCTCGTCCTTGAACAGTTCGCGCAGGGGTTCCAGAAGCTTCAGGTTCATCCGTTCCGGCAGGCCGCCCACGTTGTGGTGGGTTTTTATGACCGTGCCCCTGGCGGAATACGATTCTATGACGTCCGGATAGAGGGTGCCCTGGGCCAGCCAGCGCGCCCCGGCTATCTTTTTCGCCTCTTCCTCGAAGACTTCCACGAAGGTCCGGCCGATGACGCGGCGTTTCTCTTCCGGGTCCTCCACTCCGGCCAGCCTGTCCAGAAAAAGTTTCCCGGCCCGCACTGCGTGCAGGTTGAGTCCGGGCAGGTGCCGGTTCAGGGTTTCTATCACTTCCCGCCCTTCATCCTGGCGCAAGAGCCCGTGGTCCACGAAGATGCAGTGCAGGTTTCGCCCGATCGCCCTGTGCAGCAGGGCCGCGACCACCGTGGAATCGACGCCTCCGGACAGGCCCAGGACCACCTTGTCCGCTCCCGTCCGTTCCCGGCATTCGGCCGCGGTTTTTTCGGCAAAGGAACTCACGCTCCAGTCGGGGACGAGCTTTGCGACCGCGAAGAGGAAATTGCGCAGAATGCGCGCTCCGTGGCGCGTATGGTGCACTTCGGGATGGAACTGCACCGCGTAAATGCGCCGGGATATGTCGGCCATGGCCGCGAGGTCCAGACCGGGGGTGGAGGCGCATACCTCAAATCCCGGCGGCGCGCTTAAAACCCGGTTGCCGTGCGACATCCACACGGTAAAGGGCTTGTTGCGGGGCAGACCCTTCCAGAGTGGGAAGTTTCCGCTCGGTCTGAGTTCGGCCGGGCCGTATTCGCGGTCCCGGGAATTGGCCAGGGTTCCGCCCAGGGTCAGGGCCAGGATTTGCATCCCGTAGCAGATGCCGAGCACGGGCAGGCCGCTTTCCAGGACGGCCGGGCTTAAGGTCGGGGCTCCGGGTTCGCCGGCGTCGTCCGGGCCGCCGGAGAGGATTATGGCCGAGGCTTTGGCCGCGCGGATCGCCTCGTCCGGGGCCGTGCAAGGCAGGATTTCCGAATAGACGCCTGCTTCGCGCACCCTTCTTGCGATCAGGCGGGTGTACTGGGCGCCGTAGTCTATTATCAGGACCTTGGAAAATTCGGACATGCGGGGGTTCCTTGCATTAATTCGGCTCCACCTGGTAATTGGGCGCTTCCTTGGTGATGATCACGTCGTGCACGTGGCTTTCGCGCAGTCCCGCCGGGGAGATGCGCACCAGTCTGGCCGATTCCCGCAGGGCCGCCAGGTCGGCCGCGCCGACATAGCCCATGCCGGAGCGCAGGCCGCCCACGAGCTGGTAGAGGCTGTCCCCAACCGGACCCTTGTAGGGAACGCGGCCCACGATGCCCTCCGGCACAAACTTACGGGATTTTTCCTGGAAATAGCGGTCCGAACTTCCCGCCATCATGGCGTCGATGGAACCCATGCCGCGATAAATCTTGTAGCGCCGGCCCTGGTAGAGAACGGTTTCGCCGGGGCTTTCCTCCGACCCCGCGAACAGGCCGCCGATCATCACACTGTGCGCGCCCGTGGCCAGTGCCTTGACTATGTCTCCGGAGTACTTGACTCCCCCGTCGGCGATCACGCAACGGTCCATCTCCCGCGCCGCCCGCGCCGCTTCCAGGACGGCCGTGATCTGCGGCACGCCGACCCCGGCCACGATGCGCGTAGTGCAGATGGAACCGGGGCCTATGCCGACCTTCACCGTATCCGCCCCGGCCTCCAGAACCGCCCTGGCCCCCTCATAGGTGCCTATGTTCCCGGCCACCAGCCGGCAGTTCGGCCAGGCCGCGCGCACCGCGCGGACGCCTTCCAGCACGTTGCGGGAATGGCCGTGCGCGGAGTCCAGCACCAGAAAATCGACCCCGGCCTCCAGCATGGCCTCCGCCCTGGGCAGGCAGTCGGCGCCTATGCCGATGGCCGCCCCCACGCGCAAGCGCCCCATGTTGTCCTTGCAGGCATCGGGATATTGGCGGATCTTCTCAATATCCTTCATGGTGATCAGGCCGCGCAACTCCTTGTTCTCGTCCACCACCAGCAATTTTTCGATGCGGTTTTCGTGCAGGTGGTCCTTGGCTTTCTCAAGGGTGGTGCCCACGGGCACGGTAATCAGGTTCTTGCTGGTCATGCGCTCGCTGACCAGGGTGGTTTCCGGGTCTTTCACAAAACGCACGTCGCGGTTGGTCAGGATGCCGACCAGCTTGCGCCCCTGCACCACAGGCAGGCCGGAAACACGGTAGCCCCCCATCAACCCCAGGGCCACCGCCACGGAATCCGTGGGTTTGACGGTGATCGGGGAGGTGATCATGCCGCTTTCGGACTTTTTGACCTTTTCCACTTCCAGCTTTTGCTCTTCAATGGAGCAATTCTTGTGCACCACGCCGATCCCGCCGTGGCGGGCCATGGATATGGCCATTTCGGATTCGGTCACCGTGTCCATGGCCGCGGAGATGAGCGGGATATTCAGACGGATGTCCGGGGTGAGGAAGGAGGATACGTCCACCAGGTCCGGAGTGACTTCGGAATAGCCGGGCAGAAGCAGCACGTCGTCAAAAGTGAGGGCCTCGCCCGTGATTAATCCCATAAGCACCTCTTGGTTCTGCCGGTGTGCGCGTTGGAGCGGTCTGACATTGAAGATGCGCGAACCGCAACTGCTTCAGAGCGGTTCAACTTTTAAAAGTTGGACCGCTCGGCAAGGATTTGCAAGCAATTTCCTGCCGCGAAAGGCTCGCAGGCGGGCTTCGCCCGCCGTCAAGCAAGCATTTCAAGCGTAAAATGCTCCAGAAGGGTGGACGATAACAGCTTCCGTCCGGCATGGCAAGGCGCGAGCCGGCCCTGGACTGCCGCCGTAAGGCGCGGAACGGCATTGGGGAACGCAAAATTTACGGATTTGCCCTTGACATTTCGTCAGTTAATTGACAGTAACGGTTTCAGTGTCTAATCGCAAAAATGACAAACATATTTTTATGGTTGTTTTTGCAGGATCGCCGTCGAAAAAAAACGCTGTTTTTCGACGACTTGCGCCGCCTGCGGCGGCGCGCCGGTTCCGCGCGGAGGAGGAAGGCATGGATTTCGCGCACAGCGGCATAATAGGGCAAAGCACGTCTCTTGCGAGTCTTTTCCGCACTCTGACCAAAGTCGCGCCTACGGATTCCACGGTACTGGTCACGGGGGAATCCGGAACCGGCAAGGAGCTGCTGGTGCGGGCGCTGCACCGCATGAGCCTGCGCGGCGACAAACCCTTTGTGCCCATCAACTGCGGTGCCATCCCCAAGGAACTGCTGGAATCCGAACTCTTCGGGCACGAAAAGGGGGCGTTTACCCACGCCATCCGCACCCGGCCCGGGCGCTTCGAGCTGGCCGAAGGCGGCACGGTTTTCCTGGACGAAATAGGAGAGATGGATCTGCTTTTGCAAGTCAAGATCCTGCGCGTGCTCCAGGAACGGGAGATAGAGCGCGTGGGCGGTCAGGGGGCGAAAAAGGTGGACGTGCGCGTGATCGCGGCCACCAACCGGGACCTTGAGGAAGAGGTGGCGGCCGGGCGTTTTCGCGAAGACCTCTATTACCGCTTGAACGTCATCCCCCTGCATCTGCCCGCCCTGCGCGACCGGGGCGAGGACGTGCTCCTGCTCACGGAATTTTTCCTCAAGCGTTTTTGCGCCCAGAAAAAACGCCCGGTGCTGGGCCTCGGTCCGGACGTGCAGCGCATCTTCGAGGCCTACCCCTGGCCGGGGAACGTGCGCGAACTGGAAAACCTGGCGGAGCGCCTGTCCATTCTCTGCGAGAGCGATACCGTGCTGCCGGAGGATTTGCCGCGCAAGATACTGGGCCAGGTGGGAGAGGTGGCGGAGCTGCCGCCGCCGCGTCCGCGGACGGGCGCGGCGCCGCGCACCGGGTTCTCCTGGCCGACCGTGGCCGATCTGCGCGAGATGAATCTCGGCCTGAAGGAATTTTTCGACACGGCCGAGGAAAAACTGCTGCTTGAAGCCTTGAGCCTGGCCGACGGCGTAAAAAACCAGGCGGCGGAGATACTGGGAATAAAACGGACGACCCTGATCGAAAAACTGAAGAAGCGCAATATGGAATAGAAGGGGCGGGCGGCATTGGCCGCCGCCGCAAAGCGCCGGAGCGGGCGTGCCTTTCCGCATTCAAACCCGTTTGAATGCGACTTGGCATGAATGAGATTTGGTATCAACAGGCGGAGAAGGTTGCCGGGGTGAGGCCGATGGGAAAGCTCGCGAATTTGCAGGGCAGGATCGGGGCGGTGATCGCCGGGTTCTGTCTTGCGCTCTGCGCGGCCGGGGCCGGAGCGGGCACGCTTGAATGGCGCGCCCTGCCGGATCGGGAACGCGTGACCATCCGCCTTGACCCCTCCGAGGGCATGGCCGCCAAGATAAGCCGCATAACCCCGGACGGGGTGATCATTCCTTTCACTTTCATGCCTTCGGGCCTTCTGATCAATGAAACGCCGCAAGGGGCCGCCATCTTCAAAAATACGCAGCCCATGGGAAGGGCGCTGGTGCTGGTGACCCAGACCCCGGAATTCGGGTTTATGGTGGCCGGTCAAAGCAAGCAGGAAATAGTCGTGGATTTTTTCCACAACCCGTTGGGGGCGCGCTGGAAACCACATGACACGGCGCCGGCCACGGAGGTTCTCCCGGACAGCAACATCCGTCCCAAACAGGCGCCGGACGCGGTAACCGAGGCCCTGCTGGCGGATCCGCGCGGGGAAACCGCCCAGTCCCGTTTTCTCGCCTCCCGGCCCGAACCCTCCCCCGCGACCCCGGAGCAGACGCCGCAGACCGGCGCGGAAAATCAGCCAGCGGCTCCGACACCGCAGCCCCAAGTTCCTCCGGAAGGAGGAGGCAGGATTCCGACACCGCCGCCCGCAGTCAGCGCGGAACGTCCCGCGCCCGAATCTTTGGCCGGCGCGCGGCCGCCCCAAGGTTCTCCGGAAGGAGGAGGCAGGGGTCCGACACCACCGCCCGCAGTCAACGCGGAACGTCCCGCGCCCGAATCTTTGGCCGGCTCACAGCCTCCCCAAGATTCTTCCCAGGGGACGGCGCCCGTCCCCTCCGCCGCGCCTGCTCCTCCGGCTTCGGAGGCGCGGGAAAGCGCCCCGGTGGTTGTGGCCCTGCCCGGCACGCCTCAATACGCCATGCAGGCCACCCGCATGGGCGAGGCTCCGCCCGCGCGGGCCGCGCCTACCCCCACCGTTTCGTCCCAAGGCGCCGCGTCCCTGGACCTCTCTTCCGGGAACCGCGGGGCCGCCGCCGGGCAACCCGCCCCTTACGGGGCCAACGTACCGGACAGCCGACGCAACGCGGCCCTGCCGGAACCGTACCTGCCGGACTTCAGCGTCATGGCCCTGCCCACTCCGCCTTCGCCGCCGGGGCGCGCGCAGGCGGAGCAAATTTCAGGCGGACCGGAAGAATTTTCCGCCGCGCGCGGGCAAGGCGAAGGCGCTTTCGCGGGCGGTTCCGCAGGACCCGCGGCCCGGCCCTTTGCGCCCCCCTCTTTGCCGGCCGGCCAGACCGCCCCGCCTCCGGCCGTTTCCGCGCAACAAACGCCACCCGCGTCCGGCCAAGCCGCTCCGCCCCCGGTTCCGGCCGTTTCCGCACAGCAAACGCCAGCCGCGTCCGGCCAGGCCGCTCCGCCCCCGGTTCCGGCCGTTTCCGCGCAACAGACGCCCGCTTTTACACCGCCTGCCGGACAAGAATCTTCCCCGGACGGAGGGGAGCAAAACACTGCCGGGACGCAGTCCGCGGGGCAGGGCGCGGCTGAAAATCCGCAGGGCGCGCAGGGTGTTTCCCCCGCTTCCCTCCCGGCCGGGATCGGGGCGCCTGCCGGGAACAATGCGTACCGGGGCAGCATCAACGCGGGCGGGCTGGAACATATCGCCTTTCCGGGCGGAACGGCGCAGACGGCGGCCTCAGGCCCGCGCGCCCCGGCGGCTCCCGTCGCGGCCCCCGAAGCCGGCGCCGTCCCCCCAAGCGGGGAAGCGCCCGCGCCCTCCGGACAGGATCAGAGCCGAGGAACCTCCGCGGACGGGGCGGGCCAGACGCCGTCCCGGTCCGGGACGGGTCAGGCGACTCAGACCCGGCAACCCCAGCAGCCTCAGATCCAACCCCAGCCCCCGACCCAGCCGCAGACCCAGGCCCAGCAACCACAGACCCAGCAGCAGACCCAGGCCCAACAGTCTCGGACCCAACCCCAACCGCAGACCCAACCGCAGACCCAACCGCAGACCCAGACCCAGCCGCAGACCCAATCCAAGGACCAGCCTCAGGCCAACGCCACGGTCATAATTTATACGGACGAGCACGGCAATCCCGTGGACCCGCCGCCGATCTACGCCGATCTGCACCCGAAAATTCTTGAGCACATGAAGGCCGAGGAGTTCGACAAATCTCTGGAACTTGCGGATCTGCTGCTGGAAAAGGCGGAGATCACCCCGGA
>JAITRF010000108.1 GCA_031288535.1 Desulfovibrio sp. | reverse complement strand
AGGAGTACGGCGACACTCTGTACCTGTATCAACTGCAAGCATGTAGTGCCTGTACCCTGGTGTGCGAGCTTCAATATACTGAATATATTACTTGTTTTTCGCCATATGTTAAACATGGGATAGAGTTTATACTCTTAAAGCTGTCAAAATTCGGGATCGCAAGGCGGAAGCATACATAGACTTCCGGATGGAAATTTTCATGATTTGCATCTGAAAACGGATGATGTGTCAGGATGTCGCGCCGAATAAAAATTGCGGGACGCAATTTTCAGAGCGTGCTGCCTTTACCTGACTTGCCCTTTGCCGGTCGCGACCCGGTGTCAGTACGGATCGACGTGGGCTATGGCGTCCAGCACTTCCCGGCCGATGAAAGCGGCCGCCTCCGGGGAACAGAGCGCGTCTTCCACCCGGTGCGCCAGATCATGCGCCTGCTGAAAGCTTAAGCAGCCGTCCACGTTCACGTGCATGTCCAGGATCAGTCCGTGGCCGATCAGGCGGGCGCGCAGGCAGTGCAGGTCTTTCACCCCCTCAATGCCCCGGGTGAACTCCGCGATTTTCCGGTCCACCTCCGCTCCCGCCCCTCCGTCCAGCAGGACATGCGCGGAGGAGGCGCAGATGCTCCAGGCGGAATGGAATATGAACAGGGCCACCACCAGCGCGCCGATCAGGTCCAGGGCCGCCAGAGAGGAAACCCAGGTGGACAGGGCCACGGTGAGAAAGACCGGTATCGAGGAAAAAGCGTCGGAGCGGTGTTCAAGGGCCACGGCCCGCAAAACCTCCGACTGCAGGGACCGTCCCCTGGCCGCGGTCCAGCGGTACAGGGCTTCCTTGCTGATTATGGAAAACAGGGCCACACCCAGAGCGGGCAGCCTGTACGCGCCTGCTTCCGCCGTTTCTCCGAGACGGGAAACCGCATCGTAGACAATGCCGACGCCGGCCAGGGCAAGGGCCTGCCCTATGCAGAAGGAGATGAGCGATTCCAGGCGCCGGTATCCGTAAGGATGGTCGGCGGTGGGCGGAGCGCTCCAGAAGCGCACCCCGACGAGCACCGCGATGTTCGTGACCATATCGGCGATGCTGTGCACCCCGTCGGCCACCAGCGCCCTGCTGTTGCCAAGGTATCCCGCCGCGAGCTTGGAGACGACGAGAAGCAGGTTCACCAGCAGCCCGGCCCGGGTGATGCGGACGATTTCGCTGCCGCGCCTGGAGTCGATCCGCGCCAGTCTAGGTGAATCCTCCATCAGCGCAGGGTGATCTGATTGAGCGCGCCCTCGGCCTGCCTTATGTCAGCGGCATTGATCAGGGCCTGCATGTAAGATTCCACGGCTTCCGACTCCTTGCTCTGCATGGCCTGGCTTATGAAGATGCTCTTGAGCTGCTCCCAATCCTCTTCTCTCACCGGTTCAACGCTTGAGGTCCGGGCGATTACCGGGCCGAGGTCCGTGTCATAGACTACGGGCAACCAGTCTCCCCTGGAGGAGAAGATGCCGTTCACCAGGTCCGGCACCGAACCCAGCGGTTCCACGGAGGGGAAAACGCGCAGGCAGACGTTGCTCTCTTCCACCTTGCCCTTGTGTTCCTCCGGGGTTTCATTGCCGGAAAACGACGGCAGGGCGCTTTCCGCGGCGGCGCGGGCCAGGGCGATGGAGGCCCTGGTGCGCAGGGTGTCGACTATGGACGCGCGCATTTCCTCCGCCGAAGGGATGACTGAGGGTCTGGCCTCGGTTATCCGCATCAGGGCGATGCCGTCCTGGATACTGACCGGGGCGGCCAGGTTCGCGTCCGTTTCTCCGGCCGCCCTTGCCGCTGCGGCATCGGCCAGGGTGCGGGCGTCGGTCAGCCCGGTCGCGGCTTCAATATCCGCAAGGGACGCGAGTTTCACGCTTTCCAGGGGAACCTTGAACTGTTCGGCCATGCGGGCCGGATCGCTTCCGGCGAGGAACTCGTCCTCGGCCTTTTTCTCGATTGCGGGGAAGTCTTTTGTCGCCCGCTCGAGGCTCATCTCCTCCGCGATGTTGTCTCTTACCTCGGCCAGGGGCGCAACCGCGGCTTCAGTCAGATTTTCCAGGCGGATCAGGTGGAAACCGTAGACGGTGCGCACGGGTTCGCTTGTTTCGCCGGGCTTCAAGGCTACGGCGGCCTTGTCGAAATCCTCGGAAAAGCTCTGCCCGAACTCCAGGGTGGGGAAGCGGCCTCCGCCCGGAGCGGTCTGCGTATCCTGGGAATATTCCCTGGCAAGCTCGGCGAAATCCCCGCCGGCCTTCAGTTTGGCCTGTATCTCCAAAATGGCGGCGCGGGCCGCGGCAATGCTCTTTTCCGCATCCGGCTCGGTCGAGCCTTCAGGCGGAGCGGCTATGAAAATGTGGCTGCCGCTGTAGGTGAGCGGTTTTTTGAAGCGCTCCGGGTCGGACTTGTATACTTCTTCTATCTCGGCCTCGGCGGGGGCGTAGGCGTGGGCCAGGCGGGCCGGGGTCAGGCGCAGGTAATCCAGGCTCACGAGCAGGGGTTTGCGGAAGCTTTCCTTGTTCTTTTCATAGTAATCGGCTATGGCCTCTTCGGTCACCTCCGTCTTGTCCCGGTAATCGGCGGGTCGGAAAAGAACATAGGCGGCCCGGCGTTTTTCCAGGCTGAAGTCGAAGAGTCCCCTTATTTCGGCTTCGGAAAAACGGGCGCTCAAACCGATGTAGCGCATCAGCTTGGCCTCGAGGAGCAATTTTTTGCTGTCTTCCTCAAATTCCCCCGCTTTGATGCCGCTGGCCTCCAGGATGGCCTTGTAGCGTTCCGGGTCGAATTTGCCTTCCGCGTTCTGGAACACGGAAAAAGAATCAATATAGGCCTTGAGTTCGTAATCCGAGATGCCGATCCCGATGCGCCGCGCTTCCTGGCGGCGCAGGGTGGAGAGGATTATTTCGTCCAGGACCCTTTTTTTCAGGGCGTCGAATTTGGCCTCGTCGGTGAACCCTTCTTTGTTGTTCCGCCTTTCGGCTTCCATGGCCGCGCGCAATGACCTTTCGTATTCCCTCAGGGAAAGATTTTCCCCGTTTACGACCGCCAGTTCCCCGGAGCGCATTCCGGAAAAATTTCCCACCCCCCAGAACACGAAGACCACTATGATGATCAGGAAGATGATTTTTACTCCGAAAGACTGGGCCTTGCCTCTGATATCGTCCAGCATCGTACGCTCCGTTTTACTGTTGATCCGACATTCCGCCGCCAGACGTTTCATGCCGGTATGCCGTTAAAAATGTATACGGAACGGCGTACCGGTCGCCGGGCGGCGAGTCCGGCACGCTCGCCGCAGCCGCCAAATCAAAACTGCACGGACGCGGTTTTGATTTGAAATTCGAATTACGGCTGTCCGGTCATCTTTCCGGCATATCCAGGCCGAGGCCGGCTTCGCGATATTCGTTAAGCTTGTTGCGCAGGGTGCGCACGGAAATGCCGAGAAGCTCCGCGGCCTGGGTGCGGTTTCCGCCGGTCTGCTCCAGGCCCTTGCGAATCATGATCCGTTCCATCTCGTACAGGGGTATGACCCCGCCCGGGAAAGCCCCGTCCCTGGCGCCGGGATCCGCGATTTTGTCCTCTTCGGACGGGCGGCCCGCTTTATTATCGGATTGCGCGTCCCCTGTCCACCCGTCCGCCCCGGAAACATCGAAAGTCTCCGCCTGCGCGGCGTCAAAACCGGGGTCTCCCGCAAAAATGGGCCATTCCTCGTCTCCCAGCAGGAAATGTCCGGGCCGGATCGCCTTTCCCCCGGAAAGCAGGACCGCCCTCTCCATGAGATTCTGCAGTTCCCGCACGTTGCCGGGCCAGGAATAATCCGCGATCCAGGCCGCGGCCTCGGGGGAAAGCTCCACCGGCGGCAAAGAGTATTCGCGCACATACATTACCACAAAAAAGCGCGCCAGGAGCAGGGCGTCCCCGCCCCTCTCGCGCAACGCCGGCAGGCGCAGGGGGATTACGTTCAGGCGGAAGAAGAGGTCCTGGCGGAAACGTCCCTCTTGGACCCAGGCCTCGAGGTCCCGGTTGGTAGTGGCGATGACCCGCACGTCCACCTTCAGGGTCTCCGCGCCCCCGACGCGGTCGATCTCACCTTCCTGCAGCACGCGCAGCAGCTTGGCCTGCAGGGCGGGGTCCATTTCCGAGATCTCGTCGAGCAGGATGGTCCCGCCGCTGGCCAACTCGAACTTGCCGAGTTTGCGGGCGATGGCCCCGGTAAAGGCGCCTTTTTCGTGTCCGAAGAGTTCGCTTTCCAGGAGATGTTCGGGCAGGGCGGCGCAGTTGACGGCGACAAAGGCCCGTTCCGCGCGGTCGCTTTCGGCGTGCAGATAGCGGGCGAACATTTCCTTGCCCGTGCCGGATTCGCCGGAAATAAGCACGGTGGCCCGCGATTTGGCCACCTGTTTCGCCAGGGCCAGCACGCGCAACACGGCGGGGTGCGCTCCGACTATGCGCTGCCTCCCCTTCTCCGGCTCGGCCCTGCGGCCGCCGAGCGTAGATGAAGGCGGGGGATGGGTCTGAGGACGGGTCTGAGGCAGTATAGCCCTGATTTTTTCGTAGATCAGGGGTTCGCTCCAGTAATCGGCGGCCCCGCATTCCATAAGGCGGGCCGCCTCCTCCGGGGAGGGGCGGTCGGAAAAAACCACTACCGGCGGAAACCCCGGGTCGTCTTTGCCTACGGCCAGAAGGTCCTCGATCCTGAAGCCGGGCAGGAAAGGGCGGGAAAGGATAAGGGCCGGCAAACCCTTGCGCATGAATGAGGAAGCCCCTTTCAGGTTCTCGGCGATTCCCACCTCCACCCCGGATTCGCGCAGTTGCGGAAAGATGCGGGTCACGGTCTGGGCGGGGGCCAGGAAAAGTATGCGCTGCATGGACATAGCGTGGAAATATATACTTTCGTAACCCCATTATCAATCATTTCCCGCTCGGGCCCGGCGAAATTTTTGACGTTGCCTGCAAGATTTTCCTGTGAATCCCTATGCGTAGGGAGCAGATCCGGCAACCTCGGCATACCTGACGGCTACATCCTCCTTTCTCCGCTACACCCCCCTTTCTCCCTTGGCTGTCGTCAAAAATGCCGGAACAGGGGACCCGCCAGGGGCGGATTGTCAGGGCAGTCTGTCCGCAGGAATTCTCTTTTTACGCGCAGCCTTGTCTTTGGCGATGCAGATGACGAACAGTCCGAGGGGCAGTCCCCAGATCATCCACATATCGACAAAATAGAAGATCTGGGTGCCGAGGGGTAGTCCGAGACCGGTCCAGGATTCGTAGAAGCGATAGAGCCAGTTGTCTGCGGCGTCCACGGATTTTATGGAAGCCAGGGTGGCGGCGGCGAACGCCCCCAGAGCGGCCCCCACTATGCCCATGCTGAGGAAGGCGTTTTTGAGCTTGGGCAGGATGCGTTCGGTTTTTGTTTCGCCTGCCGCCGCCTTGGTGCGGCGGTAAGCCAGGACGGGCACCCCGAAATAGATGATGATTACCAGCCATTGCATCAGGCATCCTCCGTTACGGCGTTTTTTTCTCTTTCTTCCCGTTTTTTCCCTTGCTTTGCCGCCTGGACTCCATTATCAGAAAAATTACGGGGTGTCGCCATCGTCTATTCGGTCAGGACAGCGGCCTCTCAAGCCGCAAAGACGGGTTCAAGCCCCGTTGGCGACGCCAAATAATTTCAGAGTGTTGCATATGTTTTTTGCTTGTGGCACTTACCGGATTACAAGCGCTGATTTACAAATTGCCTCTTGAGTTGCTTCCTCAAGGGGCAATTTCATTTCATCAAACAAGCGTCCGCCGCCTGCCCGCTAGCGCTGTTTGCCAGCGCCGCCGGTATGACTTCCCTATCCGCAATGCCCGGCGCTTCGGAGATATTCCACCGTAGTTCAGGGCTGCTGTGCCCATAAGAATTTGAACGCCGTCAGGCCATTGGCGAGAAACGTGGCCGGCGCAGTACTGGCGGCCCTGATATGCGTAACGTGTAAACAGGTTGCCCCTGAAGGACAGCCATCCGTCAGGGGCGGGTGCTTTGCAGCTCAAACTACGAGGGACTTGCCGGGGCCGGAGCGTTGACCCGCTTCGACCTACCTGACAACCACTATATCCATTTCCCTCTGCCTGTCAACGGGCGGAGTGGCGACAGCCAAGGCTGACGCATCTTATTGCGTCAGCCCTGCGGCGATGCGCCAGTATCGCCCGAAGCCGCAGGTCTCGTAAGGAGCAAGGCGGCTTTGCCTCCGCCGCGAATCTCAAAGGTGTGTATACGGCTTACAGGCTCTCATTTGAAGTGGATCAGTTTATGGGGAGCAGGCCACCAGCGGTTTTTTTGCGGTGTTAGCCCAAAGAAAAAAGGACTCTCGATTTCTCAAGAGTCCTTCTTAATTTCTGGCTCCCCGGCACGGGATTGAACCGCGGACCTAGTGATTAACAGTCACCCGCTCTGCCAGCTGAGCTACCGGGGAATTTACGCCCCAACAGGCGCAGTTGAACCTCTTATCCTA
>JAITRF010000087.1 GCA_031288535.1 Desulfovibrio sp. | reverse complement strand
AAAGTGGCCCCGGCCTTTGCCAGGAGGCGGTTTTCCTCATCCAGAACGTCCGCCTCGGCCATGCAAAGCCTCGCCCCGCTCCTGACCACCCTGGCCACGGAACTCAACATCGCCTTGCGTTCCGGCCCGGCCGGGCGCAGGTAGCGGATATTCATCTCCACCGTGACCGTGGACCGTCCCTCGCCAAGCAAGGTCATCACGGCATGGGCCATGGCCTCGTCGGCCATGGGGGCCAGGATGCCGCCCGCCACCACCCCTCCGCCCTGAATAAGCCCGCGCCTGACCGGCAGAGTGAGACGGGCCTCGCCCTTGGCAGGAATCTCCATGCGGGCGTCAAGAAAGGTGAAAAGCGGATTTACCTCCTGGTTTTCCCCGCACACTTCATCCAGATAGCTTTTTTCCATTTTTCCCTCGTCCGGGAACGGCGTCCCGACTGCAACGACCAGACGTAATTCTGAGGAAACGCCGGTATTCTCCTATTCGGATTCCAGGATAACAACCGTATGAGCATGTTCAATAAATTTCATGCAAATGAAAATTGCAGGACGCAATCTTCATTTGGCAGTAGAGCATTTTACGCTTGAAATTCTTGCGGAGCAGTCCAAATTTCAAAGTTGAACCGCTCCGGAATCAGAAGTGCCCTGTGTCTGCCTGATCTTTCGCCACAGGCTCATGCGGCTGATCCCGAGCTGCCGCGCCGCCTTGACCTGATCATTGCCGTGGCGGGCCAACATAGCGCCGATAACGGCTTTTTCCGTCTTTTTGACGATGTTTTTGAGGTCTCCGTCCAGGTCTACTTCGATCCGGCGGGCCGACGGCGTTTTCTCCGGTTCGCCGAATTTTCCCCTGATGAGGACGTCGAGCAGGGAAACCATATCCTTTTCCGGAAACATGTGTAAAGCGATAGCCAACCTTTCCATGGCATTGCACAATTCGCGCACGTTGCCCGGCCAGTCGTGCGCCAGAAGCTTGTCCGCGATGGCCGCGACGATGCTTTCGGCATCGGGGGAGGCGCTGAACTGCCCGGAATATATGCGCAAATAATGGGCGGCAAGCAGCGGAATGTCCTCTTCTCTGTCCCGCAAAGCGGGAATGGATATGGGCAGAACATTGAGCCTGTAAAAGAGGTCATGCCGGAAACGGCCGTGGCGCACGGCTTCCTCCAGGTCCTTGTTGGAGGTGCAGATCAAGCGCACGTCTATGGGCACGACATGGGAGCCGCCGATGCGCATCACCTCTTTTTCCTGCAGCACCCGCAGCAAACGGGACTGAAGCAGTATGGGCAGCTCGCTTATTTCGTCGAGAAGGAGCGTGCCCATGTGGGCAAGCTCAAAAAGCCCGGCCTTGCCCTGGCGCTTCGCGCCAGTAAAAGCGCCCTCCTCATAGCCGAAGAGTTCGCTCTCCAGCAGCGATTCCGGTATGGCCGCGCAGTTGACGGCCACAAAAGGCCGCCCGCTCCTGCGGCTTGCGCAGTGGATGCCCTGGGCGAACAACTCCTTGCCGGTGCCGGATTCGCCAAGCAGAAGCACGGCCGCGTCCGTGCGGGCGTAAGCCCTGGCCAGACTCACGCGCTCGCGCATGGCCGCGTTGCAGGTAAGCATGTCCGACAGGGCATAGCGCGGGCTGAAACCCTTTTTCATCCTGCTGCGCAATGTGGCTTCGGCCTTGAAAATCTCATTGTCCTCGCGGAAGGTGCAGACGACGCCGACAGGCTTTTCATCAACGACGATGGGGAAACGGTTCGTGACAACCAGTTTTCCCCTGATCTCCTGCACGCTGTCCTGCTCGGCCACGCCGCTGGCCATCACGGCGTCCATGCGCGTGTTCGGCACGACCTCACGCACGTCTCTGCCGATCAGTTCCCCCCGGGACGCCCCGAGAATGCGCTCGGCGGTATGGTTGGCAAGGGTCAGCCGGTTGGAGAAATCGGTGATGAGCAAACCTTCGGCTATTGAATTGACGACCACTTGCAGGCTGGCCTGCCCGCGTTGCATGCCGCGCCTGATTTCCGCAAGCGAGATGGCCTCCTCAAGCGTCTTTTTGGCCGCACCCATGCTGACTTCAAGCAGTATCCCCTTCAAACCGGCCTTCCGGCTGAAATGCGTGGTCAAAATGCCGCCTACGGCAAGCTCGGCGCCGGCGTATTTCGCCTTGACCATCCCGGAAAGCACTTCTTCCGAAGTGGTGAACAGATATTCGTCCAAAACGATGCCCAGGGCTTTGGAAACATAGGCGATATCCGGAACATGCCGCTTGTAGCTGAACAGGGCGACCTTCCTGACCATTCCCACAAAAGGAAGCAGTGTGCGCAACACATCGGCGGGCGTAAAGGAAATGGAAACCACCGGGATGCCGACCGCCTGCCGGATACGATCCGCAATCCCTCCGCGACTGATAATTACTTCTGGCTTGTCCGTCCGTTCCATGTCCCGGCCCGCGCTCTCCGCATCGTCAAGAGATATGCCTTCCCGGACATGGAGATTGCAGGGATAATCCTGCGCCGCCGCCTCGATCATGCGCGCCAGTTCGCCGTAGGGCGCGATCAGCGCCAATTCGTAGTTCAACATGTCTCACGCTTCCTTATTTTATTCCCCACTCCGCTTGTACTCTCTCAAATTTGTTATGGCAATATCAATAATGATACAAAATACCCTCCCAGGAAAGCGCGGACGCCGTTGCCGCGCCCGCGTTTACTCTTTTACCATCGTGAAATAACTTGCAAAAACAAATCAGGCCACACGCCAGCGTCCGCTGGCATGTTTTTTGTTATCATGCGGACAACGGCTCACGCCAATCAGATCAGTTCAATTTTGAAATTTGGACTGCTCCGCAAGGATTTCTTCGCAAACCCTTGCCGCGAAATGCTTGCAGGCGGGCTTCGCTCGCCGTCAGGCAAGCATTTCAAGCGTAAAATGCTCTAGCATTGAAGCGGGCTTGAATGTTTTACGCCCGGTTTTTTTGCGAAACAGGCAAAGCCTGATTGCGCAAAAAATCGCGGGCGGCGGGAAGCTCGCCGCCATGCCAGGTTGCCTCGGCCATATCCCGGTTGAAGGCAATCTGGCCTCAACGCACCACAGGGAGGAGATCATGTCCAAGTCCCAAGGCGCCTTGCAAGGTATCCGGGTTCTCGACCTGACGAGGGTCCTGGCAGGGCCTTTCTGCACCATGATGCTGGCCGACATGGGGGCGGAGGTCGTCAAAATCGAGCAGCCGGGCAAAGGCGACGACAGTCGGGCCTTCGGCCCGTTTAAAAACGGAGAAAGTTCCTATTACATGAATCTCAACCGCAACAAAAAAGGCTGCACCCTGAACCTGAAAGGCAAAGGCAAGGACCTGTTTCTCGAACTGGTGAAAAAAACCGACGTGCTTGTGGAAAATTACCGTCCCGGCACAATGGAGAAACTGGGCTTGGGCTATGAAGACCTTAAAAAGATCAATGACCGCCTCGTATACGGCGCCGTGTCCGGCTTCGGGCATTACGGGCCCTTCAGCCAGCGTCCGGGCTACGACATCATCGGCCAGGCCATGGGCGGGCTCATGAGCACCACGGGCTGGCCGGGCGGGGAACCCACCCGTACTGGCACCGCGATGAGCGACGTGCTGGCCGGTTTGTCCGTCACCATAGGCATCCTGGCCGCCCTGCGCCACCGCGACCTCACCGGATCGGGCCAGAAAGTGGACGTGTCCCTGGTCGATTCCGTGGTAGCCAGCCTGGAAATAATCACCCAGGTATATCTCACCCAAGGCACGGTTCCCCAACGCATCGGCAACCGCTACGAGTCCGTCTACCCCTATGATTCCTTTGCCACCAAAGACGGCAGCATGGTCATCGGCGCGGGCAACGACAAGCTCTTTGCCATCTGCTGCAAACTGATGGGCAAACCGGATCTCGTAAATGACGAACGTTTCAGCAGCAACCCGAATCGGGTGAAAAACCACGCCCAGTTGAAACCCATAGTGGAGCAGTGGACCCGCACGCTCACTTCTGACGAGGCCGTGGAAAAACTCCTGGCCGCCGGATGTCCGGCCGCGCCCATCAATACCATAGACAGAATCGTTTCCTGCCCGCACATTGCCGGAGCACGCGAAATGTTCGTGGAAATCGACCATCCCAAAGCTGGCAGAATGAAAATCACCGGCTCGCACATCAAGCTCTCGGAAACCGCCTCCAGCATCCGCACCCCAGCCCCGACCCTCGGACAACATACGGAGGAGGTCTTCGGGGAACTGCTGGGTCTCAATCCGGAGCAGATTGCGGTCTATAGAGCCGAAGGACTCATGTAGCCGGCCCTGAAAAAAAGTATGTAATATGCTGAAAGTATACTATAATTTTAATAAATTTCCATGTTTTTCCGACCGGGAATCTTCACCGGGACCGACTTTCCCGGTTGTCGCCAAACGGCCGGGCACGGCAAAAGGCGAGCCGCGACTTGCTCGCGGCAGGCGCAAAGCGCCTTTCGCCAGCGCGCCTTTCCGAAAAAGGCCGAACGGTCTTTTTCAGCATCGACCACGCAGGAGGAACGGATGAAAGAAAACACTCTGCCGAGGCAAGTGCAGGTCACGGACATCACAGGCCGGGACGGTTTTCAGAACATCAGGGAATGGATTCCCACAGAGCGGAAAATCGCTGTCCTGGACCTGCTGGTCGAAGCCGGGGTGCGGAAGATGGAGGCCACGGCCTTTGTCAGCCCCAAAGCCGTGCCCCAGATGGCCGATGCGCAAAGCATCGCCGGGCACATGCGCGCCGCGCATCCGGAAGTGGAACTCGTGGCCCTGGCCCCGAACCTGCGCGGGGCCGAAAACGCCGTTGCCGCCGGGGTCGGCGAGATAAGCTACGTCATATCCGCAAGCGAGGCCCACAACAAGGCCAACGTAAACCGCAGCCACGCGGAATCCCTGGCCGATCTGGAGGAGATTACGCAACGCTTCCCGGATTTGCGGGTGAACCTGTCCATGTCCACGGTGTTCGGCTGTCCCTTCTCCGGCGAAACCCCGGTTTCCCAGGTGCTCCGGCTGCTGGACGAAGCCCTGCGGCGCGGGGCGGTTTCGGTCTCGCTCTGCGACACCATCGGGGTCGCCAATCCCTCCCAGGTTCAGGCCGTCGTGGAAGCGGTGCGCGCGAAACATCCCGGGCTTGCGCCGGCCCTCCACCTGCACGACACGCACGGCATGGGCCTGGCCAACACCCTGGCGGCCTTGCAATCCGGCATAACGCGCTTTGAAACCGCCGCCGGCGGCCTCGGGGGCTGTCCCTTCGCTCCGGGGGCGGCCGGGAACACCTCCACCGAGGATATGGTCAACATGCTCCAGCGCATGGGCATATCCACGGGGATAGACCTCAACAAGCTGCTGCAGGCGGCCTGTCTGATAAAGGGGAAAATAAATCCCGCCCTGACCGGACGGCTTGCCGGCGCCCGGACCTATGCGGAATTCGACTTTTTCCCCTCGGCAAAAAACCGCTGATGTTGTTCCACCGTCCTTGTAAAATGAAAGGAGATCCTCACATGAAAAGTCCCTTCCGCTTTTGTTGCGCGCTCAGTCTGGCGCTCCTCCTCGTCCCCGGCGCGGCCCTTGCCGCAAAAATCACGCTGAAACTCGGACATACCGGCTCCCCCAACCACCACTACAACCTGACTTGCGAACAGTTCAAGAAAGCGGTGGAGCAACGCAGCAACGGCGACATCGAAATCAAGGTCTTTCCCTCGGATCAGCTCGGCAATCAGCGCCAGCTCGTGGAAGGCGCCCAGCTCGGCACCGTGGACATGGTGCTGACCTCGGATTCCCAGATTTCGGCTTTTGTGGACAGTTTCGGCGTGCTGAACCTGCCCTATCTGTTCACTGACGTAAACCACGTGGCAAAAGCCATGGACGGCGCCGCCGGAGCGGCCTTTTCCGCGGACGCCTCCCAAAAGGGCCTGGTGGTCCTGGGTTACTGGGAAAACGGCTTCCGCCATGTGAGCAACTCCAAGCGCCCGATCAGGACCCTTGAAGACCTGAAGGGCCTGAAGCTGCGCACCCCCAACGCCTTCGTTACCCTGGAGGCCTTTAAGGAGCTCGGCGCCCTGCCCACCCCCATGGGCTTCGGAGAAATTTATTCCGCCTTGCAGCTCGGCACGGTGGACGGCCAGGAAAACCCCATCGCCCATATCCTGACCCAGAAATGGTATGAAGTGCAAAAGTACTTCTCCCTGACCTATCACCAGCACAACGTGGAACCGCTGCTCATGAGCAAGATCGTTTTTGACGGTTTGAAGCCGGAATACCAGAGGATACTGATTGAAGAAGGCAAGGCCCACGCCCCTGTCTCCCGTAAAATGGTAACTGACGACGAGGCCGGCCAGTTGCAGAAACTGTCCGAACTCATAGCCGTCAACAAGGTGGACGACCTGAAGCCCTTTCAGGATGCCTGCAAGCCGGTGCACGCCAAGTTCGGGGAAAAATACGCGGACAAGATCAAACTGATCCGCGACGCGCAATAAACTTCCCCCACCCGACCAAGCGCCGGGCGCAAAACGCCCGGCGAAAGGACCCGTCATGCGCAAACTGCACGCTTTCAATACGGCGATGAACGCCCTGCTCGGGAAGCTCCTGTTCGTCACCTTCACCGCCATGGCCGTGCTGGTTTTTTTCCAGGTGGTTTTCCGTTACGCCGTGGAAATGCCCCTGGCCTGGACCGAGGAACTGGCGCGCTACCTCCTGATCTGGGCGACCTATCTCGGGGCCTCGATCGCCTTCTACGACGGCACGCACATCAATGCCACCCTGCTTGTGGACGTTTTCCCCGTCCGGATACAGGCCGCCTTTTTGCTTCTGGCGGATGCGGCCTGCCTGGTTTTCCTGGGAGTGTTCGTTTACGAGGGCTTCATCGTCACCCGGCGGATTTTCCAGCTCGGACAGTTTTCCCCCTCTCTGCCCTGGCTGCCCGTCGGGTTGGTATATCTGATTATTCCCGTCGGCTGCCTGTTCATGGGATTGAACGTCCTGACCTACGCGCTACGGCATTTGGCCGCCATCCGCTCGGGGACGGAGTCCGGTACGGAGACATGAGGACGCGGCGGTAAACGTATCATAACCTTCTCAGGAGACCACTATGGCAGCCACGCTGTTCCTTGCGTTTTTCGGATTGGTCGCGATCGGCGTTCCCATTGCCATCGCTCTGGGATTAGCGTCCATGATCGCCATGCAAGCATTCAGCCATGTGCCGGTGATGGTGCTGGTGCAAAAGGCGTACAGCGGCCTTGACACCTTTACCCTGATGGCTATTCCCTTTTTCATACTCGCCGGCAACGTCATGTCGCAGGGTGGAGTTTCCACGCGGCTGGTGGCCCTGGCGAACATCTTTTTCGGCCGCTTCACCGGCGGCCTGGCCCACGTGTCCACGGCCGCCTGCACCTTCTTCGGCGCCATTTCCGGCTCCGCCCCGGCCACGACCGCCGCCATCGGGTCGGTAATGGTCCCGCCCATGAAAGCCAAAGGCTATTCCACGGAATTCGCCGCCGCCAACATCGCCGCCTCCGGGGTCATCGGCCTCCTGATCCCTCCCAGCATCACCATGGTGCTGTACGGAGTCATAACCGGAGCGTCCATCGGCAAGATGTTTCTGGGGGGCATCGTCCCCGGTCTGATCATGAGCGGGGCGCTAATGATCGTGAACTACTTCGTAGCCAAAAAACACGGCTTCCGCGGGGAAAATCCGCCCACGGCAGCCGCGGCCTGGGTGGCGGTAAAGGAATCTTTCTTCGCCATGCTCATGCCGGTGATCATCCTGGGAGGCATTTACGGCGGGGTGTTCACGCCTACGGAATCCGCGGTTGTGGCCGCCGCCTACGGGTTGATCGTCGGCGCGTTCATCTACAAGGAGATGACGCTCAAAAAGCTGAAGGCCACCATCATGCAGACGGCCAAAAGCTCGGCGATCATAATGATCCTGGTTTCCCTGGCCCACTGCTTCAGTTACATCCTGGCCAGCGAACAGATACCCCAGGCCATCGCCGACAAAATGCTGCAGATCACGCGTGAACCCAACATGCTTCTGCTGCTCATCTGCGCCTGCCTCCTCATAGTCGGAACTTTTCTCGACAATGCCGTGGCCGTGGTGCTTATGACGCCGATTCTCTATCCGGTCACCATGAGCGCGGGCATTGATCCGGTGTTTTTCGGCGTTCTGCTGGTCCTCACCCTGGCCATAGGACAGATCACCCCGCCCGTGGGGCTGTGCCTGTTCGTGGCCTGCAACATCGCCGGCATCTCCATAGAGAAACTTTCATACAGTTGTATTCCCTATATTTTCACTATGCTAGTGGTGATGCTCATCATCCTCTTTTTCCCCGACCTCGTGCTCTTCATCCCCAACCAGGTCGAGCTCTGACGCAAATCTTCCGGCCGGGAACGGGCGGCGCTGGAAATCGTCTCAAAATTCCCCTCAGAGCAGTTCAATTTTGAAAAATTGGACTGCTCTGCAAGCATTTCAAGCGTAAAACGGTCTGGAAAGCCAGCTCCGTCCATTCCTGCAAGCCAACTTCGGCAAAGGCCGGACTCAGGTTCCCGCGGCGAAAAAACCGGGCGATCCGCAAATTTTACCTTGACACCGGGGCAGTAATAGTGGATTAGTGGGAAAAAGTGGGAAAAAGTGGCGTAAACGTCCAGGACTCGCCGTCCAGGGTGGGCGATTTATGAATTTTCGCGGCAGCATCCAGCGCAACCTCGACCCCAAGGGCCGCGTCATGCTTCCCCCCGGGTTCCGGGAGATCCTTTTCTCGCGCAGTCCGGACGGTTCTCTGGTGCTGACCGCTTACGACGACTGCATAGTGGCCTTTCCCAAACCGGACTGGGAAGTGTTCGAGGAAAAAATACACAGCGTCACCGGGGGTTCCGAGACCTTCCGCGCTTTCCGCCGTCAGGTCGCGGGCAAGGCCTGGGACGTGCGCATGGACGCCCAAGGAAGGATACTCCTTTCGGGCGAGTTGCTGAAATACGCGCGCATAGAAAACGAAGCGACCCTGGTGGGCCAGGGCAGACGCTTCGAGATCTGGGAACCCGCCCGCTTAAACGCCCATCTGGATCGCGACTACTCCGGCATAGCCGGGGAAATCGCGGGGCGGGGCATTGATTTCGTATTCTGATCCCACGTTGCGACCAACCGCCCGCATGCCCTTGCGCGAACTTCCGCATCGCATGCGGGTCCGGTGCCGGTTCGGGAAATATATCCGGGAGCGGAGCATGGATGCGGCGGAACATATGCCTGAGGCAAGCGGCTTCGCCCCGACGCGCATAGCCGGCCTGCACACGCCCGTGCTGCTTGCGGAGGTGCTGGAATTTTTCGAGCCCAGACCCGGACTGCGCTGCCTTGACGCCACTCTCGGCCTGGGCGGGCACACGGAACACCTGTTGCGCAAGGCGGAAGCAGCCGGCATCCGGGATACGGAAGTCCTGGGGATGGACCGCGACGCGTCCGCCCTTGAACTGGCCGTTTTGCGCCTCGCTCCCTTCGGCCCCCGGGTGCGCGTCCGGAACCGTCCCTTTTCGGAATGCGATCTCGCCATGCAAGAGCTGGGCTGGGAGGGGGCGGATTTTGTCCTGGCGGACCTGGGGACGTCCTCGCCGCAGTTGGACCGCGCGGCGCGCGGCTTCAGCTTTTCCGCGGACGGCCCACTGGATATGCGCATGGATCAGAGACAGGAAAAAAACGCGGCCGACCTTGTGAACGCCGCCCCCGCGCAAAAGCTGCGGGACATCATCCGCACCCTGGGAGAAGAACCCCTGGCCGGACGCATCGCCTCGGCCATAGTCAGGCAAAGGGACGCAAAACGCATAGAAAGCACGCGGGAACTGGCGCGCATCGTGGAAACGGCCTATCCCGCGCAACGCCGGGCGGCGGCGCGCAACCACCCGGCCACGCGCACCTTCCAGGCCCTGCGCATGGCCGTAAACGACGAGATGGGAGAGCTTGAAAGTTTTTTGCGGAAAATCGCCGGTCTGCTGCGTCCGGGAGGGCGCGTGCTGGCCATAGCCTTTCACTCCCTGGAAGACCGCGCCGTCAAACGCCTCTTCCGGGAAGAGGCGACGGATTGCCTCTGCCCGGCGCACGTCGCCGTCTGCCGGTGCGGGCACAAGGCCAGGCTCAAGGTGCTGACGGCAAAGCCCATCCGCCCGCAGGCGCGTGAAACGGCGGCAAACCCGAGGGCGCGCAGCGCGAAATTAAGGGCGGCGGAGAGGCTTGTCCATGGTTGAGGCGCACGGGCTCCCGGATCCGGAGGAAACGCCCCGCGGCATGGTTCTGGCCATGGTGTTTTCCGTGGCCTTCCTGGCGGCCCTGGCCTTGTCCCTGGTGTGGATGAACATAGAGCGGACCAAGCTCTCCTATCGTCTGAGAAGTCTGCAAAGCGAACTTGAACAGGCCATAGACATGAACGCCAAGCTGAATGCGGAGAGAGAACATCTTCTTTCCCCCCATGAATTGGGGAAAAAGGCGGAAGCGTACGGATTGAGGGCCGCCAAGCCGGGCCAGATACGCAGGCTTGAGGCAGGACCTCCGAACGGGGCGCTGAAAAAGGAATAAACGTGTTCGGATATCGCAGAGAATTGCGGCCCCGCAACGGCCGGGGCGGGAAAAGCGCGCGCGCCGGACGCGAGGGCGCGCTTTGCCGCTCCTCCGGGAACAGAAAAGCTCCTGGGGCCGTCCGCACCAAGCCGGACGCGGTCAGGAAAAAATTTCTCCCCGACCTGGACTGGGGCCGCATCCGCCTCTGGCTCACAGCCTCGCTCTTCGCCCTGATCTGGGGCGGCCTGTGGTGCCGCGCCTATTACCTGCAGATCGTCAAGGGCCCGGAATACGCGGTCAAGGCCAGGAAACAACACATAACCAGGGAGGTGGTGCAGGGAACGCGCGGCAACATAATGGACCGGAACGGCAACGTCCTGGCCATGAGTCTGGAATGCGACTCCGTCTGGGTCAACCCCTCCCAGTTGCGCGACAAGGAGAAGGCGGCCGAAAAACTGGCCGGGGCGCTGGGCATGAAAAGCGAGAAAATCCTGCAACTGGTCAGCACGGACCGGCAGTTCGTCTGGATCAAACGCAAGGCCGACTTTCAAAGCGCCGAGCGGGTGCGGGCGCTCAAACTCCCCGGCGTGTACATGGACACGGAATCGGAAAGGATATACCCTTACAGGCACGTGGCCGGGCAGCTTCTGGGCTATGTGAACATAGACGACAAAGGCATAGAAGGCCTGGAAAGGTCTCTGGAAACCGACCTCGCCGGGCGGACGATCCACCGCGTAGTGGAGCGCGACGCCTCGGGCAGACGGCTCATGCCCCCCGGCTCCGGCACCTTTGTGGACCTGCGCGGCACGGACGTGCGCCTGACCATAGACACCAACATCCAGTTCTTCGCGGAAGAGGCCCTGGCCGAGAACGTGGAGAAATTCGGAGCCCGCTGGGGCGGCTGCATAGTCGTGGACGTGCCGAGCGGGGAGATCCTGGCCTGGGCGCAGTATCCCTTTTTTGACCCCAACAACGTCGCCGCCACCCCCGCCCCGGACCGGCGCAACCGCCTGGCCGTAGACATGCTGGAACACGGCTCCACCATGAAAAGTTTTCTGATCGCGGCCGCGCTTGAGGAAAAGGTGGTCAACAGCTCCACGGTCATCAACTGCGAAAAGGGCTTGTGGAAACTCGGACAGTTCACCCTGCACGACACCCACCCCTACGCCAGCCTGAGCGTGGACAAAGTCCTGCATGTGTCCAGCAACATAGGCGCGGCGAAGATCGGCATCAGGCTGGGCGCGGACAAATATCATTCCTACCTGAAACGCCTGGGCTTCGGAGAACGCACCGGCCTGCCCCTTGCCGGCGAAGCCAGGGGCATCCTGCGCGCCGCGAACCGCTGGGCGCCCATAGACGTCGCCACCGCCTCCTTCGGGCAGAGCTTTTCCGCCACCCTGGTCCAGATGGCCCAAGCCTACCTCACCCTGGCCGGGGACGGGGTAAAGAAGCCTCTGCGCCTGCTCCTCAACGCCGATGCGGGCAAAGATTCCCTTCCCCCGGACGCGATCTTCTCTTCATCCACCATGAACGAACTGCGCGGCATGCTGCGCGAGGTCGTGGAGGAGGAGGGGGGCACAGGCAAACAGGCCCGCATTTCCGGCCTGGTGGTCGGCGGCAAGACGGGCACCGCCCAGAAGGCGGACGCCTCGGGAAAATACGGCAAGGGACGGGTAGGCTCCTTTGTGGGCATGATTCCCATAGAAAACCCGCGTTATCTGGTCTGCACCCTGTTGGACGAGCCCTCCAAATCACAGTACGGCGGGGTCGTAGCTGCGCCGGTGTTCCGCCACGTGGCCCTGCACGCCATGGCGTACGGCGGCTTTCTTCCTGGCAGCGACGACCCGGTGGTGCAGGAGGCGGCCCGCAAGGAAACACAACGCCGGCAGAAGGCGGAAGCCCGCGCCGGGACGAAGAATCGAGGCAAGGTCCAGGCTTCGGCCCGGAACCAGGAACAGGCCGGGACCCCGAAAGCGGACGAGGCCGCGCCCCTTGCCAAAGCCGGGCAGACCGGAGCGGACCTCGTGCCGAAAGTGGTCGGCATGGGCCTGCGCGGGGCGGTGGAGATCTTCGCCGGCCGTGGCATAGTCCCGATGATCAAAGGCAAGGGCGGCTTTGTGGTGCGCCAGACCCCGGAAGCCGGAAGCCCCTGGCCGGACGCGGACAAAAACTGCGTTATCTGGCTTGAGGAAAAAAGCTCATGATCCGGCAAAGTTCCCTGGAAGAGCTGCGCGCGCGCGTCGCCGGGCAAAAAATCCCGCTCGCCGTCCATTCCGGAAAGGTGAGTCCGGGCGGCGTCTTCGTCCTGCTCCCACCCGCCCTGCCCCAGGGACAAGACGCGCCGGACCGGGCGGAAGACGGCGCGAACTTTCTGATGGAAGCCCTGGACGCGAAACCCTCGGCCCTGGTCTGCCCTCCCCGCTTCCTGTCCCTGCTTGAGAGCCTGGCCTCCGCCCCCCGTTTTGCCGCTTCCGTCGCCGCCTGCGACCTGGTCTTGAGCGAAGATGCCCGCAAAGACCTCGGCATCCTGGCCCGGGCGCTTTACGGCGCGGGCGGCCCCAAAATCGCGGGCGTGACCGGCACCAACGGAAAAACCACCACCACTTACATGCTGGAGAAGGTTTTCCAGGCCAAAGGATGCAAAACCGGGGTCATCGGCACCATAAGCCGGCGTTGGCCGGGCTATGAGGAGGAATCCTCCCTGACCACCCCCGGCTGCCTGGAATTGCATTCCCTGCTCGCGCGCATGCGCGAAGCCGGCGTGGACCACGCCTTCATGGAAGTCTCCTCGCACGCCATAGACCAGCAAAGGATCGCCGGGATAGACTTCTCCGCCGCCCTGCTCACCAACATCACCCGTGACCATCTGGACTATCACCCGGATATGGAGCACTATTTCCGGACCAAGGCCGCGCTTTTCCAGACCCCTGAACAGGGCGGCGTCCCCCTGGCGGACAAGGCGTGCGCAATCAATGCCGAAGACCCGTACGGACAGAGACTCCTGAAGATGCTTCCCGGAGCGATCGGCTTCGGGCTTGGCGGCCGGGACGGGGATGCGGAGGACGGAACGCTTTGCGGGCGCATCCTGTCCATGGGCCGGGAGGGTCTGAGACTTTCCGTGCGCTTTGCCGGGCAATCCTGGGAACTGGCCTCCCCCCTCACGGGGACCTTCAACGCCATGAACCTGCTCGGCGCCCAGGCCCTGGGTCTGGCGCTCGGCCTGAAACCGGAGGATTTCGCCGTCCTCTCCGACTTCGCCGGGGCGCCCGGCAGGCTGGAGCGCGTCCCGAACCGGGCGGGGCTGAACATCTTTGTGGATTACGCCCATACCCCTGACGCCTTGAGCAAGGCCCTCAGCGCGTTGCGCGCGGCCGGCTTCGCCCGCGTCGTCACAGTTTTCGGATGCGGAGGCAACCGGGATCGGAGCAAACGCCCGCTGATGGGCGCGGCCGTGGCCGAACTTTCCGATGTGGCCGTGCTCACTTCGGACAACCCGCGCGACGAGGACCCCCTGGCAATCATGAGCGACGTGCTGCCCGGACTGGCAAAATGCCCCAGGGTCATAAGCGAGCCGGACCGCCGCGCCGCGCTCGCCCTGGCGGTGCGGCTTGTGGACAAAGAGGACGCCCTGCTTGCGGCCGGCAAGGGACATGAATCATACCAGCTGATCCGGGGGGTCAAACATCCCTTTCAGGATCGGGCGGTGCTGCAGGAATTGGCGCAATGAGGCTGAACCTTGAAGAAGCGGCGGCGGGCATGGGCTGCGCGACGGCAATTCCCTACGGACGGGATTTTGCCGCGGCCCCCTGGGCCGGTTTCGTCCCAAACGGCGCGGCGGTGGACAGCCGCCTCGTCAAGGCCGGGGATATTTTTTTCTGCCTCAAGGGCAAAAACGCGGACGGCCACGCTTTCGCCCCTGACGCGGCCTCGGCCGGGGCCTGCGCCGTCGTCGCGCAACACGACCCCTTCGCGGCCCAGGGAACCCACCCCGGGCACGACCGGGGGCCTTTGCCGGTATTTCTGACCCCGGACGTGGAAGCGGCCATGCTGCGTCTGGCCGCATGCCACCGGCAAAGCGCGAGCGCCAGGGTGGTCGGCATAACCGGCACGGCCGGCAAAACCTCCGTAAAGGACAGCCTGTTCGCGGCGCTTGCAAAAAACCGGAGGACGGAGCGCAGCCGCGGGAACTTCAACAACCAGATCGGCCTGCCCCTGAGCCTGCTCAACGCTTCGGCGGACGCCGAATTCTGGGTGATGGAGGCGGGCATAAGCAGGACAGGCGACATGGAGGCCCTGGCCGGCATTCTCCGTCCGGACCTGGCCCTTATTCTGAACGTGGGCGAGGGGCATCTGGAAGGACTGGGCGAAGGCGGGGTCGCCGCCCAGAAATGCCTGCTCCTGGATTATATCCGGCCGGGCGGAACGGCCGTGGTCAGCTGCGATTATCCGGAGCTCGGGCGCGAATGCGCGGCGCGCGGCCGGGTATTCGCGGACAAGGGCGTAACATGCCGGACCTTTTCCGTAAAAGATGCAAAAGCCTTTTGTTTCGCCGAATATCTCGGGGCGGCCGGGCCGATGCGGGGCAGATACCGGGTGCGGATTGCCGGGGATGAGGAAGAGATTGACGCGCCTTTCGCGGGCGCATACGGGGCCGAAAACACGGCCGCCGTCGTCGCGGCCGCCGTCTGCCTGGGGATCGGGCTTGACGAGGTGAAAAACGGGCTCAATTCCGCCCTCCCCCCTCCGGGACGCTTTACGCTCGAACGGCACGGCGCATTCACCCTGATCGACGACAGCTACAACTCCAATCCTCTCTCGGCGGAACGCATGCTGCGCGCCGCCGCGGACGTCGCGCGCGAAGCCGGGCTGCCACTGGTCCTGGTCCTGGGAGAGATGCTGGAACTGGGCGCGAAAAGCGCCGCCGCCCATGAAAGACTGGGAGCGCTCGCGGCCGCGGCGGAGCCGGAGCTGATTTTCTGGAAAGGCGGGCAGGAGGAAAGCCTGCGCCGCGGCCTGCAAAAAGGCGGGTACAGGGGAACGACGCGGCCCCTGCGCGCGGATTCCGGCCCGGACCCGGCACAGTGGGACGCCCTGCCGCCGGGGGCGGTCGTTCTTTTCAAAGGCTCGCGCGCCTGCCGCCTGGACGAGGCGGCGCAAACGCTGCGGCTTCGGCTGGAGCGGGTCGACCTTGAAAATGCCGACCCGCTCCGCAAGGATTTGCCGGGCAAATCCCTGTCGCTGGACGCTTGCGGACGGGCTTCGCCCTCCGTCGAGAAAGCGTCTCAAGCCTTGAACGCTCCGGCAGACCCCGAGGGACTCGCAAAAACCCGTTCCGGATAAAGGATCGTCATGTTTTATCATCTGCTTTATCCGCTGAGCTCGGAAATAAGCGTTTTCAACGTCTTCCGCTACATTACCTTCCGGTCCGTCTGGGCGCTGCTCACCGCCCTGATCGTAAGCATCCTGGTCGGTCCCTGGTTCATTGAACAGTTGAAGCGCCTCAAATACGGCCAGTATATACTGGAGGAGGTGCACGCGCACCAGGACAAGGCCGGAACCCCGACCATGGGCGGGGTGCTGATCGGCTTCTCCCTGCTGTTCAGCGTGCTGCTCTGGGGCGACCTCGGCAATCCCTATGTCTGGCTCTGCCTCTTTGTCTTTTTCGGCTTCGGGGCTGTAGGCTTCGTAGACGATTACCTGAAGATCCGGCGCAGGACCAACAAGGGCATAAGCGTGCGCGCCAAGCTGGCCGGGCAGGCCGCGGTCGCTTCCCTGGCCATGCTCGCGCTTGTCAACCTGCCGGCCTTTTCCACGGAACTGGCGGTTCCTTTCTTCAAAAACTTCACGCCGGACCTGGGACTTTTCTATCTGCCCTTCGCGGTGCTGATCATGGTCGGCTCCTCAAACGGGGTGAACCTGACGGACGGATTGGACGGGCTGGCCATAGGTCCGACCATAGTCGCGGGCATGTGTTTCGCCGTTTTCATATACGTTGCCGGGAACGTGCCCATGTCCGGATACCTGCAGGTGGCGCACGTGCCGGGCGTGGGGGAGGCCACGGTCTTCTGCGGGGCCTTTGTGGGCGCGGGGATAGGCTTTCTGTGGTTCAACGCCTATCCCGCCCAGTTGTTCATGGGCGACGTGGGTTCGCTCTCTCTGGGCGGGGTGCTGGGCTTTTTCTCGGTTCTCTGCAAACAGGAACTGATCCTGATTGTCGTCGGAGGCCTTTTCGTCATCGAAACCCTTTCCGTCATCCTGCAAGTGGGCTGGTTCAAATTTACCGGAGGCAAACGCATTCTGCGCATGGCCCCCCTGCACCACCACTTTGAGCTTTCCGGGACGCCGGAATCCAAAATCATCATCCGCTTCTGGATAACCTCGGCCCTCCTGGCCCTGGCCGCGCTTTCCGTGTTGAAGCTGCGCTAGGCCGGAAGATTGCGATAAAGGACGGTTTCAAGGAATGGCAGCGGCTCCGAAACTCGCTTTGGGCATGAAAGCCCCGATCCGCGCCGGAGGTTTGGCGGCGGTGGTCGGCGCCGGCATCTCCGGGCTCGCCGCCGCGCGTCTGCTGCGCGCCCTCGGCGCCCGCGTCCGCCTGCTGGACCGCAGTCCTTCCCTGTCCCCGGAAACGCTCGGGCAGATTGAGGAGACAGGGGCGGAACTCATTTTGGGCGAACACATGCCCGCGCACTTTGCCGGAGCGGACCTTGTGGTGGCAAGCCCCGGCGTGCCCTACTCCCCCCTGCTGGCCTTGCTGGAGCAAGCCGGAACCCCGCCCCTGATCGGGGAGACCGAACTCGCCCTGCCCTATGTCCATGCGCCGATCCTGGCGTTTACCGGCACCAGCGGCAAAACCACCACAGTCAGCCTGAGCGCGGCCATGCTGGAAGCGGCCGGGCGCAAGGTCTTTCTGGGCGGCAACATCGGGACTCCGCTCTGCGGCCACGTCCTGTCCGCCGGGGAGGCGGACGTTCTGGTCCTGGAACTGTCAAGCTTCCAGCTTCAGGGCATACGGAACCTTCGTCCCGCTGTGGCCTGCATCCTCAACCTGGCCGCCAACCATCTGGACCAGCACCGGGACATGGAGGAATACAGGACGGCCAAGTTCGGCATTTTCTCCGGGCAGACGGAAAACGACCTCGCCCTTCTGCCTCCCGAGCTGGCGGCCGAATACAGGAAACGCGGCTTCCCGGCGCGCCTGGAGATCATTGAGCCGAAAAAGCGCTTCCCGCGCACGAACCTGATCGGACGGCACAACGCCGCCAACGCCGAGGCCGCCTTTCTGGCCGCGCGCAGCCAAGGCGTCGGCGAAGAAGCCGCCGCCCGCGCCGTCGCCGCCTTCCGGCCCCTGGCGCACCGCCTGGAAAACCTGGGCGAAAAAGACGGAGTCCTTTATATCAACGATTCCAAAAGCACCACAGTGGACGCCCTGCGCGCGGCCCTGGAAAGCTTTGACGCCCCCCTGCTCCTGCTCGCCGGGGGCAGGTTCAAAGGCGGAGACTTGCAATCCCTGCGCCCACTGCTGCGGGAGAAGGTCAAAGCCGTGGCCCTGTTCGGGGCGGGCAGGGAAATCTTCACCTCCGCTTTCGCCCCCGAAGTCCCCCTGACCTGGGACCCGGAACTGCCAGAGGCCGTTGCACGACTCAGGGAACAGGCGCGGCCGGGAGATGTGATTCTGCTCTCACCGGCGACGGCCAGCTATGATCTCTACCGCGACTACAAGGAACGCGGCGAACATTTCCGCCGTCTGGTCCAGGATATGGAGAAAAAACCGTGAGCGCCGGCGCATCCGCCTCTCTCACCATCGGGGAAAACCTGCATTCCGGCAGCGCCGGACGTCCGGACTGGTGGTTTCTGGCCGTGGCCCTGGTCCTGGCCTTTATCGGTCTGATGATGGTCTTTTCCGCCAGCGGCATTTCCGCGGAGCGCATCCAGGCCGACACCTACTATTTCTTCAAGCGCCAGACGCTGTTCCTCCTGGTCGGGGGGCTGGTCATGGCCGTGGCCGCCTGTCTGCCGCGTTCCGTGATTTTTCATCTGCATTACCCGGCCCTGCTTTTAAGTTTCATCCTCCTGGCGCTTTGCCTGAGTCCTCTGGGGACGGCCGCCAAAGGCGCGCACCGCTGGCTGGCCCTGGGCCCCCTGCGCATCCAGCCCATGGAGTTCGCCAAAATCGCCCTGGTGCTGTACCTGGGGTGGTTTATGGGCAGCAAGCAGACCATAGTGCGCACCTTCAGCAAGGGCGTGCTCCCGCCTTTTCTGATCACGGCGGCCATGGGTTCCCTTCTGCTGCTTCAGCCGGACTTCGGCGGGGCCTCCTTTTGCGCCATACTCCTTTTTTTCATGTGCTTCGCGGGCGGGACGCGCCTGGTATATCTGATCGGTTCCGGACTCATCGCCGGAGCCGGGGCCTGGCTGCTGATGATCGCCGAACCTTACCGCCTGCGCCGGTTCCTGGCCTTCCTCGATCCCTTTGCCGACGCCTCGGACACCGGCTACCATCTGGTGCAGTCCTTCTACGCCCTTGGGGCCGGCGGCATCTACGGGGTGGGCCTCGGCGCCGGCAAACAGAAGCTTTTTTATCTGCCCGAGGCCCACAACGACTTCATTATGGCGGTAATGGGCGAAGAGGCGGGCTTCATCGGCATTTCCCTGATTTTTCTGCTCCTGGCCTGTTTTTTCTGGCGCGGGATGCTCATCGCCCTGGGGCAGCCGGATTTGCGCGCCCGGCTCACCGCCTTCGGCCTGCTCCTGGTGCCCTCCCTGTCCTGCATGCTCAATCTGGCCGTGGTCATGGGCCTGGTGCCGCCCAAGGGCGTGCCCATGCCCTTTATCAGTTACGGAGGCAGCAGCATGGTCGCCACCTTCCTCTGCGTGGGGCTTCTGCTCAACTTTTCGCGCTCGGTGGAAAAGACATGATGGAACTGCGCATGATTCTGACCACAGGGGGAACTGGCGGACACATCTTCCCCGCCCTGGCCCTGGCGGACGAAATGCGCCGGCTGCGCCCCGGAGTCCGCATCCTTTTCCTGGGCGGCAGGCAGGGCCCGGAAGCCGGGCTTGCGCGCGCGGCCGGACTGGAATTCGCGTCCCTGCCGGCGCGCGGTTTTCTGGGCCGGGGTCCGGCCGCCGTCCCGGCGGCCCTGGACATGGCGCGCTCGCTTTTTCTGGCCTTGGGGCACCTGCGGCGCTTCCGCCCCCGGCTGGTGGTCGGATTCGGCGGCTACGCGGCCTTTGCCGGAGTTCTGGCGGCGGTCTTGAGCGGCGTGCCCGCCGCCATCCACGAACAGAACTCCCTGCCGGGCCTGAGCAACCGCATCCTCGCCCGTCTGGTGCGAACGGTGTTTTTGTCGTTTCCGGACGCGGGAGGCTTTTTCGACGCGCGCAAGACGGTGCTCACCGGCAACCCGGTGAGATCGGAAATAGCGGCCCTGCACGGGTGCGCGGAGCGGGCCCGGGAAACCGAAAAAGAGCGGCGCCCCTGCCGACTCCTGGTTCTGGGCGGCAGCCAGGGGGCGCGCGCCATAAACGACGCCCTGATCGCCGTCGCCGGGGGTTTGCTGGAGGCCGGCCTTGAGATCGTCCTGCAGACCGGACGGGACGATTACCAGCGGGTACGCGAATCCTGCCGCGGACTTGACGCGGAAAAACTGGACGTCCGGCCTTTCATGGACGACATGGCCGCAGCGTATTCCTGGGCGGATCTGGCCCTGTGCCGGGCCGGGGCCTCCACCCTGGCCGAATTGTGCGCGGCCGGTCTTCCTTCCCTGCTGACGCCCTATCCCCACGCCGCAAACGATCACCAGCGCCTGAACGCGGCGGCCCTGGAAAAGGCGGGGGCGGCCCGCGTCCTGGAACAGTCCGTCTTTTCCGAAACCCCGGACAAGTTGTCCGGGGCGTTGCTCTCCCTGCTGCGGGACGAAGAAAAACTGCGCGCCATGAGCAAAGCCGCCCTGTCTTTCGCCCGTCCCCTGGCGGCGCGAACCCTGGCCGGGGCGGCCCTGCGCATGATTTCCACGGACGCGCCGGAACCGGACAATCAAGGAGCGGCTGATGCGCAATGTTAAATGCGTGCACATGGTGGGCATAGGCGGGTCCGGAATGAGCGGGATCGCCGAGGTGCTGCTCAACCTGGGCTATGACGTGCACGGCTCCGACCTCTCCGACGGACCGGCGGTACAGCGCCTGCGCGAACTGGGGGCGCGCATCGGCACGGGACACAGCGCGGAAAACCTTCTCGCCCCGCATGTGCTGGTCAAGTCCACCGCGGTGGGCGACGACAACCCGGAAGTGGCGGCGGCGCGCGAACGCGGCATTCCCGTCATCCCGCGCGCGGAGATGCTGGCCGAGCTCATGCGTCTGCGCACGGGCATAGCCATAGCCGGAACGCACGGCAAAACCACCACCACCTCGTTCACGGCGGCGATTTTCGACGAGGCCGGGCTCGACCCCACGGTGATCATCGGCGGCCGCCTGAACGCCTACGGGGCGAACGCGCGTCTGGGGGAAGGGGAATTTCTCATAGCCGAAGCCGACGAATCCGACGGCTCCTTTCTCTGCCTTTTTCCGATCATGAACGTGGTGACCAACGTGGACATGGACCACCTGGATTTCTACCACAACCGCGACAACATAGACGAGGCCTTCACGCGCTTTATGAACAAGGTGCCGTTTTACGGCCTGAACGTGGTCTGCGGCGACGACCCGGGAGTACGGCGCATCCTGGCCCGTGTGAACCGCCCGGCTCTCACTTACGGTTTCAACGCCCGCAACGATCTTACAGCCGAGGTCGGCAGCAGCGGCAGACAAAGCGAATTTACCGTCCGCCTGAGAGGGGTGCGGCTCGGAAAGGTGAGCCTCGCCCAGCCGGGGCGGCACAATGTCTTGAACGCCCTGGGCGCCATAGGCGTGGCCCTGCAGGCGGAGATAGGCTTCTCCGTATGCGCCGCCGCTCTCGGAAAATTCAGGGGCGTGGGCCGGCGCTTCGAATGGAAAGGAGAAAAGCGCGGCGTCGCCGTGGTGGACGACTACGGTCACCATCCGGCCGAGATCGCGGCCACCCTCGCCGCGGCAAAGGACTGCCTGCCCGGACGCCGTCTGGTCGTGGCCTTCCAGCCGCACCGCTTCACGCGCACCAAGGCCCTGTTCGGCGATTTCTGCAAGGTCTTCGCTCCGGCGGACAAGCTTTTCCTGACGGAGATCTACGCGGCTTCGGAAACCCCCCTGCCCGGAATTTCCGGCGAAGGGCTGGCCAGGGGCATAACCCAGGCTACCGGGGCGGCGGTATGCTACTGCCAGGACTTTGACGAGCTTTTGCAGAAACTCGACGCCGAACTGCGCGAAGGCGACGTGCTGCTCACCCTGGGGGCGGGCAGCATAACCGGGATCGGACCGCGCTGGCTGGCCGCTCCTTGAAGAATTGAGGGCATTTATCATTGAAAGTATCTTTCCGACAAAATGCTCTGACGGTGTGAAGCGAAGCGTAACACCGTCCGCGAGATTGGCGCAGGCGGGCCGCGCCCGCCGTCAAGCGACAATCTCAAGCGCAAAATGCTATTAGACCATTTATCATTGAAAGTATCTTTCCGATAAATGCTATAAAAAACTGGAAAGAAATCAACAGTGAAAGGAATCAGCGTCAACCCCGGACCCAGACTCTCGGAGCGCACCGGCATCGGCCTCGGCGGACGCGCGCTCGCCGAGGTCTGTCTGGACGAGGTTTCGGCCTGCGAAAAGCTCCCGGCCCTGCTGGACTCCCTCGGAGGGACGCCGGCCGTGATCGGGGCGGGGAGCAACATTATCGCCGCGGACGGGGAACTGCCCCTGGTGCTGATCGGCCTGCGCGCCAGCCGGAAAGACCCGGTCTTCGTCAAAACCGGCGAAAAAATTCTGGTCAGGGCCGAAGCCGCCCTGCCCCTGCCCGCCCTGTTGCGGGCCGCGGCCGCGCGCGGACTCGGCGGCCTTGAGGGTTTGACTGGCATACCGGGCAGCGTGGGCGGGGCCGTGGCCATGAACGCCGGCTCTTTCGGAACCGAAACCGGAAGCCTGTTGCACGGCCTGACCATTTTTTCCCCCGGTTTCGGGGTGCGGGAGATAGAGGCGGATGAAGCCGTCTTTTCATACCGGAGCGGAAGTTTTGCCGGACTGCCCTTCGGCGGCGCGTCCGGAGGGGAAAGGGACCGGCTGCTGGTGCTCGCGGCGACCTTCGCCCTTGTGGAAAAAGGGCGGGAAGAGGTGCGGGAGAAGATGCGCGCCTGTTACGCCAGGAAAAAATCCAGCCAGCCGCTCGCCGCGAAAAGCGCCGGCTGCGTGTTCAAAAACCCCTCGCCGGACCATCCGGCGGGCCGCCTGCTGGAAGAGGCGGGCATGAAGGGCAAAGGCGCGGGCGGCATGCGTTTCTCCACCCTGCACGCCAATTTCCTGATCAACGAAGGGAACGGGTCTTATGCCGCGGCCAGGGACCTCATGGACGAAGCGGTAGTCGCGGTGAAAAAAACCTCCGGACTGCTCCTGGAAAAGGAAGTGCGCGTATGGGCCTGAAAAACAGAACCCCGGCGCGGGGCGCAAGACGGGTCAGACCCGACAGGACGAGGGGCCTCAAGGACAAACGGCCGCGGGAAAACCTGCGCAAACCCCCGAAGCCCGCTCCCCGCTCCCGCCATGTCAGCCTCCCCTGGAGCGGGATAAAAACCACCCTTTCCACACTGGGGGTTTCCTTCATCATGCTCCTTCTGGTCGCCGGTGTCGCTCTTGTCCTGGTTTACGGCTACCGAAGCACGACCATGGGTGAATATTTCGCTCTGAAGACTATTGAAATTCACGGAAATTCGCGCATAAGCTCTAGAGAAATTCTAAAGACTGCCGATTTATTGGAAGGAGCCAATACGCTAGCTTTGTCCATAGACGCCGTGGAAGGCGCGTTGTCCGCCCATCCCTGGGTGGAGGAAGTATCGGTGAAGCGCGTATTGCCCGGCACGCTGGTGATAAGCGTCCGGGAGAAGCGCCCGGCTTTCTGGATCCTGCACGAGGGGAGCCTGTATTACGCCGATGTGGCGGGGCGCATAATCGCCCCGGTAATTCCCGGCAAGTTCTCCTCGCTTCCGACTCTGGAAGTGGAAGCGGGGGCCTGGTCTTCGACGAAGCTTTTGCCGGATGTGACGCAGGCCTTGCAGGAGACGCGGATTTTGCGCGGACTGGGCGAGATATCGCTGTTGCGTCTGTCGGCGGCGCGCTGGCTGGAAATTTACACGGAAGGCTCGGATCTGCGGTTTTCCATCGGCCTTGAGAACTGGCCGGCCAACCTGCAAAGGCTGAGGTTGGCGCTTGCGGATCTGCAACGCCGGAATGAATTGCCCGGGGTCAGAGAAATCCGGGCCCAAGGCGCTAACGTATGGGTGGAAACGCGGCCCGGCGGGGCGGATGCGCCGGTATGACGCGTGAGGAGATAACATGGCAAAGGCGAACAATCTGGTCATAGGACTGGACATAGGCACCACCAAAATCTGCGCGGTGGTCGGGGAAATCAGCGAAACCGGGGCGGACGTCGTCGGCGTCGGCGCCTGTCCTTCCACGGGTCTGCGCGACGGGGTCGTGGTCAACATCGACAGCACGGCCAAATCCATAAAGAGGGCCGTGGAAGAAGCCGAGCTGATGGCCGGCTGCTCCATACGCTCCGTTTACGCCGGCATAGCCGGCAGCCACATCAAGGGGTTCAACAGCGACGGGGTCGTGGCCATAGCCGTGAAGGGTGGCGAGGCCGGCCAAATCGGCATGAAAGGCGGGGAGGTCGGCCAGGGCGACGTGGACCGGGTGCTGGAACATGCGGGGGCCGTGGCCATTCCCGCGGACCGCGAGGTGATCCACACCCTGCCCCAGGAATTCAGCGTGGACAACCAGGACGGCATACGCGATCCCCTCGGGATGACCGGGGTGCGTCTGGCCGTAAAGGTACATATAGTGACCGGGGCCGTGTCCAGCGTCCAGAACGTGATCGCGGCCTGCCACCGCAGCGACCTCGGGGTGGTCGAGGTAGTCCTGGAATCTCTGGCTTCGGCGAAGGCGGTGCTTACGAACGAGGAGCGCGAACTCGGCGTCGCCCTTGTGGACATAGGAGGCGGAACGACGGACATCGCCATCTTCACCAACGACACGATCAAGCACACCGGGGTAATCGGCATAGGCGGGCAGAAGCTGACCAACGACATTTACATCGGCCTGCGCACGCCCATGAACAGCGCGGAAGAGATCAAAACCCGCTACGGCTGCGCCCTGGTGGACCTGGTGAGCCCGGACGAGGTAATCGCCGTGCCCAGCGTGGGCGGACGCGAACCGCGCCGCCTCTCGCGCCGCCTGCTCGCGGAGATCTGCCAGCCGCGTCTGGAAGACATCCTGGACCGGGTGGAACAGGGACTGACCAAGTCCGGCTGCAAGCACCTGATCGGCGCCGGGGTCGTGCTCACGGGCGGAACCGCCCTTCTGGACGGCTGCCAGGAACTGGCCGAGCAAATTTTCAATCTGCCCACGCGCATAGGGTATCCGCGCAACGTCGGAGGCCTGATAGACGTGGTGAACGACCCGCGCTATGCGACGGCGGTGGGCCTTATGTGCTACGGGGCGGAAAACGAAAGGACCGAGAGCGCATCAGGCGCCCGGAACGAGAATTTCCTGTCGCGCGGAATAAAATTTATCGGTGACTTCTTCAGGGACATCACCTGAAAAAATCTCCGGCAGACCACTCATACAGCCGGCGCCGGCCGGCTCAAGGGCAAGGAGAGGCAAAATGGAACTTTCAGATCTGGTGATCAACAAAAACGATCTGGCCAAGATTAAGGTCATCGGCGTGGGGGGAGGAGGCGGCAACGCAATCAACAACATGATTTCGTCCGGGCTTTCCGGGGTGACTTTCATAGCGGCCAACACGGACGCCCAGGATCTGGAGCAGTCCCTGGCCGACCACAAGATGCAGCTTGGCGCCAAGCTTACCAGGGGGCTCGGGGCGGGCGGCAACCCCAAGGTGGGCTTCGAGGCGGCCATGGAAAGCGAGGATCAACTGCGCCAGATCATCGAGGGCGCGAACCTGGTTTTCGTCACCGCCGGCATGGGCGGGGGCACCGGCACCGGCGCGTCCCCGGTCATAGCCCGCATCGCCAAGGAACTGGGCATCCTTACGGTGGGTGTGGTCACCAAGCCTTTCTACTGGGAAGGTCCGCCGCGCAGGGAGGCGGCCCGCCAGGGCATAGATGAATTCAGCCGGCATGTGGACAGCCTGATCACCATCCCCAACGACCGTCTGGCGACCATCGCCCACCGGAACGCCACTTTCATCGAAATGCTGAAAAAGGTCGACGACGTGCTCTTCCATGCGGTCAAGGGCATCTCGGAGCTGATCACCAAGCCCGGATACATAAGCCTGGATTTTGCCGATGTGAAAACCGCCATGGGCGACGCGGGTCTGGCCATGATGGGCACGGGCATAGCGAAAGGCGAAGCCAGGGCCAGGGAAGCCGCTCTGCAGGCCATTTCCAGCCCGCTGCTGGAAGACGTGTCCATTGACGGCGCGCGCCATGTGCTGATGAACGTCACCGCGGACAGAAACATCCAGCTCGACGAGGTGACCGAGGCCGCGAACATCGTGACCGAAGGCACGCACCACGATCAGGCCTATGTCTTCTTCGGCATGGTCATTGACGATACCATGGGGGACGAGATGCGCATCACGGTTATCGCCACCGGCATAGACCGCGCCCAGGAAAAGGTGCTGGAGGTCGGCCAGAGCGCGTCCACCCAGCTTTTCCGGAGCGGCAGACCCGGCCTGCCTCCCAAACCGGCCGTCGCGCCCCCGAGAAACGAACTGGACATGTTCGAGGGCGTGGACCCCAGGCTCAGACAACGCGTACTTGACAGAATAAACAGAGAATCCTCTCCCGAGGACTCCTCCCAGGTCCGCTCCGTCCCCTCATGGAACAGGAGCGGACCCCCACAGACGCAGCGCCAGCCCGCGCATACCCCGGGAGAAGAAAGCTTCGTCTTCTACGATGACGACGCCGACATGGCGGATATCCCGGCTTTTCTGATCAAACAGGCGAATTAGGGCATTTTGCCGTTGAAAGTGTCTTTCCGACAAAATGCTCTGACGGTGTGAAGCGATGCGTAACACCGCGAGATTGGCGGAGGCGGGCTGCGCCCGCCGTCAAGCGGCCGGGCGCGGCGCAAAGCGAACCGCAACCTGTTTGCGGCGGCCGCAAAGCGGCGCCTTACGTCGGCGCGCCTTTCTGAAAAAAGCCCGGCGGCCTTTTTCGGCATCGACGAATTAGAGCAATTTCACTTTGAAATTGCTCTGGCGGCCGCGCGAGCGGACGCCCGCCGCGAAGGCGCAAGCGCAATTTATTTGCGCGGTTAAGCGCCGAAGCGGGCGCGGCCTGAAGATAAACCGTGTATAATCTCAAAGTTAGACTGCTCTAGCTCGGTTCGACCCTGGAAAATCCGAACCGCGCAAGACCCCGTCTTTCCACGCCTCTCCGGGAAGACGGGGTCTTTATGATCAAGATTATTTTGCTCGGGGTAATTCCTTTCTGCAAGCCCTCATGAACTTGCCTGGCATTCAAATCTCAACGGGTGGTGATGCGGCGCGGGAGAAACCGGCGCGAAAAACAGGATAATTCTCCCGCCGAAAAATTACGCCATTCGTAACGCCGTTACGTTTCCCCCCGCTTCGGGTAAAGCTGAACCTTGAAGTTCAACCGCCGCATCCAGTCCCGCTTGATAAAAAATATGTACCGGAACCGCCGCAAGGTACGCTTCACCGCCCGGCTGAGGGCAAAGTCATGCTGAGCGTAGCGAAGCATCTATCTTCATGCCTTTTTTCAAGATGGATTCTTCACTCCGCTTCGCTCCGTTCAGAATGACAAAGCGTGGAAGGGGGCAAAGTCGTGCTGAGCGTAGCGAAGCATCCATCTTCATGCCTTTTTTCAAGATGGATTCTTCACTTCGCTTCGCTTCGTTCAGAATGACAAAGCGTGGAAGGGGGCAAAGTCATGCTGAGCGTAGCG
>JAITRF010000095.1 GCA_031288535.1 Desulfovibrio sp. | reverse complement strand
ATCGATTAAAACTACGCATCCGATCCGTTTTATGCGATAAGATCGCAAAGAAAAAAATGTGTTTTTTGCTTTGATTCGGCGGCTTCGCCGCCGCGCCGGGCTTGTCGCCCGGCGGCTGGTACGCTGCTTGATCTGCATTTTTAAGTGTTACAGCGTACTAGCGCTTAAGCTCCAGAGCACGTTGCAGCATCAGGTCGGAGGTGGTCACGACCTTGCTGTTCATCTGAAAACCGCGCTGGGTCACTATGAGCAGGCTGAACTCGCGCGCATAGTCCACATTGGACTGCTCCAGCTCGAATTCAGCCAGGGTGCCGAAATTTTCCTCGCCCGGCACCCCCTCGTTGGCCGCCCCGGAGGCCGTGGTGGCCGAATAATGATTGCCGCCTTCGTGGCGCAGTCCGTCTTGGCTTGTAAAACGATAGGTGGTTATGCGCCAATGGTCTTCCGTCTGCCCGTTGGAATAACTGCCGCGCACGATGCCGTCCGGCGTCACGTTCACATACCGCAGATAGCCCTCGGCATAGCCGTCCGTTGAAAAATACAGCCCGGACGGACTCTCGCCCAGCGCCACCGTGGACCTGGACTTCAAACTTTTGTCCGTGCTGTTGCGGAATACGTCGGAAGAAACGATGTCCGCCGCACTGTTTTGCCCCACTCCGGTGGACGCCCCGGCCGCGAACACATAACCGTTGTCCAGGGAAATGCTTTGTCCGGCCGAGGCCTCGCGCGGGGTAACGGAAAAAACCGGCAACCCGTCCTGCAAAGGCGCGGGCGTCCAGGCGGAGAGATCCGTCGGGTTTCCTGAGGCGGGCGGAGAAAAGGCGGTCATGCTCGCCATTTCCCCGTTCGAAGCAAAGGTGATCGTGCCGGCCATAAGCAAGCCGGCGGCCGCCGTGCCCGCAAGCCCCGATGCGTCCTCCCCGGGTTCCATAGCCACCAGGTACTCCACCGCCTTCATCCCGCCGCTATCTCCTGCGGCATCATAGTATATGTTGGCGGTGCGCCTTATACCGTCGGCATCGTAGAACTCAATGGTCTCTCTGTAAGCGTAGGACTGTTCGCCCAGAGGAGGGGAACCGATGCCGTTCCAGCTTGAAGCCAGGGAAAAAAAGGGGTTGGCGGAAGAGGAAGTTTTATCCGCCAAGCCGCCCAGATTGGAACAGGAAGTGACCAGCGCGCTCACACGGGGGGGCATGTAACCTATGCCCTCGTCGTTCAGATTCAGCTTGATCGGGGTGGCGGAACCGGCTTCCTGCCCGTTCACTATGGCCCGCCCCAGAACGTTCCAGCCGCTGGGGTCCAGGAGCCAACCCTCTTTGCTGAAGCGAAAATCACCCGCCCGCGTGTACTGGGTAAGCCCGTCCTTTTGCACTCCAAAAAAACCGATGCCGTTAATTGCAAGATCCGTAGCCTCCGAACCCCTCTCAAAACCTCCCACCGTAAACAGGGTGCGCGTTTCCAAAGGAGCGGCGCCCATGCCTTTCTGGTTGCAGTTGGTCAGGTCGGCGGAAGATGCCGTCAGGTGCTGGCTCATCAAATCGGCGTACTGCAGGGAAATCTGCTTGTAACCGACGGTGTTGACGTTGGCCAGGTTGTTGGCGATTACGGCTATGCCCTCGCCGTGGCTGACCATGCCGGTCGCCCCTATGTAGAGTGAACTCATCATCGCGCGTCTCCCTTCCCCCGCTACAAATTAGGGCGGATAAGCCTTGCGCCGGCGCTTCACGGCGCAGGGCCCGGGTCTGATGCGGCGCATCCCCGCCGCCCGAGACCCGGCGGTTTCCTCGTGAAACCGCCCTGAATACGGGGAAACCGGCGCGGAAGGAAAAATTTTCCCCCGCCGCTGGTCTTTCCGGTAAAAAGCAGGAAACGTGCCAGAGGAGAAACGGAGAGAGTATCAACGCTTTGGCGGCGCGATCAGCAGAGAAAGATAAGGCGGCCGGGAGGGCATGGATTGCAGACCCCGACCGCTTGCTTCCTCCCCGTGCCCTATGCGGGAGGCGAAAACCACTTCGGAGTCCCGGCCTGCCCGGATCAGGGCCTCGCGGACGAACGGGGCATTGCGGTAAGCCTTGAGTATAACCGCACCGTCCGCATATTCAAGGGCTTTTACCAGGTCTTCCCTGCTATTGATGCCGGAAACGAGCAGCAGGTTTTCCCCGCCCTGGCAAAGGACGGTGCGCGTCTTCGCCGCCGCGGCCTGGAAAGACGTAATCCCCGGCACCACGCTCACCGGAAGGGCCGGGTACAGGCGGGAGAGCGTCTGCATCAGATAGCCGAAGGTGCTGTAGATCATGGGGTCCCCGAGCGTGAGGAAGCAGGCGTCCTGCCCGGATCGGAGAATTTCCGCAGCGCAGGCGGCATTGTCCTCCCAAGCCCGCTCCAGCAGCGTCCGCTCCTTGGTCATGGGAAAATCCAGGCGCAGTATTCTGGTCTGAGGCGGGATGTGCGGAGCGGCGACGGCCAGGGCCAGAGACTCCTCTTTGCCGGGCGAGGCGGCGCTCAAAACGACAGAAACCGAGCGCAAAACCTTGACCGCCTGAAGGGTAAGGAGGTCCGGGTCGCCCGGACCCACTCCCACTCCGTACAGGGTGCCGAACACGGACGGCTTATTCTTTTCGTCCATTTTTCTCACGCCAAACGGCTATGATCCGGGCCAGGTTCTCCGCAGCCGCCACGCTTTGCGGACCTGCGCGGGAATAGAGGCTTTCATCGACCATAAGCGCAAAACCGTTTTCCACGGCCGCCAGATGCGTGAAATGGGCGCGCCCGGCGGGCGGGGAGGGGTTTTTGTTCATGTCCCCCCGCTGCACCAGGTATATGTCCGGATCAAAGAGAACAACGGCCTCCTCGCTTATACGCACCAAGCGCTCCGGGTAGTCCGCAAGGCAGTTTGTCCCGCCGGCCGCGGCGATAATGTCGTTGACGATATGTCCGCCGCCCGCGCCGAGCAGATTTGGGTAGCGGGTCTCAAAGAAAATTTTCGGCTTGCGGCCCTGCGCGGCGGAGACGGATACCTTTGCCAGACGTTCGCGCAAGCCCCTGATGCCGGCCTTTGCCGCTTCATCTCCTGCGCAGAGCACTCCCAGGCGTTGCAGACAGAAAAAAAGCTCTTCAAAGGAGGATATGCGAAAGCGCGCCACCGGTATATTCAGACGGCGCAGGTTTTCCGCGGCTTGAGCAGTTTCCCGCCCTTCGAACTGGACGGCAAGATCCGGGGCCATGGCCGCGATCAGTTCCGGGTTCGGGCGGATATGGGTGCCGACATTGGGCAGGGATGCAGGCACCGTATCGTCGGAGTTGGTGCGGCCGACGATGTTCCCTGCAAGCCCCAGCACCGCCAGACATTCGGAAAGACCTGCATACAGGGATACGATGCGCGTCGCGGGTGCAGCCAGGGTCACGCGCTGCCCGGCATCGTCGATTATGCTCACTTCTCCCCGGACCTTTGCCGGAATAAGCGAAAGGAGCAAAATTGCCGGGATGAGGACGGGACGCGTCAACCGGGGCAGGGAAAAAGGGCGGAAAGAGTTTGGCATACGCCGCCTGTGTCGTTCGAATTCCAAATAAAACGTTTCACTTTATTTGGAAAGCCGCAGGCAGGCAAAGCCTGTCTGCTCCTTGCAAAACCAGCGGGTTTGGCGCCTGCCCCGGCAGGCGCAATTCCAATTCCCGATAAAAATATGCCCAAGCGACAAAAGATCATAAGGAATTAAAATTACATAAAAATATCGCACATGTCAATCAAAGAATCGACGTATTACCGCGCCTGCCTTGACCAAAGCCGGGCCGCGCGGTAACTTTGCGCGGCCTTGCGGCAAACGCGGACGGAGAAAGACATGAAAGTGGTTCTGACCAATGACGACGGCATCTACGCGACCGGGTTGCGTCTTATCTACATGGCTCTCAGGGACAAGGGACACGAGGTGCGCGTGGTTGCTCCCATGACCGAACAATCCGCTGTCGGACACTCCATCACCATCTTAAACCCCTTGCGCGCCAAGCTCTTGACCGAGCCGGACTTTTCCGGATTCGGGGTGTTCGGGACGCCGACGGACTGCGTAAAACTCGGTCTGGCCGAACTGCTTGAAGGCTTCATTCCGGACACCGTGGTCTCCGGAATAAACGCCGGGGCCAACGTCGGCCCGGATATTCTCTACTCCGGAACCGTGGCCGCCGCCACCGAAGCCGCCTGTCTCGGGTTTTCCGCTCTGGCGGTTTCCTATGACAACTTCCGTCCCGGCGATATAAGCGATCACGCGCGCTATGCCGTGGACGTGCTGGAGCGTATTCCCTGGGTGGCCATCCCGCAACGCCGCGTCATGAACCTGAACATGCCGAACCGGCCCGTGTCCGAGTTCAAAGGTCTGGCCCTCTGCCCCCAAACCACGGCCGTGTGGCGGGATTGGCACTACCGGCGTGAGGATCCGCGCGGCCGCCCTTACTGGTGGCTGGACGGGTCCATACCGGAAGAATACGTGCTTCCGGGTTCCGACCGGGGTCTGTTAAACAACGGCTGGGTAACGCTCACCCCTCTGAAATTCGAGTTCACTGACGGCGATACCCTGGAAAAATTACGCGCCCTCGAAGCATTTCGCCCCTGAAAGGCTTCGACGCGGCCGCGCTCCTGCTTTGCCCTCTCTTTCGCCTTCAGAGCAGGTTTCGTTTGAAAATCGCCGCTTGACGGCCAAGCAAATTCGCCTTGCGGCAATCTCGCGGCAAGGATGTGCGCGGCAAATCCTTGCAGAGCATATGAACATTTTCAATGTTGATCTGCTCTACCCTCCCTCCGCCCCCTTACGGAAAAATTTCCTTGCGCCCCGCAAACGCGGCAAATGCGCGGCAAAACATTTTTGCCGCAAATTCGCCGCCGCTTATTGAAAACAATCCGCGCTCAGGTTATAAGGTACAATCGGCTTTGCGACCGCCGGCTTTGAAACAATTCCGACCTCATGCGCGATATACTGTTTAACTAACCGCCGCGGCAAGGCTGACGACGCCATGTACGACACCCGCATCCGGAAAATGCTTATCGAATTCATAGGCAGCTCCGTACCGGATTATATTGTGGAAGCATCGCGCGAGCTTCTCAGCGAAACCGGCATGCAGAAGCTCAAGCTGAAAAAGGGCGAAGCCTTCTGGGAAGCGGAAGGCAGCATCCAGGGCGACGACCTGCAGGTCTACAGCCCCAAGTTGACGCTGTCCATCCGGGAACAGACGATCAATTACGAATGCAACTGTCAGGATTCCTTTTCCGGGGCCTGCCGGCACGTGGCGGCCGCCGCCCTGGAGCTTCTCTCCGAGCTTGAGGCGCACGCGGATTCTCCCGTCGAGGCGATGCGCCCGCATGCGGACTGGCGCCAGATTTTCCGTTCTTTTTTCAGCGCCGAACCGGAGGCGGAAGCAGGCCGCCACTATCTCATATTGCGCTTCTACCCGGAGCCGGGACGTTTGCAGGTGGCCTTCTTCCGGGGCCGGCAAAACAAATCCGGCCTGTCTTCGGTACACAATCCCGTCACCCTGCAGCAGATCATGGACAACCCGGAACTATGCGAGCTCTCGCCCGACTTTCCCCAGGTGGCCCGGCTGATCGCCGGGCATGAGGAATACTCCGGCCACCGCGTCAGCATACCGGACGGACTCCTCTCCTGGTTCCTCTGGTCCGTGCGCAACGAATATTACCTGCTGTGGAAGGACACGGATTCGCCCTGCCGCATTGAGCGGCGCAGCCTGCACCTGAAGATCAGGCCGAACTTCAGCGAGAGCGAAGGTCTGACACTCGCCCTGCTCCTGCACAGCGAAAACAAACCTCCCCTGCCCATTGAGGGCACGGAAACCACGTTCCACGGGCACATGCCCATGTGGGTGTGTCGGCCGAACAGCTTCTTCCCGGTCTATTCCACCCTGGAATCCGGTCTGGTGCAGGAACTGACGCGTGCGCCGCTTGCCGTTCCCCGCGAGGACATTTCGGAATTTCTGGATCGGGTCTGGAGCCGTCTGCCCACCTCGGCCCTCTATGAGCAAGAGGACTTCCTCCAGCGCATGGAGCCTTTTTTCGTGCCTGCCAAGTATAATCCCAAGCTGTTTCTGGACGAGGAAGGCAGCCTGCTCACCCTGCAAATCCAGAACATCTATGAAACCATACACGGTGAATTCGCCATGCCCGGGCCGAACCCCGATTTTCAGACTGGCAGCTACGCCTATGAGGGGAAAACCTATCTTGTGCGCAGGCGCCAGGAGGAAGAGGCGGCCCTCACCAACATGCTCACGGAAATCCAGTTTCAGCCGCGCAACGCGCATATCTGGTTCCTTGAGCCGGAAGAGGCGGTGACCTTTCTTCTCGACATCTACCCGCAGCTTGTAAAAACCTACCGCATTTACGGCGAAGCCGCCCTGACCCGCTACAAAGTGCATCTCTCCCAGCCGGTGATCACCGCCGAGGTAAAGAGCAACGAGGCTGAGAAGCTGCTGAATCTGGACATAACCGTCCAATATGACGGCCAGAGCGTTTCCCTGGAAAAAATATGGAAAGCCTGGACTCAGGGCAAACGCTATGTGCAGCTGAGAGACGGCTCTTACAGCAGCCTGCCTGAAGCCTGGCTGGAACGCATAGCCGGCAAGCTCCAGGCCCTGGGGCTGGACCCTTCCAAACCGCCCAAGGGGCAGTACGCCCAGTTTGGCGCCCCCATACTCGACAGCCTGCTTGAGGATCTGCCGGGAGCGGTCACCGACCCTTTCTGGGACACGTTGCGGGACAAGATCAACTCTTTCAGGGAAATCACCCCCGTCCCCCCGCCCGCCGGACTCAACGCCACCTTGCGCGGCTATCAGAAGCAGGGGTTGGCCTACCTCAATTTCCTGCGCGAATACAATTTCGGGGGGATCCTCGCGGACGAGATGGGGCTTGGCAAAACCGTGCAGACCCTGTCTTTCATCCAGCATATCTATGAACATGGCACCCGCAAACCCAATCTCATAGTGGTGCCGACCTCCGTTTTGCCGAACTGGGAGAAGGAAGCGGAAAAATTCGTGCCGAACCTCAGTCTGCTCACCATATACGGCGCCAAGCGCGAAGGGATGTTCCAGCGCATCCGGCAGGCAGATCTGGTACTCACCACCTATGCCCTGCTCCGCCGCGACCTTGAGGAACTGGAAAAATACGAGTTCGGCACCGTCATTCTGGACGAGGCCCAGAACATAAAGAACCCCAACACGATAACCGCGAGGTCCGTGCGGCACATCAGGGCCGACATGCGCCTGTGCCTCTCCGGCACGCCCATAGAGAACAATCTTTTCGAGCTCTGGTCCCTGTTCGAGTTTCTCATGCCGGGTTTTCTGGGCGCCCAGCACTATTTCCGGCGCGGCATCGTCCGGCCCATCAAGGACGGGGACGATGCGGCCCTGTCCGGCCTGCGCCTTCGGGTGCGCCCCTTTATCCTGCGCCGCACCAAGGCAGAAGTGGCCAAGGATTTGCCGCCCAAGATCGAAAACACCTATTTCTGCGGCCTAGCAGAGGATCAGGCCGAGCTTTACGCCATGCTGGCCAGAAAACTCAGGGAGCAGGTGCTGAACACGGTGGACGCCAACGGCATGGCCAAGAGCCAGATGTCCATATTGGACGCCCTCCTCAAGCTGCGCCAGATCTGTTGCCACCCCCGTCTGCTCAAGATCGATCTGCCGGACGTGTCCATTTCCAGCTTGGGATCAGGCAAATTCGACGTGTTCAAGGACATGATCACGGACATAGTGGAGGAAGGCCACAGAGTGCTGGTGTTTTCCCAGTTCGTGCAGATGCTGCACATCATCCGCTCCTGGCTGCAACTGATCGGCACTCCTTTCTGTTATCTGGACGGGGCGAGCAAGGACCGTTTCGAGCAGGTGGAGCGATTCAACAATGAAGCGGACATACCGATCTTCCTGATCTCTCTTAAAGCGGGCGGCACGGGACTCAATCTGACCGGGGCTGATTACGTCATCCACTATGATCCCTGGTGGAACCCGGCTGTGGAAAACCAGGCCACTGACCGCACGCACCGCATCGGTCAGACGCGCCAGGTATTTTCCTACAAGCTCATCTGCCGCAACACCGTGGAAGAGAAGATCCTCAAGCTTCAGGAATCCAAAAAGAATGTGGCGGCTTCGGTCATCCCCGGCGCGGAGGCGTGGAAATCGCTTTCCCGCGAGGATCTCGAGATGCTCTTTGAAGTTTAGAAGCCGTCCCCCAATGGCCGTCTGGTTTGTATTGCTCCACATGGGCGCAGTGGATTGGGTAAAACGCAACAACACCGCATTAAAATCATTTTGTGCTCCACCTCAATGTTGAAGATAGCCGGGATGGGATGTCGTAATCGACACCCTGACCGTGGAGCTGGCAACCGAAATCGTAAGCGCTCACATGGAGGTTTGTTTGAATTGGAAGAATTTTTGTTGAGTTTCGCTTCCAGCGCCTCAACTCGGACTGCGAGCGCCTTCCCGTGCTTGTGCCGCCACCGTCAGCCCTTGCAGCGCGCGACCTGTGCGAGCAGGCGCACGATCAGGTCTATCGCTTCGGGCGGGGTTCAGCTGAGGACCTCGACGGTCAGCGGAATTACAGGTAACGGCTCGGTCGTCATGTTTCCTTCACAGCAGAAAATATCAATATTTTCTAGATCCTGTGAGCGTTTACCTTGTTGCTTTTTACAGCCCATGCTACCACATAGGTGTGTTATTCAGCCGTTTTTCCAGATTGAATTTCTTGAAGCAGGCATCGTCATACGGCATTTCGATAATAAAGAGATGGCAACCATCGCTTGTCGTAATGGTCACATTCTCTTTGACGATTTCGAGGGCATCCCGCATAGTTAAGTGAATATCGCCAATGTCCGCTCCGCCTTCCAAGCACACCAAATACGCCTGCCTGTCGCCGCCAACCTTGAAATCAATGCTCTTACCCGCGCTAAGAATTGTCGCGTACACGTTGATGTCTTGATGCACTTTAATCGGGGCGTTATTTTCTTTGTTGTTATAGCCAGTGGCAATCGGAAGCCACTTATCGAATCTCTCTTCCAATGCAAACCGATAGTCGCCGTAGTTGGGCGTATAGCCACGCTGATCAGGGAATATCCAAATCTGCATAAAACGCAGTTCGTCCTTGTCCTGCCAGTTATGCTCGCTGTGAAAGACCCCTGTACCGGCCGACATATATTGTGATTGCCCGCGAGTCAGGGTGTGGGCGTTGCCCATGCTATCCTTGTGTGAAAGCTCTCCTTGCACTACATAAGAGATAATTTCCATATCCTGATGAGGGTGAGTGTCAAAGCCTTCCTGCGCCTGAACTATATCATCGTTAAAGACGCGCAGAACGCCAAAGCGGATGTTTTGTGGGTTGTAATATTCCGCAAAGGAAAAATGGAAATGGCTGTCCAGCCAGCCGTGCCGCCCACGTCCCATTTTCGTATGATCTACATACTTGAGCATTGTCTCGTCCTCCTAATGGATTGGGTGAATTTGCGATACAAGCTTCCCAAAGAACGCGCCAATTTACACGCTGACAGCATCAAGTCCCTTGTATTTTACGATGGACAATAGACGCAAAGACGGACCTCCGGGCTTCTTCACGCCTCGCTCCCAATCCGAGACAAGATTTTTAGAAACATTCAAATAACGGGCAAAGACAGGTTGTGACAGTCTTTCCCGTTTGCGGATGGCGCGTATTTCATCCGGCGTTATGCCTTTCACCGGTGCGAGGCAAGATTTGTCAAACTCCCGCATGGTCGTCTTGTCAATGACGCCGTAAGCGTGAAGACCTTCGGCGGTTCCATGAATGGCCGCGAAAATTTCGTTCTTATAGATTCGCTGTTTGAATACTCCCGCGCCCAAATTGGCATCATAGCTTCCAGCTCCAATTCACTTGACGGCCTCATGCAAGGATTCATCCGATATAGCTTATTTGCGCGCGAATCTGGCAAACCGTCTATGTTGAAAACCCTCTATAGACCCTCGTGCTATCCGGTTACACAGAGCGTAATAGTTATGTCATACTTTGTGTTATGTCAACGCCCTGTTTTTCCCTTTCCTGACCGCGCCAGGGGCGTGTGCCTTTTCTCTTCACGGGATTGTGTCCTGCCCGCAGACAGGACAAATCCGATCAATCTGGCTTCCTTCCGATTCTGTCCTTAATTTTTTGTCTCTTGATTTATGGGCGACAGCAAAGGCGCAACTATACTACACATATTTTTCTGACGGCGGGAAAAATGGCTGGTCGGCTGATCTGTCCATGCCTATTTGAAGGAAAATGCCTCTCTATGTTGATGGAAAAACCCGGAATCTGCCCATAAAAAGACTATTACATAAATGCTTTGTTGTTCCATCCAAGGGTTGACATCAATTTTTCCGCAAAATTTTACCTGCCTTTTAGTCCGGTGTTCTACTTTTTTCTCTGTATTTTCTATATTTTTTTACTTTTTTTCGCTTTTTTCCGAATTTTAGGCGCAGTTCTCCTATGTGGGGCGAAAAGACAAACCGCTCTTCAAGTTGAACGCTATAGAGTTCAGCAGCACTTGCACTTGTACCTTGGCAGGGCAGAGATAAAGGGCGCGGGTCAGACCATACCACTTTTTCAGGCTTCCAAAGGTACACTCCATGATAAACCGTTTTCAGCTGATCAATTTGTTGCGGGCTTTTTCCCAGAAACTCAGCGGTCTGTTGCGTTTTGCCTTGTCCATGATGCCGTTTTTGAGCCATGCGCTCGAATTTTTTCTCCGTTTGACCTGCTGGGATATCCCTTGTAGGCATAGGCACGGGCAAGCTTCGTCATGTTCGCGTTCTTAAAACCTGTCCCAATTCTCCGGTATCGGCTTTGTTAGCCTGTGTGACATGCGCCGCAAGAATCAGGCCTTTTTCTATGTCCACGCCCGCATAGACTTTATGCCGTACCAGCTTCCTTTCCCTTTTTGATCCAAGAGGCATCCGTATCTCGAGAATGCTTGATTGTAACTGTACACTCCACAGAAGCTTCCGCCTTTTCTTCCTCTTTCCGATCCTCGGCCATCACCACAATTTCCTGATGGGTACGCGGCCGAGCGATGGAACTGACTATGGACGCATCAACGGCTATCCCTTTTTTCAGGAGTTTAACCCCATCCAGAAAAGTGCCCTTAGTGGGCGTTTTGGAAACAGAGTAATCAGCCAAACTGTTCGTACCCATCTGCCGTTCCATTGAAGCCTCCTGTTGCGCTATGTATCTGGAGACCATAATGGCATATTTATTAAATAATATCAATATATTATGCTATTTTTATGCAATCATCTTATCATATGCCTGCGACAATTTTCCAAAAAAATGTGCCCAAAAAATATTGACTACACGTGCTTATCAAAATATAAATATAAATTCACGACAACGTGTTGCGAGGAAGTCCCCATCGTCTAGTCGGCCCAGGACAACGGCCTTTCACGCCGTCAACAGCGGTTCGAATCCGCTTGGGGACGCCAAAGAATTTCAAGTGCTTAGATGCGCTTTTAGGTTTTGAACCGTGTTGGTTACATGGTTCTGGTTACAAAATGCCTCGGGAGTGTCAGGCTTCCGGGGCATTTCCCGTTCCAGCAGGCCACCAACCGCCTGCCCGATGCCGCTGTTGCCAAGCGCCTCAAGGATCATGCCTTGTGGGGCATAGAGTCCCGCGCTACGGACATATATGTCCGTCGTGGTCGCCCGCGCATGGCCCATGAGGATTTGCGCGGCGTTCAAGCCTTTGGACATAAAGGCAATCGCCGCCGATTTATGCCGGATGGCGTGGAATCCGAAGGGTTTTACCCCCGCCTTGAGGCATAATGTGTCCATAAAATGTAACCGCGCCCGGTAGGGCTGGCCCATATTGCTGTCGTTCTGCAACTGCATGAACACGTTATCCACCTTGCAGGGACGGGCTTCTTTCCACCAGGAAAGCGCCTTGACGAGTTCCGGGTGCATGTCCAGCCAGCGGACGCGCTTTTCCCCGGTTCTGGCCTTGTTGTCGGTGAGGCGGATTTTGCCGTCATCCAGAATCACATCGTCCCAAGTCAGGCGGAATACTTCGCCGCGCCGCGCCCCGGTGTAATACAGGGTAAGCAGGAAAACCAAATCCTGCCTACGCGCTTCCCGCATGACCTTGATCACGTCCTCTTCCGGGGGAACATACCTCTGGCCCTTCTCAATGGGAAACGGCTTCACCTGGCGGAAGGGCGGGACGACTTGTGGAAAGTCCTCCACAAAGTCAACACCCCAATTCCAGGCGGCGATCAGGTTTTTTCTTGCCTTGTTGGCGACTTTGCCGCCTTTATCGTCCGCCAGGGCGGAAAGATGCTTGAGCGCCTTCGCTTTGGTAAGGCTTCCCAAGTCCTCTATGCCCTCTGATCGGCAAAAGGCGAAAAATCCCTTCATCACCGTCTGTTTCTCCACACAAGTTTGCCGCGCCATTGTCCGTTTCGCATGGGCAAGATAGTTTTCACCCCAAGCCAAGAGCATTTCTAAGGCCGAAGGGGTCACAGTCTGTTCCATCTCCTTCCGGGTCAACGCTATTTTTAGCTGTTCCTCCTCCCATTCTTTTGCGGCCCTCCATTCCGGGCCGCCCTTTTTTCCCGGCGGGAACTGTCGGCAGGCAACCTGCTTGCCGTCCACGACAACTCGCGCCATCCATACGTTGCCTCTGGTCTTGCGTAGTGTAGGCATGGAAAAACTCCGTCACATCTCCGTAACGAAATCTCCAGCGCCTCCCGGTACGCCTGCCACCTAACTTTGAAGCTATCCGCAAAACAGTTCTGGGGTCAAGGCGCAAATAGTCAGCAACTTCACTAAGATTGAGAATATCGTCCGGTTCGTAAGGCATGGAGCCTGACCCTTTTCTGTCTTCACCGGAATATCTTGTGCATTTTCACAAGAATTTCTGATGAAGTCAAGCAAAAAAATGCCCTACTTTTCTGCGGGCTGATCCGGGATTTTGGTCACGGCCAAAAAGGTTTCCACCGAATGATGCACGGTCATTGCCGCCGCCGAAAGAGCTATTTGCGGCGGGGTAAGGGGTGCGCGGGCGGAAGCAAGACGCCTTTCGCATACTTCCATGGTCAGGGCCACGAGTTCTCCGGCCTTGCCTTCCATTTCCTTCAAATCGCTGTCGCCTCGCCTGATCATTGCTTTTCCTCCTGTGCTTCCGCCCGTAGAGCTTTCTTCACGTTTTCTTTCGCCACGACCACCAGATAGCCCAATTCTTCGCCCACAGCGTCGGCCATGCGCTGCGCGTCCGCAAGGGAAACGATTTGCGGCTTGCCCGTATGGGCGGCTTTTTCACGAATGGAACACCAGCGCGTAGCCGCAATCTTGGGGTTCATCCAGGGCCACATGCGGACCGCGAACTCGCCCTTGCCATATCCGCGCTCATCCGCCCGTCTGGCTATGACCGTTACAAACTCACGCTCAACCATCTGCGGGAAATCGTCCTTGTCCATCTGTCCTCCTGAAAAACGCCGAATATTTTTTCTGAAAAAATCGCTACCATGATTTTCTGACACTTGCAACAAGAAATTTCATGTATATATTATATGAAAATTTCACGGAATAACAGACGGGGAATAACACGATGGAATATCATATGAATTTCCTTTTCGCCGCCTTCGGCACACATGAGAAGGTAGCGGCATCCTTGGGTTATACAAACCGGCATTACCGGAAAATTCGTATCAAAATCGAAAAGGGGGAAAAACTGCCCGCCCGCATCGAAAACCTGATCCGGGCCAAAGTGCGGGAACTCCAGCTTGCCGGGGTCGTCCATGCCGCCCGGTAAGCGTCTCCGCAAAGATATGGCGAAAATTCAATACAAGGTCTGCAAGGAAGTCATAGATTCCCTGCTGGCCCAAGGCCATAACCAAAAAATGATCCATGACAAGCTGACGGAGGAAGGCCGTTTTACTATGGCCTATTCCTCCTTCACGCAAATACTCCGCAACGCGGAAAGAAACATCCCTCCCGCCAAGCCCGTGAAGGCTACGTCTTCTCCTGCGGAAAACCGGCAACCTTCTCCCGCTTTCCCGCAACGTCAGCCGGGCATCATCAAAGCTGAATCCAAAACTTTCCCCGATCCACGCACAATGAACCCCAACGACTCATTTTAACCAAAGGAAAGGACATGGCGACAATTCATCTCATCCAACAGGGCAAGGGCGGCGTGGGCAAATCCATGCTTGCGGCAATGCTGTATCAGGCTTTGCAGCACTACGGAAAAAATACGGCGTTGTACGACATTGATCCTACCAACGCCACGCTATACGGCTTCAGGGAATTTGCCGTCAACCGCCTGGAAATCATGGTGGACGGCAATATCAACCGCCGCAAATTCGACAGGCTGATCCTGGAACTCAACGATCTGCCGTCTGGCACCCATGCCGTTGTGGACAGCGGGGCTTCATCCTTCATCGCCCTCGGCAAATATCTGGTGGATGAAAATATACCCGCGCTGCTCACGGAAAACGGCCATTCCGTTCTATTCCATGCGATCATCGTCGGCGGACAGGCCATGAGCGACACGGTGAACGGCCTGCGCTCCCTGGCCCTGGCCTTTCCCGAAACGCCCATTGTGGTCT
>JAITRF010000139.1 GCA_031288535.1 Desulfovibrio sp. | reverse complement strand
GGATTTTTGTTTCCCGGCAAGGAAGGCGAGTTTCGACAAGGGGGAGTATATTCAACATATTCGACCCGTTGGCGAAAGGAGCCTGACGCCGCCAGGGGAGACGGTTTATAGAGGTTCCCTCAAGATTATATCGACAAGTGCAAAGCTGCGGAACAGGACAAAAAACATGCTGCACCGCCACATCACTGACACACAGCCACATTCTCTTGTGGCTATCGACGATATCATCAGCCGGGGAGATCTCGCCGACTGGCTTGAGCTTCGAGACGCCTTGGAGGCTAATCCCGATCTGACCATATCCATCCAGCGTGTTTGCGCTAATTATATTCACGATCAGTCTGAGCAGCGCTACCATTTCTGGAATTTCTTCGTAGGAGGCTCCGTTGGAAAAATCCGCACTTGATTGGGACGCAGTTCTTTCCGCTGCATCTCGATTGCAAGGAATAGTCAGCGGTGCGGTTCTTGTCGGCCGTTGTGCTTCAATGTACTGTCGGAGAACCGTAATCGGTGAGTCTCCGCAGCTTCCGGCAAAGTAGCTCGGCGACCGGAGCGAACCTCCCCACAGCTTCTTCTGAGGCGCCTCCTAATCGTAATGCCCTTTGCATTGGAGTATTAAACAAGAATCACCATCAATTCTGTATATCAATCGATCCGTATCGTTGATACGACGACTCCACCAACCGGCAAGGTCTTTTTTTAACGGTTCAGGCTTGCCAATTCCTGCATATCCATTCCGCTCTATATCTTTAATTAGTTCATTAATTTTTTTGAGTATTTTTTTATCCTGCGTCTGCCAGTATAGATAGTCCTCCCATGCGTCAGAATACCATGCCAACCGCATATATTATTCCTCAATCAAATCATGCTGCACGATATTAGCGCCTTTCTCGATATCAGCTATGGCGCGTTTCAAATATCGTTGATTCGCCACACTATAAAATGGGTCGGCTACAGGATGAAAAGGCAAGCCATTATGCTTGACCATCTGAACTAAAAACATGCGTACGGCGGATGCGACGTCCAGCCCAAGTTGAGCGGCTACAAATTGTGCGTCGTCTCTCAAGGAATCATCAATTTTGATTTGGAGATTTGCCATAACGCCTCCCGCGTCTATAGAGATTGACATGTAAAAAATAATGTATAAAATTAAAAAAGTAATGTCAACTCCTAATCAGGGCTGACGCATCTAAAATTTATTGTTAATTCAAGGTATTGTAATATATACCTTTGAGATTTGCGGCGGCGGCAAAGCCGCCTTGCTTCTTGCGAAGCCTGCGGCTTCGGACGATACTTGCGCATCGCCGCAGGGCTGACGCAATAAGATGCGTCAGCCCTGACTCCTAATTTCTACATGTCATGCCGGTGGGATTTCCGCGCGGGACAAGCCTCTTGAAACTCTGCGCAAGCGTGCGGCAATGCCGTATGCGCCTTCGGACCAAGGCCGGAATCAGTTCCCGTCCGCCAGATTTTCCCTCAGGGCTTTGACCAAGGCCGGTATGGTGTATTCCTCAGGCCGGATGTGGCAGACAAGTCCGGCTTCTTCCAGAGTGGCCGCGGTTATCGGTCCGATGCAGGCGAATTTGAGGCGCGGGCTGCGACGCAGAACTTCCGCCGGGATCAGCTCGAGAAAATTTTTCACGGTGGAGGAAGACGCAAAGGTCACGCAGTCTATTCTTCCCGCCTCCAGTTCCTCAAGCAGCGCCTCTTTGCGCGCCGTCCCCGGCCTTGTCTCGTAAAGTTCGAGGATGTCGACGCGTTCACAGCGCCTTGCAAGCAAACGCGGCAAAACGTCGCGCGCCTGCTTCGCTCTGGGCAGCAAAATGCGCAGCCGCTCCAGAACCTGCGGCGGATAATGCCGGAAAACCGCCTCCGCCACGCTTTCCGCCACATACTTCTCCGGCAGCAGGTCCGCTTTGAGGCCGAAGCCCCGCAGGGCGGACGCCGTGCCGGGGCCGATGCAGGCGATGTCCGCCCCGGCCAGGGCGCGGGCGTCCCGTCCGCGAGCCGCAAGGCGCGCGAAGAAAAAACGCGCCCCGTTCGCGGAAGTGAAAATGATCAGGCCGTAGTCGGACAAGCTCTCCGGCATGGAGCCGGGGCCGCCGTCGTCCGGCAGAGGCGCGACCGTGATGGTCGGAAAAACAAGGACGCGGGCGCCCAGTCCGGCAAGCTCGGCCGCCGTGTCCGAGGACTGTTCCCTGGACCGGGTCACCACTATCGCCTTGCCGAAAAGCGGGCGTCTTTCAAAGGTGTTGAGTTTCTCGCGGAGCAGGGCGACTTTGCCCACCAGGAAAATCGAGGGCGGGGCAAAGCCGTTTTCCGCCGCGTCCGCCGCGGCCCGGCCCAGGGTGGTAAGGATGCTTTTCTGTTGTGGGGTCGTGCCCCACTGGATCAGAGCCGCCGGGACGTCCTTCGCAAGACCGTTATCGATAAGCTTGCGGGCGATTTCCGGAAGGTTTTTCACGCCCATATAGAAAACCAGGGTGGAGCCGCTTTTGGCCATAGCCTCCCAGTTGTGGGCGCTTTGTTCCTTGTCCGGGTTCTCGTGCCCTGTTGCGAAAATCACCGAGGAGGCGCAGGAGCGGTGGGTCAGGGGGATGCCGGCGCAGGCGGGGGCGGCGGCTCCGCTGCTCACTCCGGGCACGACCTCGAAATCGATCCCGGCCGCCGCCAGTTCTTCGGCTTCCTCCCCCCCGCGCCCGAAGACATAGGGGTCGCCGCCTTTGAGCCGGGCCACGGTTTTTCCGGATTTGGCCTTCCTGAGGACCAGGGCGTTGATTTGCTCCTGAGGCAGGGTGTGGTCCGCGCCGCTCTTGCCCACGTAGATCAGTTCGGCATCCGGACGGGCGAAGCAAAGCAGGTCCTCCGCGGCCAGATGGTCATAGACGACCACATCCGCCCGCGCGAGCAGTTCTTTGCCCTTCAGGGTAATGAGGCCGGGGTCGCCCGGTCCGGCGCCGATCAGGTATACCTTGCTCAATATTGTTCTTTCCATTCGGTTTGCACGCGCAAAACGACCTCTTCCACTTGCGCCAGCATATCCGGGGGGCATACGCCGATCAGCGGGGTTGAGCTTTCCACGCTGGCGGCGTGGCTGAAATAAACGGCATAGATCACCCCGTCCGGCCCGCTGTAAGGCAGGGGGGTTTCACGCTTCATGCGCGACATGATGAAGAGTTCTTCGCCGTCGCGGACCGACACGCTGCGGGGGCCGGCCGTCTTGATTTTTATGTCTTTGGAGGGGACGAAGTAGTAGCGCGCGCGTTCGGGGGCGAGAAAGAGATGCAGGGCTTTCTGCAGGATGCGTTTTTCCGCTTCCGGCCGGGAGAGAAAATGGCGCAGGCGCACAAGTTCGGTGCCGGCCTCGACGAATTTTTCGTGCAGGTCGCGGCGCACGGCGATAATTTCGCCTCGTTCCGGGCAGGAGACTTCCTTCAGGTTGCGTTCACGTTCAATGCGGGCGAGCAGGGTGCCTGCCTTCTCCTTGAACTCCCCCTGCGGACCGTAAACGGCCAGGCCCTCTTTCAGGGCGGGGGAAAAGCCGACGCGCCCGCAATGAGGGGCGCAGACGCTTATTTCCTCGTAAGGGGAACGTTTCAATTCTTCGAGCAAGGCGCTTATGTCGAGCATGGAGGCCCCGGAGTCAGCGGTAGTAGAGATTGCGTCCGCCCATGGTGAGCAGGGCGCGGCTCAGGTTGAAGCGCATCTCGCGCCGGTCCCAGATGCCCTGGATGTGTCCGCGGGCGAGGGCCTTGTAGACGTTGTGGTAATGCGGCGGAGGAACCATGCCGGTGGTTTCGGCGATTACCCCCGGACCGGCGAAGCCCACGTTGGCGGAGCGGATGCCGAACTGGTAGGGAGAGCAGCCGAGAAAGCTGGCCACCGGCCCGGCGTAGGAATTGGTGTCGTAGCAGACGATGTAAAGTCCCCCGGCGTCGATATAGCGGCGCACGGCCATGGTGCAGCGCGGCATCTGGATCAGGCCGTTGGTGCCTTCCTGGATGCGGATGCCGGCGGTGCCGTGGACGTAAGCGAGGAAGGGGACCCGCTTGCGCGTGGCCCGCTCCGCCGCCCGGATGAACTTTTCCCCTTCGGCCGCTCCCACCGTGCCGCCGCGGAAATCGCCTATGAGCATGGCCACGACCAGACGGGCGTCGTGGATGCGCGCTTCGAAGACCATGCAGGCGCTTTTGTGCCCGGTTTTTCTCTTGGCCTCTTCCAGCTTGGGCGTGAAGTTTTCCATCTCCAGGGGGTTGCCGCATTCCACATCCGCCGCGAATTCGAAAATCGAGCCCTGGTCGAAGACGTTATGCAGGTACCACTGGTATTCCATGGGGAAATGGTGGCCGCAGTTCGGGCAGACCCCGGCGAATTCTCCGTAGAGGTCGGGCGCCCACAGATCGAGGCAGCCGTGCACCCGGGCGTTGGGGCAGGATACGGCCCGGTCTTCCCTGGCCCTGGCGCTCACGTAAACCCAGTTGCCGCCGCGCTGTTCCAGGCTGACGTTCCACTCGGAAAGTTCGGTGAGCTTGCGCATGGTTTCCCTGTTCACCCGCTCCGACGCCCCGAGTATCTTGTCCAGCAGTTTGTTCCAGGGCGAGAGTACGCGCTCGAAGAAAAGCGTCCATTCGGATTTCACCTCATCCACGTATTCCGCCACCTTTTGCTGGCGTTTCTGGATCATGTCGTGCATGAAATGGGAATACAGTCCCCAGCCCACCTCCTGCCAGGCGGCCGAGATGCGCCGGCTGAGGGGGGTTTTGTCCGGGGCGGCCTGTCTGGACAGCCGGCGGTATTTCTTGTGGCGTCTGTTGACCAGGCGGATTTGGGCGGAAGGAGGCAGGTTCCAGCGCACATAGGCCTTCTCGAAATCGAGCCCGCGGGCGGCGCGCTTGCGCCTGCTGCGCAGGCGCATCTCCCGGAAGGGGCGCAGGCCGCGCATGCTTATCGAAACCTCGTCCGTGACGCGCAGCAGTTCGTGGCGCAGGGTGCGGAAGAAGTCATAGTGGAAGGGTCTCGCGCCCAAGCGCGGTTCTATGACGACATGATCGACATAGCCCATGCGCAGGTTGTCGGCGGCGGTTATTTTCATGCGTTCGGCGCAGGCTTCCACCAGGTCGTTTGCGGCGCGCCCGCCCCCGCGCAGGCGGCCTTCTATGGCCGCGGCCCCCTCCGGGGAAATGACCGAATAATAGCCGTGCGAGAGCATCAGGCGGCGGTCGGCCAGGGATATGGCCTCCGCCCCGCCGGAGCCGCCTTCGGAAATTACGCTGATCACGGGCACGCGCAGGGAGGCCATTTCATAAATGTTGGCGGCGATTTGCTGGGCCGCGCCGGGCGTGTCCTCGACCGGGTAGGAACCGGGGGTGAAAACGAAGGTGTGGATGGGGATGTTTTCCGTTTCCGCGACCTTCATGTAATGCAAGGCCTTGGCGTTGCCCCAGGGCTTGGATGACCCCCCGTTGCGGAAATCCTCGCCGTGGCCCTTTTCATGCCCGATGATCATCACCGACTGGTTGAAGGAGCGTTTGCCGCTGGTGCGCGTGATGTAGGCGCGGGCGATCACCATGGAGGGGTCTATGGAATGCTCGTCCATGCTCCCGATTTCCGTGTAGCTGTCATAGACGTTTTCCAGGATGTCGCGCAGGCAGATGCGCTGAGGGTGGCGCACGATGCGCACCAGATCCATCGGGCTCAGTTCGTGGTCCAGTTTTTTTTCGATGGAGGCGAAAAACTCTTCAAGGGCGAGCGCCGCCTCACGCAGCTCGGACGGGTTCATGGAAGGGGACCGCAGAAGGTGCTTTTCCATCGCGGCGGCGAGCAGGTTTACGTCCGGTTTGTCCTTGTCCGCGAAGATGTCGCGGATATAGGCGAGACGCTCGTTCAAGCGCTGGATCTGTTTTTCCGTTTCCATCATGTGCATGCGCGTATTCTTCTTTTGCCGTGGGCTTTGCGTCTTTTGCGCGACTCGCGCGAGTCCGTTTTCGGCGGCGGATTTCGCGCGGCAAGGTGAAACCGCGCTTTCGCCTTGCCGCCGCAGCCGCCAAATCAAAACTTCATGGGTGCAGTTTTGATTTGAAATTCGAACAAGGCCTCAGAACACGAGCACGCCCTCTGTTCTGGCGCGCAAAAAGTCCACGTTGGATTTCAGTTCGTCGGCATGCGAGCCGCGCCCCTCAAGGACGAGGCCGTCCAGAAACTCAAGCCCCCGCCTCTTCGCCTCTTCCAGATCCTTTCCCCAGACTATGCCCAGAGCGAGGTTCGGGTCAAATTCCGTGGGGATGTCATAAGGTTCGCCGGTCGGGACGTGGGTGTGCAGATTAATCCAGTCCTTTTGCTCCCATTGGAATTTTTCTATGCGTCCCACCCAGGGGGAGAAGCGCCGTTTCGGGTCTTCGGCTATGATCCGGTATTCGAGGCTCGAGCCCTCAAAACTTATGTCTTCCTGTGAATAACCCAGGGGTTGTCCCAGGGCCGTGCGGATCTGTTCGGCTATGAGGTCCACCCCCGCCTCGCCTCTGATGCGCGTAACGGCGGCCGAGACCCCGTTTTCCACCTGGACGCGGGCGTTCACTTCCATGAGGTAGGGAGCGCCGTCGCGGGTGACGATCCATTCCCAGGTGCCGATGTTGTCGTATCCGACGGCCTTGGCCATGATCAGGGAATGGGCGGTTATGGCGTCCAGGAGTTTTTGGGCGTCAAAGCCGTAGCTGATGGATGCGGGCGCGAAACCGGGGGCGGCTTCCAGGCGTTTTTGCAGGCCGTCGCTTTGTATGGAGCAGTTGCGCGTGCCGAAATGCACGATGTTCGCTGCTTCCCGTTCCGCCAGGATCTGCACTTCCAGGTGGTTGAAATCGCGGATGCGCTGCTCGATCAGCACGCCTTCGTCCTTGAACTGTCTCGCGGCATAGTTGCGGATGCGGCGGAAAACGGAGCGGAAGAGGTCTATGTCGTGCACCTCTTCGATGCCCATGCCGCCGCCGCCGGCCGAGGCCTTGACCAGGATCACCGGATGCTCTATACCTTGCTGCAGTTGGAATTCATAGATCGTCCGGGCGAATTTTTCCGCTTCCATTTCGTCATAGATCGGTTTGTCCGAACCGGGGACCGTAGGTACGCCCAGGCTGCGGGCCAGGCGTTTGGTATTGATTTTGTCGCCCAGGTCCCGGATGACCTGCCAGGAGGGGCCGATAAAGTTCAGAGGGCGCTCGCGCCGCTGCATCCTGCGGGCGAAGCGGTAGTCTTCGGCGAAAAAGCCGTAGCCCGGATGCAGCGCCCCGGCCCCGGAATCGTCGGCTACAGCCAGCAGTTCGTTGGCGTCATGGTAAGAGGACACGCGGTAGAGGCCTTTTTTCGCCCCGTGTTCGCGCGCCAGACGCACATGGCCGGACTGCGCGTCCTCGGCCGTATATATGCAGACAAAATCCACGCCCAGCTTGAGGCAGGCCCTGGCTATGCGCACGGCGATTTCGCCCCGGTTGGCAATCAGTATCTTGGGTGTGCCGCCGCTCAATATTCACTCCGTCGCGCCGTTCCGATTTTTCCGGAGAGTGCCGCGGGCGGGCTTTGCCCGCCGTCAAGCGGCAGTCTCAAGCGTAACATGCTCTAAACGAGGCACTATTATGCAAAATGCGGAAAAAGTCCAGATTTGCGTCCAAACCCTGAAAAATAAATTGCCTTCCTCTTTCAGCCCGGTTGCGGGTCTGGTGCTGGGCACCGGTCTCGGCGGTCTGGCCGGGGCTTTTGAAGGAAAGATATCCGTTCCTTATGCGGACTTGCCCGGGTTTCCCCCGTCCGGGGTCGTTTCCCATGCGGGCTGCTTCGCCGCCGGGTATTTTGCGGGCGTGCCGGTATTGGCCCAGCAGGGCCGTTGCCACCTCTACGAGGGCCGTACGCCCGAAGAGGTCTGCATGGGGGTCAGGGTCATGGCCGGATTGGGGATCAAGGCCCTAATCGTCACCAACGCCGCCGGCGCTTTGAATTCGCGGTTCAATGCCGGGGGGCTGATGCTGGTCGCTGACCACATCAACCTGACCGGACGCAGCCCCTTGACCGGCCTTGCCGAAAAGGAGGGAATCTTCATCGACATGGGCAAAGCCTATGACGCCGCCCTCGCCCGTCTTGCGGAGGAGGCGGCCCTGCGTCTGGCTTTGCGCCTGGAAAAAGGGGTTTATGTCGGGGTTGCCGGGCCGCAGCTTGAAACCGGTGCGGAAACCCGCTTTTACCGCCTGATCGGCGGCGACGCGATAGGCATGTCCAGCGTGCTTGAGGTGATAGCCGCCCGGCATCTGGGACTGCGCGTGCTGGCCCTTTCCTGTCTGACCAACAAGAACCTGCCGGACTGCATGGAAGAGGCGGACATAGAGGCCATAGTGCGCGTTGCCGGGCAATGCGGCGCAAGCCTGGAAAGGCTTTTGCGAGCGCTTTTGCCGGAACTGGCCGCGGAGTGCGTCCGGTCCTGACCGGGTTGCGACACCCCTCAAAAAAATTAATGACTCTTGAGCCTATGCTTTGGAGATCAACGGCATACCGCAGCCTCCTCTCATGATGTCAGGCATGATACCGGCGAGGCAAGGCCCAACCCGCCGTGCCGAATGGAACCTGCCGGGTGTGCCGAAAGGGAAAATACGAGAAACTGTAAGGGTGGCGGGAGAAATGAAAAAGAAATTACCGGCTTTGCTTTTAGCTCTTGCCTTTGTTTTCGCGTTTCCGACGGCCGGGCATGTGCTTTCCGGGTTAGGCGGCAAGACCCATACGAACAGCATCGGCATGGAGTTTGTGCTGATCCCGGCGGGGTCGTTTACGCGGGAGGCGGGCGAGAACGAGTTTAACGAGCCTCTCTGGGCGAAGGTGACGATCAGCAAACCCTTTTATTTTGGCAAGTATGAGGTGACGCAGGAACAGTGGGTGGCGGTGATGGAGACCAATCCCAGCGGTACCAAAGGCCGGACCAATCCTGTGGAGAATGTTTCCTGGGATGACGCGCAGGAGTTCATCAGGCGTCTGAACGCCAAGGAAGGGCATAGCCGCTACCGCCTGCCCACGGAAGCGGAATGGGAATACGCTTCACGGGGAGGAAGGGAAGTTGATCCGTTTTTTGGCGAAGCCGGGAAGCGGTTCACGAACGAGGAACTGGGCCGCTACGCCTGGTTTCAGGCGAACTCCGGCAAATCAACCCATCCTGTAGGGCAGCTCAAACCTAATCCCTGGGGTTTGTACGATATTTACGGGAATGTATGGGAGTGGGTGCAGGACTGGTATGGCAAGTATCCCACGGCGTCAGTGACCGATCCGCGCGGCCCTTCATCAGGCTCCTACCGCGTGAGTCGCGGCGGCGGTTGGGGCATTGATGCGGAGGGCTGCCGTTCCGCCTCCCGCTACTACGATTCGCCGGACTACCGCTACTACAGCATCGGTTTCCGGCTGGCCCTCTCCCCGGA
>JAITRF010000081.1 GCA_031288535.1 Desulfovibrio sp. | reverse complement strand
CCGCCGTTCCCTCCGTCCGGTCCGCCTCTGGGGATGAATTTCTCGCGCCGGAACGATACGCAGCCGCGCCCGCCCTTTCCGGAACGCACGGTAATCGTCGCCGCGTCCACAAACCGCATGCCCACGCCCCCAGAGGGAATAATTCCATTTCCAGATCAAAAATGTCCTCATTTTTGGTCTGGAAATGGAAAACGTGACAGGAGGTCACGCCGCACTACGAAGCATTTCGAGCGGCAAGGCGAAACAGCGCTTTCGCCGCAGCCGACAAATCAAAACTGCGTAGAGGCAGTTTTGATTTGAAATTCGAATGATGATGAAAAAAGGGCAAAAGCGGCGAACAACCCCTTTTGCCCGGGCAAAAACCGGATAGCCTGTGCAGTCAACCGGAAACCACCAAGGCTGACGCATCTAAAATTTTATATTGTTAATTAAGGATATTATGATACACACCTTTGGGATTCGCGGCGGCGGCAAAGTCGCCTTGCTCTTTACGAAGCCTGCGGCTTCGGGCGATGCTGGCGCATCTCCGCAGGGCTGACGCAATAAGATGCGTCAGCCCTGCGGAAACTACATTTTCCGGTTGCCGATCCCGCATTAAAAGGTTTACTTGTCGACGCGCGTACTACCGGGGACGTCTATTCTTGAACGGTCTCGACATGGCGCTCGCCGAAGAAATCTCGTGCCCGCCGGATTTAACGGGCAGGCATGTTCAGCGGATTATGGTCCCGATAATATCAGTCATTCCGGGGTGAAAGCACATGCACGCGGGTGAAAACCCGGTTTTTGCGCGAGTATTTCTCAAACTTCACGACCCCGTCGATGGTGGCGAAAATGGTAAAATCCCTGCCCAGGCCGACGCCCTTGCCGGGATGGATACGCGTGCCGAGCTGGCGCACTATGATGTTGCCGGCGCGTACCGCCTGTCCGCCGAAGCGCTTGACCCCGCGCCGCTGCCCGGCGCTGTCGCGGCCGTTGCGGGAACTGCCGCCTGCTTTTTTATGTGCCATAGCTCCTTCTCCTCTGTTCAGGCCGAGATGGAGGTGATCTTGAGGGTTGAATACTTCTCCCTGTATCCTTGGGAACGGCGCGAATCGTTCCGCCGCCATTTCTTGAAAACCATAATTTTTTCGCCCCGGCGGCGATCCAGCACCGTGGCCCGCACTCTGGCGTTTTCAAGATAAGGCGCGCCTATGGAAAGCGTCTCGCCGCCAAGCAGGAGAACCTTGTCCAGCACAACCTCGCTGCCTACTTCGGCATCAATGCCCACAAGACGCAAACGGCTGCCTTCCTCAACCCGGAACTGCTTTCCGCCTGTTTCAATTACCGCGTACATCAGGATACCTCCAAAAAAAGGAAAGAACATCTAGCCTTTCAGGAAAGCCGATGTCAAGCGAAAATTTAGCGCGCGGAAAGCGGACGTCAATGGTGCAGATGCTCGCCCTTGCGGATGCGCGTTACGCTCATGCAGCACATCCAGATAAAATAGACGACGATCAAACCGACGCCGATCCATGCATCCGCGGAATGAGAGAGGTTGGCGAAAAAAATGTGCGACATACTGACCTCTTGCAAAATTTTGCCGGATATGCGCCTGTGCAAACGAAATCAATTCCGTCCGCCTTACGCAAAGGGACGACATGGCCGGGTTTTTCCGGAATGAGGACACCGGGCTTTTCGCGGGCCGCACGAACCGCTTTTTCCCGCCAGCCATAATTTTACGGCATCCGCCTGTAGCGATTCCCAATGAAGGATGTTTACGCGAAAATGCCCTTACCGTCAAATACGGACATACCGTCTTCGCCAATCAATAAAAATTTGCTTTACATCCAGCGTCATGCGTGTACCGACCAGTTCGCCCGCACGCGCACCTTTTTCCCCGCCTTGTTGGTAAAGAGCAGATAGCCGCTGTCCAGTCCGAAAAGATACAAATCACGGGTCAAGGCCACGTCTTTGCGGCAATATTCCTCAATTTCCGCAAAACGCCCCTCCTTCCACCACTTCAGGGCCATGAGGCCGTTGGCGCTTTTGGCGCTGTTCAAAGTCGCGCCCGCAAGATTGTCCAAAGAGATGCGGTATGACAACTGCCCGTAAATTTCGCTCAGCAAATCCAGCGTCGGCAAAGCGGCAAATGAAAACCCGGGCGCGTGCGGTTCCAGAACCGCGTAGTCAAAACGCTTGATGTTGAAACCGATCACCAGAGGCGCGCTTTCCAGTATCCGCGCCAAGGCGGGTATTTCTTCCTGAGTGAAGGCGTTGAAATCGTCCGCGCGGGAATCATAAAGCACGGCCACGCTTACCCCCATACGGTCCGCCCTGTGCCATCCCCCGACTTCCGCCGCCGAATGGCGCGTTTCCACATCCAGAACCACAAAATCCGGACCCGGCGTAAATTCCCTTTTCTCCGGGCAAGGCGCCCCGCCCGCGTCAAACGCGGGCAAAGACGCAGACAGGCATCCCCCATCTTCTCCGGCCCGGGAACCGCCCCTTTGCCTTTCATCGACAACGGACAAGTGCGCGCCCCCCTCTCCTTCCGCCGTCTCCCCGGCCAAAGAATCCGGCCCAACCCGACGCGGCGGCCTCACCTCGGCCACGACGTACGGTTTTTCCCCTTCCAGTCCGCTGACGGGACTTCGCAGGATCGCCTCGGCGCCCTCCCTGTTTTCCAAGCTGTCCTCAAGCATGAAGGCGAGCAGGGACAAGGCCCCCTCCTTGTCGATGGGGCGGTTGCCGGAACCGCATTTGGGCGAATGCACGCAGGAGGGGCAGCCCAGTTCGCAGGGACAGTCGAGGATCAGGCGATGGACGAGCGTGAACAGTTGCTCCGCCAGGCCAAAGGCGGCGCGGGTGAGCCCCGCCCCTCCCGGCATCCCGTCATAAACGAAAACTCCGGCCCGCCCGGTCTGAAGATGCAGAGGCGTTGAAATGCCTCCGAAATCGTTGCGGTCGGACATCACCAGCAGAGGCAGTATGCCGATGACGGCATGTTCCAGGGCATGAATGGCGCCCATAAAATGCAGACGCGCGGCCTCGATTCTTTCTTGAACCGGGCGCGATATCTGGAACCAGAAGCCTTCGCTTTCAAAAATCACCGGCGGCAGATCAAGGGGCGTCACTCCCAAAAGCTGCCTGTTTTTCAGGGCTCGTCTTTCATAGCCTGTGACCAGTTCGGTTATGCGCAGCCTGCCGCGTTGCAGCGCGATGCCCGCGATGCGCCCGGACGCGTCAAGGCTGAGGATTTCCGTATTCTTGTGCCCGCGGGTGCGCGTGAACCAAGTGGGCCGACAGGGGCGGGCCAAGGCGCGCCCGGCCCCCAAATCCAGATCACATATCTCAAAATGTCGTCCCATATGCAGATAAACGGACCCCGGATGCGCCTCACGCAGGGAACGTACCCAGTCCACGCTACCGATCAGTTCGCCTTTCTCCGTTTCTATGGCCACCTCCCCGCCCGCGCCGCGCAAGGATACCCGACGATGCGGGCGCTTGCGCGCAGCCACCAGTTCAAGGCCGTCCGCGGAGCGCAAAAGCAACCCTTGTCTCTCCAGGTTTTCGGCGCAGTTGCGCATGGCCGGGGTGAAAAGGGCGGCATCGGGCGGCAGCGTCGGCCGCAGGGCGAGTTCCGCGGCCGCGCATTCCAGATGGCGTTCCAGGATAACGGGATTTTCCGGGTTAAGCACGGCTTTTTCCGGGGGACGGGAAAAAAAATCCTCCGCATGACGCACGATATATTGATCCAGGGCATCTTCCTGGGCAATCAGGATCACCGCCGAGGCCCGGCCGCTGCGCCCCACGCGGCCGCCGCGCTGGAGGGTGGCGGTAACCGTGCCCGGATAGCCGACCAGGATGCACAGGTCCAGACCGCCGACGTCTATGCCCAGTTCAAGGGCGCTGGTGCTTATTACCGCCAAAAGCTCCCCGTCCGACATGCGTCTTTCAATCTCCCTTCTTTCCTCGGGCAGAAATCCGGCCCGATATGCGCTGATGCGCCCGGCGAAAGGTCCGGACTGCTCGCCGGCCCATAAACTCAACAGTTCCGTCATGCGCCGCGACTGGCAGTAGACTATGGTGCGCAAATTGCGCCCGAGGGCGGCTTTAAGAAGTTTTATGGCGGCAGTGGAGGGACTTTCCAGAGGATTCATGAAAAGGTAATGCCGCCTGCCCTGAGGAGCGCCGCCTTCGGTAATCGGCACGGCCGTCCTGCCGGTCAAAAGTTCGGGGATCTCGCCCGGATTGCCTACCGTAGCGGAACAGAAGGCGAAAACCGGAGCGGAGCCGTAGAGCGCCGCCACCCGCAGCAGACGGCGAAAAACCTGGGCCATGTGCGAACCCGTCACACCCCGGTAAGTGTGAACCTCATCCACGGCCACCAGGCTCAAACCGGCAAAAAAAGCGCTCCAGAGATGATGATGGGGCAAAAGGGAAAGGTGCAGCATCTCCGGGTTGGTCAGAAGCACCGGCGGAGTATCGCCCCGTATTTTTTTTCTTAAACCGGGGCCGGTGTCTCCGTCATAAACGGCGGCAGCCGGCCGGGCTTCTTCCGGCCAGTGCGCGGTCATGGCCCGAAAGGCGGCAAGCTGATCCCGGGCAAGTGCCTTCAGAGGAAAAAGAAAAAGAGCGCGGGCATCCGGGTCGCGCAAAAAATTTTCCAGAACCGGGAGCGTGTAGACAAGGGATTTGCCGCTGGCCGTCGGCGTGGCTACCACCACGTCCCTGCCTGCCCGCAGATAATCCACGGCCTCGGCCTGGTGGCTGTACAACCCGGAAATGCCCAGCGCATCCAGGACCCCCTCCAGGGCGACCGGCAAAGGCCGCACGGTGCGGGAAAAGCGCGGCGCTACAGAAGGCAGGATAGTATGGTTGCTTATCTGCGGCCCGAGTTTCCCGGAAGCTTTCAGGGCGCGCACATATTCTTCAATGTCGCCCTGCCCCGCATCCCGGCCCGCGCCGTGACCGCCGTCCGCCGCCACGGTCAGCCCACACCCCATCCGGCGTGCACTTCTTTTTTGAAAATGCGGAAAGCCGAAGGGAAATCGGCAAGAGGCAATTCGGTTCCGACACCGCTACGCCTGTCCCTACCCTCGACGACTCCGCGGGCCAGGCCTTTAGCTCCGATAAACAACTGCACGGGCACGCCAATCAGATCCGCGTCCTTGAATTTCACTCCCGCCCTCTCGTCCCTGTCGTCAAGGAGCGCATCCAGTCCTTCCGATCGTAAAAACTCGTAGACTTCCTCGGCTTTGGCGCGGACCGCTTCCGACCTGGCGTCGAGATTCACGACCAGGACCGCGAAAGGGGACACGGGCGGGGGAAAAACTATGCCTTTTTCGTCATGGTTCTGCTCAATGCAGGCCGCCACCACTCTGCTCACCCCTATCCCGTAGCAACCCATGGTTATCAACCGTTCCCGGCCGTTCTCATCCAGGAAAACCGCGTTCATCGCCTTGGAATATTTGACTCCCAGCTTGAACACATGCCCGACTTCTATGCCGCGCAGGGTTTCAAGAGGGGCCGCGCAACGCGGGCATGGATCCTCCGGGCCGATGAGACGCAAGTCGGCGAACCCGGAAATTTTTGTGTCGCGGGCGAGGCTCAGGTTGAGAAAATGCGCGTCTTTCCTCCTCGCCCCGCAAACCCATCCGTCGCGGGCCAACAGGGCATGATCGGCCAAAACCGGGATATCCAGGCCGACAGGGCCGGCAAAGCCAAGCGGCGCGCCGCTCCATTCCACGACTTGATCCGGGGAGGCCAAGGAAACGCTTTCCGCTCCCAGACGGTTTTTTACTTTAAGCATGTTCAGTTCGTGATCGCCGCGTACCAGGACCGCCAGAGGCTTGCCGTCAACCTCAAGCAGAATGGTTTTGACGATCTCCGCCGGGGGAACCCGCAAAAACGCAGATACCTCCGCAACGCTTGTCATACCCGGCGTTTGCGCCTCCGCGAGCGGAGGGACGTTCCCCCCGGCGGCCGTGGCGAAAGGACGCGTTTCAGCGCGTTCCACATTGGCCGCGTAATCACATTGCGTGCATGAAACCATGCTGTCTTCGCCGGTTTGAGCCATGACCATGAACTCATGCGAAAAACTGCCGCCTATGGACCCGGAATCCGCCTCCACAGCCCGGAAACGCAGTCCAAGTCGCGTGAAAATGCGCTTATACGCCTCGTACATGGCCGCATAGCTCAAGTTTGCGCCTGCATCGTCCCGGTCAAAGGAATAAGCGTCTTTCATGATGAACTCCCGTCCGCGCATCAGACCGAAACGCGGACGGATCTCGTCTCTGAACTTGGTCTGTATCTGGTACAGGGTCATGGGAAGTTGGCGGTAGGAGCGCACCTCGCCCCGGATCAGGTCGGTGATCACTTCCTCGTGCGTGGGACCCAGGCAGCAGTCACGCTCGTGCCTGTCACGGAAGCGCAGCAATTCCTTGCCGTAATGTTCCCAACGTCCGGACTCGATCCAGAGGTCGGCGGGCTGAACCGCCGGCAGCAGCAATTCCAAAGCCCCGGCGCGGTTCATTTCCTCGCGCACTATGTTCTCCACCCTGGCCAGGGCTTTGAGACCCATGGGCAAATAGGAATATATCCCTGAAGCCAGTTTACGGATCATTCCTGCCCTGGCCAGGAGCCGGTGACTGACCACCTCGGCGTCCGCCGGGGCCTCTTTGAGCGTGGGAAGATAGTATTCGCTCCAGCGCATGGACCGCCTCTTATTCAGATTTAAAATCAACTGTGCGGAAATCCGCAACATTCAAGTAAACGGCCGAACCCGTCCGCTTGCTACGGCTCACGCAGTTTTCTCTTCCGCCTGGGCCTGGACCGCGGTTATGGCGACGGTGTTGACGATATCCGGCACCGTACAGCCCCTGGACAGATCGTTGACCGGTTTTCTAAGCCCCTGCAGCACCGGACCGATGGCCACCGCCCCGGCGGCGCGTTGCACCGCTTTGTATGTATTGTTGCCGGCGTTCAGATCCGGGAAGATAAACACAGTGGCGTGTCCGGCCACTTCGCTGCCCGGCAGTTTGGTCCGGGCCACGCCGGGGTCTATGGCCGCGTCGTATTGCAGCGGCCCTTCTATGAGCAGATGCGGGGCGCGTTCTTTGGCTATGCGCGTGGCCGTAACGACCACGTCCACGTCCGCTCCCTTGCCGGAACTGCCGGTTGAGTACGAAAGCATGGCCACCCGCGGTTCGATGCCGAAAACTCCGGCCGTATGCGCCGAACTGATCGCTATGTCCGCGAGCTGCTCCGCCGTGGGATTCGGATTTACGGCACAGTCTCCGAAAACCAGCACCCGATCCTTCAGGCACATGAGGAACACCGAGGAGACTATGGATGCGTCGGGTTTGGTTTTTATGACCTCCAGAGCCGGGCGGATGGTGTGCGCCGTGGTGTTTATCGAGCCGGAAACCATGCCGTGCGCGTCGCCACAGTAAACCATCATGGTGCCGAAATAGGTGGGGTCGCACAAGATGTCCCTGGCCTGTTCGCGGGTTATCTTCTTATGCTTGCGCATCTCGTGGTACAATTGGACGTATTTTTCAAATTCCGGCGAGTCTTCCGGCTGCACGATCTCGACGTCGGGATTGACGCCCAGTTCGGACATTTTGGCTTTGATTATGCCGGGCCTCCCCAAAAGCGTTATATCCGCTACACCGCGGCGCGCCAGCTCGTCCACGGCCCGCAAAATCCTTTCCTCCTCGCCTTCCGGCAGCACGATGCGCATCCTGCGGGAGACGGCGCGTTCGATGAGGCTGTATTCAAACATCTTGGGCGTGATTTTCTCTCTGCTTATGCTTACGATGCGCGCTTCCAGCTCTCTCGCGTCCACGCTGGACTCGAAATGTTCTATGGCGGTGTTGATTTTCCGGGTATTTTCCGGATAAATTCTACTGTAACCATGTGAAATCGTTTGGATGGCGTGGAACGTATGGTCCTTGACGCGCAGGATGGGCAGCGGAACGCTGATCCAGCCCTCGATCAGGCGGCGCACGGACGGAGACAGTTCAAAGCCCCCGGTAAGCACTATGCCGGATATGTCCGGGTAGGCGGAGGACAGACGCGAAGCAAGGCTTGCCAGTACGATGTCCGCGCGGTCCCCCGGCGTAATAAGCAGCATCCCCTCTTGCAGGTATTCCAGAAAATTGTCGACCTGCATGGCCGCTATGAGATAATCGTCCACAAGGTTGTCGAGGCGTTCTTTTCCGTAAAGCACTTCCGCGTCAAGCCATCTGCGCACGTCGCCGACGCTGGGCATGGCGAGGCTGCGTTCTTCCGGAATGACATAGACGATCGGGTCTCTATGCCCGACGGCGCCCGCGCGCAACGTGGACGATATCAGGCCTTTCTCCTGCGCCGAAACCTCGGCGCGATTGACTATACATGCCGCGATGTCGAGATTTTTTTCATTCAGAAGGTCCAGAACAATCCTGGTCGAGGATATGATCTCCTGCGCGCTGTTGCCAAGGGCATTCGTCACCGCCAGCACCGGACAGCCCAGGTTGGCGGCTATTTCGGCATTGAGATCAAATTCGATGGCCGGGTCTTTACCCAGGAAATCGGTCCCCTCGCAGAGTACGAAATCGTATTTGTCCTGCAATTTCCCGAATTTCTGCAGGATGATGTCGAGCATGGCGGCATGCCGGCCGAGGTTCAGCAGGTTCAAAGCCTCTTTGAGGGTAAAGGCGTAAGTCTCCTCGTAGGGAATATCCAGGCCGAAGTGGAGCAGAACGAGGTTTGTGTCAAAATCGCGTTGCCCCGGTTCCAGGGGATCGCTGATTATAGGACGAAAAAAGGCCGGTTTGCGCACGTAGCGCTGCAAAACCTGCATTATGCCCAGTAGAACGGCGGTAACGCCGCTCTTGGCCTGGGTCGCGGTGATATACAGTCTGTCTGACATGGTTTTCTCCGGCTGGTTGTCGCCCGCAAAACGGCGTTACGCTTCGCTTGATGCCGTCAGGGCATTTTACGCTTGCCGCTTGACGGCTAATCGCGGTTCATTTCGTCAATGCCATTGTTCATGCAGTCAACACACTGAATTTTAATGTAAAAACTGTTAGATAGTTTGCATCGTAAATGGGAAACGATATAAGCAGGTCCGCCTCGCGGCAATCCCGCGGCAAGGATTTGCAGGCAAACCTGTGCAGGTGCTTTATACATTTTCAACGTTGAAGCGAGCCAATCAGACGCCCGGCATTTCAAAACCGTCGGCCTCAAGAAGCTTTTGCAGCCCTTCCGCCTTTTCCGTGCTTACCCGCACCAGCGGCGGACGCACCATCGCCCATTCCTGAGCCTTGCGTTTCCATGCGATGCAGGACTTCATGGAAGCTATCATGGGCAGGGTCTCGAAACAGCCGCGAGTCTTGGTCAGCGCAGCCTGCTTCCCGTCCGCCCCCGCTTCACGCCAGGTTTTGAAAAGTTCGACAATGGCCGCCGGATTGACGTTTCCGGTGGCGGTGATGCAGCCTGCCCCGCCTCCGCGCAGAGTACGCAGAAGAAACACCTCGCTGCCGCAAAACACATCAAAGCTCTCCGACTGGAAATTCTTCAACAGGGCTTCCGTATTGCTCCAATCCCCGGAACTGTCCTTGATGCCGGCGATGATCCCCGGATACGCCTTGAGCAGGCGCTCAACCAGCGCGAGGCTGATCGGCACCTGGGCAACAGGCGGGATATGGTAGAGATAGATGCGCAGCCGCGCATCCCCCACTCTCTGGACGATTTCCGAATAAGAATTGAACAGCCCCTCGTCGCTTACGTTTTTATAGTAAAACGGAGGCAGGACCAGAACTCCGGCGCAGCCCGCAGCGACCGCCTTGCGGCTGAGCTCGACGGTTTCAGGGAAAGAGCAGCAGCCTGTGCCCGGCAGCAGTGAAGGAGGCGGAATGCCTGCCTCCAGCAGGGCGTCCAGAAGCCATCGACGTTCGGAGAGGGAAAGCGAGTTAGCTTCGGAATTGGTGCCGAAAACAGCCAAAGACACCCCGCTGTCGAGCAGCCAGCGGCAATGCTCGATATAGCGGGCAGGATCAGGGGAAAGGTCTTCCTTGAACGGGGTCAGTACCGGCGACAAAACGCCGCGCAAACGGCAAATTTCGGACATTTCGCACTCCATGTCGGTTTGGCGCCCGGCCAGTGCCAGGCCATTCAGGGCACTGGTACGCTGTAACACCAAAAAAAGCATACATAACGACGTACCAATCGCCGGACGGCAAGCCCGGCGCGCCGCCGCAGGCGGCGTGAACGCGGCAAAAAGCGCGTTTTTGCCGCCCGGCCTTATCGCTTAAAACGAAGCGAATGCGCAGTGTTAAGCGATACACGATACCGGAAGGACGCCTTCCCCGCATCATACATGATGCGAACGCCCGCGTCCATTGCGGAAAACGCGGCCCGGCGAAGCGTCACGGCAAAATACGCTGCAAACGCGGCGGAATGAATTGACCGATCCCGCCTAAACCTGCTACAAGCCCTGTCAAAACCGCCGGGTGAAAAAATACCCGGCCACAGTGCTCCGCCAATGAAACGCCTTGCGGCCATACACGATCTTTCCGGGTTCGGGCATACCTCTCTGATGGCGGTAATCCCCATCCTGTCCACCATGGGCATCCAGGTCTGCCCCCTGCCGACGGCAGTCCTTTCCACCGGCACAAGCGGCTTTCCGAATTTCCGCTTCACTGACCTCACCGTGCACATGGAGAGTTCTCTGGAACACTGGAAAGAGCTCGGCCTGAAATTTGACGCCGTTTACAGCGGCTTTCTCGGCTCCACACGCCAGGTGGACCTGGTGAAAGACTGCGTAGCCCGTTGCCTGAAACCAGGCGGACTTGCTGTGGTGGACCCGGTTCTGGGCGACAACGGCGAGTTAGAGCCGACCATGGACATGGACATGGTAAAGGCCATGCGATCTCTCACGCAAACAGCGGGCTGCATCACGCCCAATCTCACCGAAGCCGCCCTGCTGCTTGGCGAAACCTATCCCAAAGACGCCCGGAAGCGTGGCATGGACGAAGCTACCCTGCGCGACTGGCTGCGACGCCTTACCGACTCCGGCCCGGAAACGGCGGTCATTACCGGCGTGCCCGGAGCGACAAAACGGCAAAGCTCGGTCATAGCCTATCATCGCGCGCACAAACGCTTCTGGCGCGTGGACTGCGCCTATCTGCCGGCGGAATACCCCGGCACGGGGGATACCTTCACCAGCGTCCTCACAGGGGGCATGCTGCAAGGAGACAGTCTGCCCCTGGCCATGGATCGGGCAGCGCAATTCGTCACCATGGGCATCCGTGCGACTTTCGGACACAGCAGTCCCGCGCGCGAAGGAATTTTTCTGGAACATGTACTGAACGGTCTGAACGCCCCGGTAACGGCCTCAAGCTATGTCCCCTGGGAGGAGAATTGAAGGCCGCAAGCCGAAAAGATTACCTGCCCATAGGCATATTCGATTCCGGGGTCGGCGGTCTGACCGTGCTCTCCGCCCTGCGCACGCGTCTTGCCGGCGAACATTACATATACCTGGGAGATACGGCCCGCCTGCCCTACGGCACCAAAAGCCGCGACACCGTTATCCGTTACAGCGCCCAAGCCTCGTTGCGGCTTGTGGAACAGGGAATCAAACTGCTGGTTGTGGCCTGCAACACGGCGAGCGCGGCCGCCCTGCCGGATTTGCGCAGACTCTACGCCCCTCTGCCGGTGATCGGGGTCGTGGAACCGGGGGCGCAGGCCGTCTGCCGGCTCCTCGCCAGCAAGGACGGCGAGTGCCATATCCTGGTCATGGCCACGGAATCGACCGTCAAAGGCGGGGCTTATACCCGTGCCATCCGCGCCCTGCGCCCGGATGCGCGCATAACGGGGCTGGCCTGCTCCCTCCTTGTGCCCATGGCCGAAGAAGGCTGGATGGACGGACCGATAGTCGAAAGCGTCATCCGACGCTATCTGGAGCAGCTCGGCGGAGAAGCGGCGCGGCCTTTGGACTGCATCGTGCTGGGATGCACCCATTTCCCGCCCTTGGCGGCGAGCATAGCGGCCGTGGCCGGACCGGGAATTCCCATGATCGATTCCGCGGTAACGACGGCCGAAGCCGTAGAGGCGGAACTGCAAAAATCAGGCTTGTTGCGCCCGAAAGACGAGGAAGCGACCGGACCTCCCCTGCGCTTCCTCACCACGGACGCTCCGGAACGCTTCGCCCGTGTCGGCGGCCTTTTTCTCAACCTCGGACTTGCCCCCGAAGAAGTGGAACTCGTGGCCCTCTGACACCAATTTGATTTAGAGCAATTCAACTTTGCAAAGTTGGACCGCTCGTCAAGGAGTTGCTTGCAAATCCTTGCCGCGAGATTGTCGCCAGGCGCATGTGCTTTGTCGTCAAACGACAATCTCAAGCACAACATGCTCCAGAGCAATTTCAGATAAACCGTGTATAATCTCAAAGTTAACATGCTCTAATACGAAGTACTTCGAGCGGCTGCAGCGCGTTTGCCGCAACCGCCGAATACGGATTTCCATACAGAAAACCGCATTCGGAAATGAAATGAGGCCGTTCACAAAGGGCGACGGCAAAACGGCTTTCTCCATGCTCAAAGAAGGTTTCACTACAGGCACCGCAGCCGCGGCTGCGGCCCACGCCGCCACCCTGCTGCTTTTCGGCTTCCCTCTGCCGCGATCCGTTTCCGTGCCGTTGCCTCCTTTCCCGGACAACGGGTATACCTCATGGCAGTCACGCCTGTCAGTTCCGGTCGAGGACGGTGGCTTAAGCGGCGAAACCGCCTTCGCTTCGGTCATAAAAGACGGGGGTG
>JAITRF010000048.1 GCA_031288535.1 Desulfovibrio sp. | reverse complement strand
CCGGTTTGTTTTCCACAGGCTCGTCAAGGGCGAGGCCGTTTGCCGCTGATGCGCCCGTCCCGGAAACTGGAGGACGGATTGAAAAAGTCATGCGCACTGTTTTCCTGACCGCCGGACGTTCGACCGCCGCCTGGGGAAGATTATCGGGCTGGAGTTTTCCGTCTTCAAATTCAGTAGGCGCGGCTGCCTCAGGGATTGTTTCTTCGCCACAGATCCGGTTCGGGGGCTGTACTTGAGGGATGCATCCCTGCTCCACATCCGCCGGGGGACAAGACGGCGCATCTGGCGCGTCCGGGACGATCGAAGCGGCGGAAACATTTGAAGCGGCGGAAGGATCTATCTCTTCTTTCAGATACTTGTCGAAATCGTCTTCAATTTTGCTTTCCCCGACGCAGGACTGATTAACAGGGTCGTGGTGGGCGGGCACTTCCGCAAGCGGTTCGTCCCCGGCCTTGCGCAGGGCCAGCACAGCGGCCGCGGTTTGCGGGGAAAGCGCCGGCTGTTCGGGCAGGCAGGGCAAAACGCTTGCGGCTTTTTCGCCTCCGTTCGCGTCGACGTCCCCCCCGCCGCCGTCCAGCCGCGCCTGTTCCTCGGCCCAAAGCTCCTGCAGCATGTCTTTCCCTTCATTTTCCGGCTTGGGCCAAGGCAGGGAGACAGGCGGCGCTTTCACCGGCTCATCGACAGACGGAGGAAGACCCAGGCGGCCGCTTTCAAAATCAGACACCCAGGGAGGCATGTCCTCATCCAGATCTTCAGGCGGCGTACTGCTTTTTTCTTTGCGCGCCGGAGTCTCTTTTTCCTGTTTTCCGTCCGCCCTGCCAGAACTGTCAACACTGTCCGTCCGGTCCAACCTGTCCTCTCTCCGACCTGGAAAAACAGCGTCTCTGCCGGAATTTTTCCGCGCCTCGGGCGCAGGCGGAGTTTCCCGCCTTCTTTCCTCGCGCCGCGCCGAAAATTCTTCCGCCAGTCTCACAAACAGGGCACGTGCTGAAACAAATCCGACGTTGAGTATAAAGGGCAACGACAGGCCGGAAAGCATCTGCGCGGCCAAAAGCAGGCTGAACAGCCACACGAGAAATGCCCCTGCCGGACTCAGCCAGCCCAGCATCCAGACGTAAACGATTTGTCCGAGGATTCCCCCTCCGTGGGCTGAAATATTGCCTGAACCTGCGGGCGCAACTCCACGGTTGAAAATTTTCACGTCCCCCATATCCCCGGCCGCTCCGGCGATGCTGATGCAAAAAGCCAGAAATATGAAGCCGGTCCAGCGCCACCAGGGCCAGGGCTGCGCGCTCAAGATGCGCCTCGCGCCGGCGAGGCTCAGAAAAGCCGGCAGGGTCCAGGAAGCAGCCCCGAAAATGTCGTACATGAAACCGGCGATATAAGCCCCGAACAGTCCCGTTTTATTACGCACGGCGGCAGCTCCGCTCACCACGTGGTTAAGCCAGGGGTCACGGCTGTCGAATGTGGCCAGACTCAAAATGACAAGGACGCAGAAAAAAATGGACAAGAGACCGGTGACGTCGCGTCCGAGCCTGCCCCCGTCACTCGGCGAAACCCTTCTCCGCCCCTGTTCAGTCATGCTTACCGCCATCATTCACGCCCCAGATAAGCGCCGGAACGGGTGTCGACCTTCAACCTGTCGCCCGTGTTTACGAAAATAGGCACCTGGATCACCAAACCGGTTTCCAGAGTCGCGGGTTTGGTGACATTGGACACCGTATCCCCCTTGACCCCCGGTTCCGTCTCCGTCACCTCCAGGACCAGCGCGGCCGGCAATTCAATATCAAGAGGCTCTCCGTTGTAAAGCAAAACCTGCACAACCTGGCTTTCTTTAAGGTAACCGGCTTTACCCGCGGACGCATCTCCTTTTATGTGCATCTGCTCATAACTGGTGAGGTCCATAAATATCAACTCACCGCTCTCGCGATACAAAAACTGCATCTCTCGCGCTTCCAGGTCCGGTTTCTCAACTTTCTCGCCAGAGCGAAAGGTGATGTCCTGCACTCGTCCGTTGAGGAAATTGCGCAGTTTGGTGCGCACCATGGCCCCGCCCTTGCCGGGCTTGAAATGCTGAAATTCTATTATTTCATAGGGGATACCGTCTATTTCTATTTTAAGTCCCTTTCTGAAATCAGTAGTCGAATACATATTTCCTCCAAAGGCAATTTATTCCGCAACACCCGACAGATGCGCATAAAGCGCCAAAACGCCCAGAGCATAGCTTTGCAGGCCGAACCCGGAAATTATTCCGATGGCATGCGGGGCAAGGAAACTGCGGCGGCGGATTTTTTCGGCGCGGGCGAAAACATTGCTGATATGCACCTCTACAACCGGAATACCGATCCATTCGACGCAGTCGGCCAAAGCCAGACTGGTATGCGTATAGGCTCCCGCGTTGAGGACTATGCCGTGCACCCCTTCCTCCCGCGCCTTTTCCAAACACTCGATTAGCCCGCTTTCACTGTTGCTCTGAAAAAAAATCAGATTGATCTTCGACATCTCCTCTTTGAGCAGAGCGGAGACCATTTCCGGGATGTCGGACAGGGGGCGGCCGCCGTATATCTCCGGCCGCCGACTGCCTATGAAAGCCAGGTTCGGCCCGTTAAGCACAAGAATTTGATAAGGCGGCGCGTAATCTTTCATAGCATCTGTTTTGCGGGACATATTTCCTCTTGTAATCTATCGGCCCCGACCCGGAAATGTTTAGGGCGAAACAGCGATATTGCGGCTGTACCGCGCTTCGGGCCGGAAATCATTTTCACCGGATCCGGATTTCAGGCAACCAGGCATTGTTCATAAACAACATTTACAAATAGCTCTCTATCAAGAATGGAATTGTTGGGATCTTACAGCATAAATATCAAGGTAATCAAAGCTCCCAACGCATTTTACGCTTGAGGTTGCCGCGAAACGAACTTGCTTCGCCGTCAAGCTACAATATCAAGCGTAAAACGCTCTATCGCCGCCGCAAAAATACAAGTTCGGGCGGTTCCGGCAATTCTCCGGCCGCTGCGAGTTTTTGCCAAAACAACTTCAGGCCGGCCTGCTCGAAATCGCCCAATGAATACTTGAGGCAGGAGAAATAATCTTTCAGGCCTGCCATGTCCATAAACGGGTATGCCGCCGCCGCCGCGGCCAGGACTTCATCCATGTGGGCCATGCCCCAATCTCTTGAAGCGCGCAGCAAAGCTCCCGGGTCGTCTTCGCCCTCCTCTTCGGGAGCAAGAGGCATTGCCCTCTCCCTGCCCGGGATCGGGGCCGATCTGTCCGAACCAAAGGTTTCGTCCGCCTCCACAGGGTCAAAGGCTTGCCGGCGTACAACCCACAGGGCGTAGACAAAAGGCAGGCCGGTGAGTTCCTTCCAGGCCGCGCCGAGGTCCATGCGGTAGGGATATGCGGGGTGGCGGCCGTAACGCAGGGCTTCGTCGCCGATGGCCAGAAATGCCTCCGGAAGATTTCCTGCCGCGATCTCCGACCCCGGATGCCCGGTTAGGGCCGTGATTTCTTTTACCCCATAAAGTTCGGCGAGCAACAGGCGCAAAAGCAAAACTGAGGTATGGCTCTGGGCGCTGATCACAACGGCTTTCTCCGCCATATTCGCAAAGGGCCGCCGGGAAAGACAAACCACGCTACGCACCGGGCCGTGGCTGGAAATGGACAAATCCGGCAGAACCAAATAATTTTCCGCCCGTCTGGCGTATTCCACGCAAGAGACGGCGGACGCGTCGAGTTGTGCCCCGGCGATGCTCCGGTTGAGCTCGGCTGGCGTTGCGCTCACGATTTCATAGTCATGGCGGATGACGCCGTTTTCCATAGCGTAGCAGACCGGCAGCACGTTAAGAAAACCGATGCGCCCCAAGCGTTTCCGCCGTCTCCCGGCCGCCCCGGTCATGGAGCGTTTTCCTCTTCAGGCATCAGACTGTAATCCATGCGCCGCTGCCTGGGCCTGAATCCGGCTTTCCCGATTATTGCGCGGATCTGCTCCCGGCTGAGACGGAAAGACACCCCGGCGGCGGCCACCACGTTCTCCTCGATCATCAGTGAACCGAAATCATTGGCGCCGAAAAACAAGGCCAACTGCGCGACATGCGGCCCCATGGTCACCCAGGAAACCTGCAGGGAGGGAAAGTTGTCAAGAACAAGGCGGGACAGGGCGAGAAGGCGCAGATAGCTCTGAACGCTTTCCGGTCCGCGTTTTACACGCGTTGAACCAGGCTGGAAGGTCCAGGGGATGAAGGCGGTGAACCCGCCGGTTTTGTCCTGAAGCTCGCGCAAGACGAACAGGTGCTCAAGTCTTTCCTCATCCGTTTCCAGATGTCCGAACATCATGGTGGCGGTAGTCTTAAGTCCCAGGCGGTGCGCGATCTCCATGGTTTCAAGCCATTGCCCGGCGCTGCACTTGCGCGGCGAGACCAGAGAGCGCACCCGATCCGAGAGTATCTCCGCCCCTCCGCCCGGAATGGAGTGCAATCCGGCTTTTACCAGGCGGGCGATGACATCCCCGATCTCCAAACCTTCTTTTTCGGCAAAGAACACTATTTCCGGCGGAGAAAAGGAATGGATGTGGATGGAGGGAAATTCCGCGCGGATCCAGGCAATCAGCTCTTCATAATAGCCAAGGGGGAGGTCCGGGTTGTGTCCGCCCTGCATGAGTATCTGCGTTCCGCCAAGGGCAATGGTTTCTCTGATTTTTTGCGCAAGCTCCCCCCGGCTCAACACATAGGCTTCAGGGTGTCCGGGAGGCCGGAAAAAGGCGCAGAACCGGCAGGCGCAGGAACACACGTTGGAATAATTGATATTCCGGTCGGCGATATAGGTAACGATGTCGCCAGGGTGCAGGACGCGGCGGAGGGCGTGGGCGAGAGCGCCCAAAGTATAAAGGTCGGTTTCCCGATAGAGTATCCGGGCTTCTTCTTTTGCAAGGCGAACCGTGGACGCGGCCCCGCCTTCCGTCCGGCCCGCTTTTCCTGCCCGGAGGAAACCGTACAGCCCGTATACCCCGGCAAGACGCCCCAGGATTGCCCGCGCCCCGGCACTTTGTCCGTGAAAGGCGTCGCGGCTGGATGGAGAAAAATCGGACGGCTTCATACACCCGGACCGTCTTGGCCCTCAATCCGCCCGCAGGGTCGCGAAGCGGGCGGTACGGCCCACAGGCGTAAACCCGGAACGCCGGATCATGTCTTCCAGCTCGGCGCGCGACAACGCCTGTCCCGCCCCGGCCCCGGCCATATTTCCTATGTGCTCTTCCATAATCGTTCCGTCGAGATCGTCCGCCCCGAAACTCAGTGCCGCCTGGGCGCACTTTATTCCCAGCATGATCCAGTATGCCTTGAGGTGCGCTATGTTGTCCAGCATCAACCGGGATACGGCAATGGTGCGCAGACGGTCCAGCCCCGCCCCCACGCCCCCTGCAAGACCTGGCAGTTCGGCCGCCAGAGGGTTGTGCAGAGGTTGGTACGGCAGAGGGATAAAACAGACAAAACCGCCGCTTTTGTCCTGCTGTTCCCGCAAAGCGCAAAGATGGCGCACGCGGTCCGCGAAGTTTTCCACATGCCCGAACATCATGGTGCAGTTGGAGGCGATGCCCAGAGAATGCGCCTCGCCGGAAATGCGCAGGTATTCGTCTCCGCTTATCTTCTCCGGACAGATGCATTTGCGGATCTCCGAAGCGAAAATCTCCGCTCCGCCGCCCGTGAGCATGTCTACGCCGCATTGCCTGAGGCGCAGCAAAACCTCGCGGGTCGAGCAATGTTCAATGCAGGCCAGATTGTGAATCTCGGTCACGGTAAATGCCTTGAGCTCCGCATGCGGACGCGCTTTCCTGATTTCCGCGAACAATTCCTCAAACCAGGCCAGGCGCAGTTCGGGATGGCATCCTCCCACCACGTGTATTTCGGCAAAGGGAACGCCCTGATCATCGCATACGCGCGCAAGTATTTCCTCCGCGCTCAGCATAAAGGCGCCATCCCCGTCCGCCTCCCGCCTGAAGGCGCAGAAACGGCAGCGGTTTACGCAGATGTTGCTGTAGTTTATGTGCCGGTTGCGTACATAGTAGGCGTTGTTCCCGTGCATTCTGGTGCGGACGTGATGCGCAAGCGCCCCAAGAGCCGTAACGTCCGGGCAGGCAAACAGGGCCTCGCCGTCGGCCTCGGAGAGGCGCTCGGCGCACATGATTTTACGGTATGCTCCGCCCAGTCCCAAACCTTGGTAATAAGTCTCGTCAAACACAAAAACCTCAGACATTGAACAGAAAATGTACTACATCCCCGTCTTTGAGCACATAATCCTTGCCCTCGACGCGCAAAAGCCCGCTCGCCCGCGCGGCCGCCTCGGAACCCAGGCGGGTATAGTCCGCGAAAGCGATGACTTCCGCCCGGATAAAGCCGCGTTCAAAATCGCTGTGTATGGTCCCGGCCGCCTGCGGCGCGCGGCTGCCGGCGGGTATTGTCCAGGCCCTGACCTCTTTCGGTCCGGCTGTAAAAAAACTCAACAGATCCAGAATCTTGTAACTGCCACGGATAATCCGTTCCAGGCCGCTTTCGGCAATCCCATAAGAACGCAACATCTCAGCCTGTTCTTCTTCGGAAAGCCCTTGCAGCTCTTCTTCAATTTTTGCGCAAACCATCAGCATTTCCCGTCCACGCCGGGCCGCGTGTCCGGCCAAGGCCGCGACATGGGCGGTTTTTTCCGGGCAGGCCAGGGAATTTTCGTCTATGTTCGCACAATATATTGTTTTCTTGGCGCTGAGCAAGGCCATTTCCCGCAGGGCCTCACGCAGGAAATCACTCTCCGGCGCTTCAAAGGCGCCGGCCGGCAACCCCTTGTCCAGGTGGTTTTGCAAATTCTCAAGTTCAAGGATCAAGGCAGTGAGCGTCCTGTCGCCTTTGGTCGCTTTTCGGGTTTTTTCCAGGCGTTTTTCCACTGTCTGCAGGTCCGCGAGGATAAGCTCGGTCTCTATGATCTCCGCATCGCGCACAGGATCGCAACCGCCGTGCACATGGGTTATGTTTTCGTCGTCAAAGCAGCGCACGACCTCCAGAATAGCCGCACACTCGCGGATGTTTCCCAGAAACTGGTTGCCGAGCCCTTCGCCTTTGCTGGCTCCGCGCACCAACCCGGCTATATCTATAAAATCCACAACCGCCGGGGTGACCTTTGCAGGCTTCGCTATGGCGGCCAAAGCGGCCAGACGCTTGTCCGGAACCGCGACAGTCGCCTTGTTCGGCTCTATCGTGCAGAACGGATAGTTGGCTGTCCCGGCATTTTGCGCTTTGGTCAGCGCATTGAAAAGAGTAGACTTCCCGACGTTCGGCAATCCGACTATACCTATGCTCAAAGCCATTTCTTCTCCCTCAAAGGGCTTGCCGGCAAATCCTTGCCGCGAGATTGCCACGAGGCGAACCTGCTTCGCCGTCAAGCGGCAATTTTCGAGCGTAGGCCGCTCTAAAGCGAAAGTCCCTGCAACTGCGAGATGCTGCTTATGAATATGTTCTTCCAGGGCGAGACGCCGACCGCCTCCGGGGCGGGCGCGACTTCTGCCAGAACGGCTCCGACCATTTTCCCCAGAATCTCTTTCGGGCTCAGTTCGACAAAGGTCGTGAAGCCGTCCTCCCATTGGTGTTTGATGATATCAATCCAATATACCGGAGAGAGTATCTGCTTTTTCAGCAACTCCCTGATCCTGTCGGGATCGGTTGCCGGACGGGGATCGGCGTTGCAGTACACGGGAAAACGGGCCGCGCCCCAGCTGGTTTTCGGCAGACCGTCCAGGGCCTTGGCAAATTCCAGCGCCGCTTCGCGCATGAGAGCGCTGTGAAAGGCCCCGGAAACGGACAAGGGCAGGGTCCGGCCTTTGTGTTGCCTGACCTTTTCCTGCAGGATGCCTATAGCGGCGCGTGTGCCGCTTGCCACAAACTGGGTTGGGGTATTGTAGTTGGCAATGACCAGGGTCTCCCCGGACGCTTGCGCCGCTTCAGCCACGCAACGTTCGGCCTGACTGAGATCAAGCTTCAGGATGGCGGCCATAGTCCCCTTGCCCTCGGGATCGGCCTCGTGCATAAGGCGGCCGCGCAATGAAACAAGCTTGAGGACGGCTTCAAAGGACAAAACGCCCGCCGCTGCCATGGCGCTGTATTCGCCCAGACTGTGACCGGCGGCCGCTTCCGGACGGAACCGTCCTGACGCTTTCATCCACAGGGCGAGATTGAAAACCGTAAGGGCCGGCTGGACATTTATGGTTTTGGCGGTTTCGGCTCCGTCCCCGTCCCAATAAATTTCGCGCAGAGGCAGACCGCTTATGCGCTCCGCCTTTTTCCAAAGCTCCATGATCTCGCCGTCATTTTCCGCGCAAAGGCGGCCCATGCCCACTTCCTGCGCCCCCTGGCCTGGAAAAAGCACCGCTGTTTTCATCATTCTTTCCTTTGTGGCATGAGAACCGGGACTACGGCGGGAAAAGCCCGCCTGCAAGCATCTCGCGCCAAGAATTTGCGCGGCAAATCCATGCAGAGCGTGTTAACTCTTGAAGTTAATACGCTCTATCCGCTGATTCGCCGGAATATACATCAGGATGCCGCTTCTGCCAAGATCGACGCGAAGGCTCTGCAGGGTTGACGCATCTTATTGCGTCAGCCCTGCGGCGATGCGCAAGCATCGTCCGAAGCCGCAGGCTTCGTAAGGAGCAAGGCGGCTTTGCCGCAGCCGCGAATCTCAAAGATATATTATAATATCTTGAATTAACAATATAAAAATTTTAGGTGTGTCAGCCCTGGAAGGCTCTGTCGACTGACCGGCACGAAGGATCGGCACTATCTGGATTCAATATGCAAAATCTGTTATAGCATTTTGCGCTTGAGATTGCCGCTTAACGACGGGCGCAGTTCACCCACGCCAATCTTGCGAACGACGTTATGCTTCGCTTCACACCGTCAGAGCATTTTGTCGAAAAGATACTTTCAATGACAAAATACTCCAGGTATCGGGTCAATGCGAAAGTTGAACCTTCCACACTTAAAACCGGGGCAGAACCAGGATGATCGCCAGTATTGAAGGACGGTTGGGTGAAATAACGGAAAATTCCTGTCTTGTCATAACCTCCGGAGGCACGGGATATGAAGTCGGCATAAGTTCGTCGCATCTCGCGCGTCTGCCGGGAAAAGGCGAAAATGTGCATTTCTTCACGGTCACGGTAGTCCGCGAAGACGCGCTCGAATTGTTCGGCTTCGAGACCTGGGACGAGCGTGAAACTTTTCTGGCGCTCATTTCCATATCCAGAGTGGGGCCGCGCACCGCCCTGTCCATTCTTTCGGCGTTTTCGCCGGATGACCTGCGCCGCCTTGTGGCCGAAGACGACCACATATCCCTCACCAGGGTGTCCGGCATAGGTAAAAAAACCGGCCAGCAAATTTTTCTGGAACTCAAGTACAAGCTGAAAGGTGAGGTCTCGTCCGGCCAGACGCGGGACGCTTCACGCTCCGGAGGCGTGCTCCAGGATGCGACGGCAGGCCTTGTCAACCTGGGCTATGCGGAAGATGAGGCCTTGGCTGCCGTAAAGGCCGTGCTGGAAAATGAAAAGGGCCTGGACGTGGGCGAGGTTCTTAAAGCCGCCTTGAAAACCCTGGCGCGGAGCAGAGCATGAACCAAGATGCGCTTCCGGACGAACAACTCAGGCCAGGAACACTGGGCGAATTCATCGGCCACCAGACCCTGCGCGACAACCTGAAAGTTTACCTCCAGGCGGCGAAAGAACGCGGACAGGCCTTGGATCATGTGCTTTTCTACGGCAACCCGGGCCTCGGGAAAACCACCCTGGCGCAGATCATGGCCGGAGAACTGGGGGTGAACATGGTTTCCAGCTCCGGGCCGGTGCTTGAGCGCAGCGGAGACCTCGCAGCCATACTGACCAGCCTTTCCCGCAACGATATTCTTTTCATTGACGAGATCCACCGGATGCCTGTCGTCGTGGAGGAAGTCATGTACCCGGCGCTTGAGGATTTCAGGCTGGACCTGGTCATAGGCCAGGGACCGGGGGCGCGGACGGTCAAAATACCGGTCGAGCCCTTTACTCTTGTCGGGGCGACGACGCGCATCGGGCTTCTATCCTCGCCGCTACGCGACAGATTCGGCGTTATTCTTCACCTTGACTTCTATTCCCCGGAAGAGTTGGCGCGTATCGTAAAACGCACCGCCCGCATTCTCGGCGTGTCCATAACGGATGCCGGGGCATTCGAAATAGGCAGACGCTCCCGCGGCACCCCGCGCATCGCCAACCGCTATTTGCGGAGGGTTCGCGATTTTTCCACCGTGAACGGGTCGGAATTGATCGGAAAAGAAGAGGCGGCAAACGCCCTGGAGCGAATGAATGTCGACGAAAACGGCCTGGATCAGATGGACAGAAAGTTGCTGTCGGTTCTGATAGAAAATTACGGAGGCGGGCCGGTCGGACTGAAAACGCTGGCCGTGGCCTGCAGCGAAGATGTGCGCACCATCGAGGACATTTACGAACCGTACCTTGTCCAGAGCGGTTTTTTGAAACTCACCCGCCGGGGTCGCGTGGCTACGCTTAAAGCCTATAAACACATGAAGTTGCTCGGCTGCGACCAAAGTGGACAATATTTCACATAGGTACAACACATCCTCCAGAAACCGTAAAATTTATCAAAAAAGTCAAATATATCATATAAATATACTAACAGTCCGGGATATATTCATTTAAATTTTAAAATTTCTTTCGCCGTGAGATAAGGCGATTCAGATGATATTTTGAGAAATTTTGCAAAAATCAACGAAAATTTTATTCTGTCCTGTTAATTTTTTTCATGTTCAGTGTGGTTTGCCCTGAGACTCTTTGCCGTATCGTCTGGAAGAATAGGGTTTTACGCTTTTGGAAACAGGCCGCGCTTCAAAAAATTATTTATTTATATCAATGCGATATATTCAAAAAGTAATGTGGAAGCCTTTTTTTAAGCAAGGACGGCAAGGGAAAATTTCCCTCTTGTTCGCCACCCTGCCCCTGCCGTATATACGGGTCATGCAAAAAAAATGGGCAAAAATCCTCAAAATTCTTGATAAAAGCATCTCTCAGGCACAACTCAAGGTCTGGGTGCAGCCGCTGGTCCCTGCTCTTGATGAGGGCGGTCTTGTGTTGTCGGCCAAAACGGAATTTGTCTGCGCCCATGTCCGCACCTGGTTTATCCCCACCTTGAAAAGCGCGGCGGCGGAAGTTTTCGGCTTTGACTGCCCGGTACGGGTTGAATGCCGGCCCGGTCTGCCTTTGCCGGCCAACGACCAAGAAGAGCTGGAGAAATCGCGATCGATCGGCGAAACTGCGCCGGTTGCGGCCTTGGACGGCGAAAAGATCCGGCAGCCGGAAAATTCGGAACCCGACGTAGGCTTTTCAGCGGTTCCCAGCCATCTGCCAGCAGTCAGACAGGTTCATCTTCCCTATGATCCGCGGCCGAAACGCGAAGACCGGCAGAAAGGGCAGCATTGGCGTTTTTCCTTTGACGATTTCGTGGTAGGCTCCTGCAACCGGCTGGCGCATGCAGCTTCCCTGAGCATGTGCGGTACGGGGAAAAGCGCTGCCGTTCTCTTTTTAAGCTCCCCGCCCGGCCTCGGGAAAACGCATCTCATGCAGGCCGTGGGCAACTTGCTGTGCGAGACGTGCAACCGCCGGCGCCCCAAGGTGGAATACCTGACAGCCGAAGAATTCGCCTCGCATTTTGTTTACGCTCTGAAAGGCTCGGGCAACGACATGCTCGCATTCAAGGCCCGATACCGGGAACTGGACCTGCTGTTGCTTGACGACGTGCATTTCCTGCAGAACAAGGTTAAAACCCAGAACGAATTGCTCTATATTTTGCAAAGCCTCTCCGCCAACGGCGGAAAAATGGTATTCTCCAGTTCGTTTGCCCCTCAGGATCTGAAAAACATGGACGAGCAGCTTTTTTCACGCATGTCGGCCGGGCTGTTATCTTTTATCGAACACCCGGATGAGGACACCAGGAGGGGGATATTGCGGCGCAAGGCATCCTTGCATCAGGTTCGTCTTCCGGAAGAAGTCGAGGACATTCTGGCCGGTCCCGCTTTTGACGACGTGCGCAAAATTGAAAGCTGTCTGCACACGCTTATCCACAAGGCGCGGCTCCTGAACTCGATGCTGACGCCGGAACTGGCTCTGGAGGCCATAGGGCAGTATTCCGAATATCGCGCTCCCAGGGACATAGAAGGCATCATCGCCGTCATCTGCAAACTGTACGGGCTTACAAAGGAACAGCTGTCATCCGGCAGCCGCAGGCAGGAATACGTTTCCGCGCGCAATACGGCTTTTTATCTCGCCAGAAAATATACGGACCTGTCTTTGGAGGCTATCGGCAGACAATTCAACCGGAGGCATTCGACGGTCATCAAGGGCATAACCTGGCTCGAGCGCGAACTCTCCCGTCGAAGTCCGCTGGGGCTCCAGCTTTACAACTCCATCGGCCTGATTGAAAAAAACGCCCGCCTCACCCCTCCCGGCCTCGTTATGCACGCCAAAGACCTCGCTCAACCGGCGCAAATTTACCCTGAGGCCTGATGGCGCGGATGAATTTATGCGGGGCGGCTTTTCCAGGGATATCTGAGATGGCTTTGCCAGCGGTCAAGCAGGCATCTCAAGCATAAGCGCCATAATCTGCGGCAGTTATCTTTTTTTGCCGCCCTTGCTACGCGCCGGCGGCTTTGTTTTGGTTTTGGGCTTCACAAGCGCGGGTCGCCGGGGAGGGACCCGCTCCGTGCTTGCCTCGAAGCTGGGCATTTTCCCTCCGGCCTCCTTGATGCGCTCCACGATATTGTCCTTTATCCAGTGATCGTCCAGCCATTCCTGCGGGTTGACCTCCAATCCGGCTATGAGTATGCCGAAATGCAGGTGATCCCCGCCGGCCATTCCAGTGCTTCCCGTCTTGCCGATGATATCGCCTTTTTTCACCGGAGTCCCTGTTTCCACACTTATCTCGCTCAGATGCGAATACAGGCTCTGCAGACTGGTCCCGTGGTCTATGACGACCATATTGCCATATATGCCCAGATAGCCGGCAAAGATCACGGTGCCGAAATTCGCTGCCGGCACATCGGCCTGTTTCACCGAGGCGAGATCAAGCCCCAGATGCGTCTGTTCGTCAATTTTTTTATCTTCCCAGAGATAGGCGCGGCGCTCCGCGAAATTCGCCCGCATGGCCGCTCTGGGCAGGCGCAGGAAGGAGTTCCGCCAGAGAAACTCCGGAGCGGTGTTTTTGCCCAGTTCCACAAGGCGCGCGGCGTTTGCCCTGCGTATGCGCCCGTTCACCGCGAGAAAGCGTTCCAGGTCACTCGTCTGACCGGGGACCAGGTTTTCAAATTCCAACGCTTTGGCGTCCAGAAAATTTTGCCGGATTACGATGGTGTCGGTTTTGAACTGGGCGGGCAAGGCGTTTACGCCGAGGTTCTGCAGGGTATAATTGCCTGCCCTGTCCCAGGCGACCAGCTGCGGATTGTAATCTTTCAGTTCCATATAGTACGGAAAGGCGAACAGGCAGAGATAGTCGCCGTTTTCCTGCCTGAAAGCGGGGAAAAAATGTTCCCCGAGCTTTACGCCCGTCTGTTTCACGTCTTTGGACACGGCATAGACGGCGCAGGCCGAACCGCCACGGCGCACGCGAATGACGCCGGGTTTTACGGTTATGCGCGGTTTGTCCAGATCCAGGCGCAGGGGGATCACTATTTTGCTTTTGTTCCCAAATCCGAATCTGCCGAAAGACCTGTCCACTGCGCTTATTTCCAGTTCAAAAAGTTCATTGTTCTTCAGACCGGCGCCGGACAGGGTAAAATTGAGGCGCCTGGTTTTGTCATCGTCCGAAAATTCTTTGCGTAGCACGGGGATTTCATTGTCATGAAAACGCGCTACCACCTCGATATATTTTATGGAGGATCCATCAGAGGCCGTGACCGTTATCGGCAACGCCGCGCTGATAGTGTCCTCGGTATGGGAAAGGCTGATTTCCGGGCCGTCGAGATCTTTCAGCAGCATGAAGGCAAAGACAATAAAAAGCGACAGGACGATAACCATGAAGATAATGGAAAACTTTGAACTACTGGCCATTTGCGTCTCGTTCCGGATCCGGCTGGCGTTGGAACCGTATAAAATAGTTGAATATTGTTTCAATATTATCTATTATGCCCAATGTCATGCCGTTCGCAGAGTATTATGACACGAGAGCGGATTGACATTGAAAATCTATAAACCGCTCTGCAAGGGTTTGCCTGCAAATCCTTGCCGCGAGATTGTCGCAAGGCGAACTTGCTTTGCCGTTAAGCGGCGCAATCTCAAGCGTAAACTGTTCTAACCGCCGGGCGAAGCCCAGCGCGCCGCCGCAGGCGGAGTGAGCGCGACAAAGACCGCGTTTTTGCCGTGCGATCTTATCGCTTAAAACGAAGCGAATGTACAGTTTTAAGCGATACATGGCGCCAATTGCCGTGACCATGACGTACTCCGGGGCAACCCCCGGCATGGCGGCTGACTGTCGACCGCCCGCGCTTTTGCGGCGACGCGGCATCCTTGCGTCATCAGGTCATTTCCACGGTGAAATGCTTCAGCCATGAATACACGCGCGGCAGCGATGCTGTCCAGAAGAAGAAAACGCGCCTACCGCAAAGTTCATCCGGTATGTCTTCATGCGGCAAGGCGTAACGGCCTCTGTGCGCAGACAGGAAACAATGGACAACGCTTTCTTTTCCCCTCTCCGGCTGACCCTCGCCGCCACGGTTTTTTCCAAAGTCCAGCTTCTCCATGCCCATGCGCCGCAAGCGGCCTTGGCCGGGCGCTCTAACGTGGGCAAATCCTCTTTGCTCAACGCCTTGGCTGGCGCCAAAAAACTTGCCAGAGTAAGCTCCGCCCCCGGTAAAACCCGCAGCCTCAATTTTTACCGCATAGGCGGATCCGATGCCTTCATAGTGGACCTTCCCGGCTACGGCTATGCCGAACGCGCAAACATGGAGAGGAGGAACTGGGCTGAACTGATGGAGCATTATCTGCGTTTCTCACCAGGCTTAAAAACGCTTGTTCTGCTTCTGGACGCGCGTCTGCCGCCGCAAAAATCCGATCTGGCACTGCTCGCTTTCGCTTCCTCTCTGGCCCTGCCCATATTGCCCGTTCTGGCAAAAGCCGACAAATGCAGCAAAAAAGAACTTGCGGCCTGTCTTTCCGCCTGGCTCCCTCTTGCCGGGGGCACCCCTCTGGTAACTTCGGCGGAAAAAGGCTTGGGTCTTGCCGAACTGAAGGCGAGTCTGCAAGAAATCCTGTTCCCGCAACCGGTATTATAAAGGCTTGCCCAAGCCGGCCTCTGCAAAAAGAGACGCGGATTGGGGAAGCTCGGCAAGCGAACGCGACGTACCCGAAACAAGATCCCGCCGGAAAGGAATGAGCGATTTCCTGGGGAGCGCTTTTTTCACAGCGGGCATGGGTTCCGGCCGGACGTCTGTTTGGGGGTTACCCCTCCGGTGAGCTTTATTCATGTTCGCCCGTAAAGGTGCGCATAACGCCCACTATCAACGCACGATCCGCTTCCAGAATTTCCATGCCGGAAGGATATACTCCCATAATTCGAACCGCCTCGTCCAGATCGGTAGGCCCGGAAACGTTGGTATCAATCTGCTTCGGCCTTGGTGGCGGCGTCTTTCCTGCCTTTGAGCCATTGGTAGAAGCCAAGGGCCGTACGCATACCCTTCCTTCCAGCTACAAATTGACTACAGGATATCGCATGATCAACCGATGCGGACATACTTTTGGCCTGTCTCGGCATAGACGCCGAGACAGGCAACTTCCGGGTTGACACGAAGCCCGGCCTGAATTAGAAGCCATCACATAATTGAACTGTCTGAGATGGCGTCTATCGCCGACCATGCAGGGCGATGCGGCGACAAAAGCCGTGTTTTTGCTGTGAAATATTATCGCTTGAAAGAAGCGGATACGCTTTTAAGCGATACATGGCACCGATTTCAGCAAATCGTCGGGACGTAGCGCAGTCTGGCCAGCGCACCTGAATGGGGTTCTAGTTCTCCCCACTCAGGCAGCACCAAGACCGGACCCTGAAAAGGCTCCACTTCACCCGGACGGATCAACCCCAACGATTGAAAAACTAGGCGGAATTATTGAGAGTCGGGATGTAGCGCAGTCTGGCTAGCGCACCTGAATGGGGTTCAGGGGGCCGGAGGTTCAAATCCTCTCATCCCGACCAGTTGATGATTTCAAGGGATTATGTGAATATCAAGGGAACTTGATGAGAAATCAGGTTCCCTTTTTCCATTTGAGGGGAATGGAGAAGAGCGTTGGCAGGCTTTTGGGAAGGTGTTGAGTGTATATGTGGTTATCGTAATCCATACATACCGGGCACATGACGGAGAAGAGTTCATTCGCATTATTTCCGCAAGACGTACCACCGCCCATTAAGGAATTTCTGATGAAAATCGTCTTTCAGGGACAATTCCTCAAAGAAGGTTTGCTGGAGCTTGGGCATGAAGTAATGCCGATGCTGCCCCAAGAATATTCTGATATTAATGATCAAATTCAATCCGTATGTCCTGATCCCGACTTGGTTCTACTTGAATTATTCGGGCAAGTACCTGTTCCGGACAATTTTTATGAATGCAAATATAAAACAGTAGCATATTGTATCGATACACCAATAAATGAATATTATCTTAGTAATTATCTTCATTTATTTGATTATGTATTTGTTGACCAGAAATCATCGATCGTAAGCCTTAAAAATTATGGCATTACTGCAAAATTTCTACCACTTTGTGCTTCAATAAATGACTTCAGAGAGCAAAAAGAAAAGATATATGATATTTCATTTGTAGGTACTCTTAGTGATTACAGAAAAAAAAGAAGAAATCTTCTTAATTTTCTAACAAAATATTATTCTGTCAATCATGTTTATGGAGTTTCTGTTGATGAAATGCAAGATATCTTCGCACAATCAAAAATTATCTTGAATGAAAATTTTTTTTCCGGACTAACATTACGTATTTTTCAGGGATTAGCCTCTGGGTCGCTTCTTTTAACGGAGTCAGATGGCGGATTCGATGAATTTTTTACAGATGGCCTTCATCTTATTTGCTATAAACCGCATAGTATTGTTGCAACTTTTGATGATATCTTACATCATTATGAAAAATACCAACACATAGCTTTGGCTGGACAACAAGAATGCTTAGCCCGCCATACTAGTAAAAACCGTGCACAGAAAATATTAGACGAAGTAAACAATCAGCCATCCTGTAAATCCAAATGCCTGAATGAGAAGAAATTCTATTTGGCTAACACGAAATATACCGCATGTCTCCGGTTTGGAGGCGATTTTACGCACGCCGTTCGAATCTTGAATGAGCTATTGAGTAACAGGGATATTGTTTCCGCTCATGCAGCATATTTGCTTGGAAATATATATATTCGCCTTTCCAGGGAAGAGAAGGCTGTAGATATGTACTTGCTCTCAATAAATAAAGGCCTGGCAACGTATCCTTTGATTAAATTGTGTATGATTTTTCTTAAAAATGGAAATAAAATAAAGTCGTTGTGTATACTTGAAAAAGCTATACATGATTTACCATATATAAAAAATAACTTGCAACAATATTTTCTGCGAAATCCTATAGACTGTCTATCTACGGCACAAATTTTATTTATTATTGCTAAGGTATACTATTCTCTTGGCGATATATTCTTTGTCGGATTTTTGAAGCAATGTAATGATGATTTTCCAGATACGGCGTTTGAAGTCTGCTATTTGGCATGGAAGGAACAACCATCACAAGAAATATTGGATTTCATGTTATTATGTGCTGAAAAATGCAATATTGAGGGAGAAATGCTGCCTTTTCTTCTTAAAGCTCTTCAAGATGGCTTCGCTTCAGAAGAACAGATTCATGAAGCATATAGGCTTGCAGAAATTTATTATGATTTTGATATGAAAGAACAGTTGGATAAAAGGTTCGCCCGGTCGACGGATGATTTTGACAAAAAATAGATTCATCCGGTTTCCTGGCTTCTGTAAAGAGGGCGGATGGGTCGTGAGTCACTTGCCCGGCTTGACCACAACTATCCAATGAGCAGAGCTTTCCCATAAGGATGGCTCTGCTTTTTCTGTAGCCTTGATTAGCGGCTTACCGCCTGCTCCAAAACAAGCCGCATATATTTGGTATAGGGAATTCCTTCCGATGCGGCTTTTACTTTTACCGCATCAGGGAGCGTTTGCGGCAAGCGCATGTTCAGTGCCGCCGATTTGGCTTCAAATTCAAATTTCACAGGCTTGAACCGGGATAGATCATATTTGTCGACGGTTTCGACGAAATGCTCGGCTTCAGCATCGCTTCTCAATGACGGCATGGGTTTCAGATCAACGGTTTTCATAGTGCTCAACCTCCCTCTCGTGCATGAAGCGGGCACTGATGGGTCTGATGAATGTCCGGCCATCGAAACGTGCCAGTACTAGGGCTGACCATTATGAGAGCAGCTTCCGGACAACTGCTGCTCAACCTGCCTGCCGCCGCGCTTCACGGCAAACCTGGATTGGCCTGGAACTTCTTCAGCACCCGTTCCGCCTCCGCACTGCCGGAGGCACTTTGTGCCGCGAGCCAGTTCCTGAGGGCTGCGACGCGCTCCCGCGCCCCGGAAATCCCGGCCGCCCCGGCAGCGACATACCAATTCATGGCCTCGGCCGGGTCTATGATTATAGTGCCGCGCGGCTGCACATCCACCGGGTCATAAAAGGAGCCGGCAATGAGCATGGCCTCGG
>JAITRF010000118.1 GCA_031288535.1 Desulfovibrio sp. | reverse complement strand
AATTGAAGAACGCTTTGCCGGGGTCTTGGGGCTTTCGGAGCATCAGCGCCATTGCGCCGTGCATAAAAACACCGGCAATCTGCATTTGCATATCGCCTATAATCTGATCCACCCGGAACGGCTGACCATGCGGGAGCCGTTCCGGGATTACCACAAGCGGGATCGCCTTTGCCGTGAACTGGAGCGGGAATATGGCCTTGCCGTGGACAGGGGCCGGGAATCGGGGCCGGAGCTTCCTTCCCTTGGCGGCAGAGCCGCCCAGGCCGAAGCACACAGCGGCCAGGAATCCTTTGAAAGCTACGCCAAGCGGCACACGGGAGAAATCCTTGCCGCCATGAATGCGGCCCAGGACTGGCAGGCGTTTCACACTGCCCTGGCGCATTATGGCCTGGAACTCAAACCCCACGGCAACGGGCTTGTGATCAAAGATCAGCACGGCAAACATGCCGTCAAAGCCAGCGCCGTTGACCGTTCCTTATCCATGGAAAAACTGGAGGCCCGTTTTAACCTGTATATACCGCCGCAGGAAGTGGACACCATTCAGGAACAAAGCCGCTATCAGGCTGTTCCGCTCCACCGGGCTATGGAACGGGGGGAGCGCGGCAAGCTGTTTGCCGAATACCGGCAAGGGATTGAGGATCGCAAAACCCGGCTCCAGGCCGTCAAGGAGCGGGAAGACGCGGCCCTTGCCGCCATCCGCAAACAATGGGCGGCCAAGCGTAAAGAGATTGAGGGCATGGGCATTGCCAAGAAAAATCGGCGCAATCTGTTGGCCCTGGCCCGTAGGCATGAGGCCGAGGCCATAGCAAAGGCCCGGCTTGCCGTGCAGCCGGAGCGCGAGGCCGTGCGCCGGGATGTGCCTTTTACCGACTGGAACGGCTTTTTGCGGGGCAAGGCGGGACAGGGAAACGAAACAGCCCTCGCCATATTGCGTTCCGGGAGGGAAGCCGTTGGCGAGGAAAAGGAGGCCGCGCCGATAAAGGACTGGTCGCGGCACGGCAGGGAACAGTTTCCCGCTGTCAGAGCGGACTACGCGGCCAGAGAACGCGCCGCTCTGGAACTGGAGAACGTGAGCGGCAAGGCCAAAAAGCGTCTCTTGGCCGTTTTGCGGATGGAACGCCTTGCGGCGGAGGAATCCGGGTTTCTCTCCGGTTTTCAGCATACGGTGGACGGCAAGGGCACGGTGGTCTTCACTCTGCCGGGCGGCGGCGTGATCCGGGATGCCGGGAAGGAGCTTTTCTTTTCCGCCAGGGATGAAGCGGCCCGGCATGTCGCCCTGGCTTATGCCAGAAAGAAATGGGGCAAGGGTATCCGCCTGGAGGGAAACCGCCTGTTTCGGGAACCGGAGCGGGAATTGGAGCGGGAGAAAGAGCAGCGCCGGGATATGGAACGCTGAGTTATTTTTCCAGCCTTGCGGCCACGGCGCCCATAAGTTCGCCCGGTTTTACGCCGAGCGCCGCCGCCAGCCGAAAAACCATAGTCAGGCTTGGCTGGTTTTTGCCGCTTTCCAGCATACATATGTGAGAGCGCACCGCTTCCACTTGTTCGCTCAACTGTTCCTGCGTCATACCCTTTTCAAGCCGGTATGTCCGCAAGACAGTTCCGAAAGCATCAGAAATTTTTTGTTTTTCCGCCATTCAGCACATATAGCTGATTGCGGAGCAGATTTTGTTCATTAACAATGAACAAATGCGACCTGAAAGTGCCCACAGATCAGTGGGCACGGTGAAAGGGTTATGGAATCAGTTGATACGCGCCAGAGCGAGGAATGCCCGAACGGCATACCGCGCCGACATGGCGGTATGAATAAGCGAAGTGGCGCGGGCGTCCGGCATGGCGGGAAGCCCGCGTATCCGTTCTTCGCACAGGGAGAGCATGAGGCTGATCAATTCATCGGCCTTGCGTTCCAATTCATCAATGCCGTGAATATGCTCATGGTATTGTGTATCCATTTTCCTTACTCCTTATGGAGTTTGGGCGGATTCACGCGGAGCGTCCCATGCCTTCCGAAAGCGCCGTATCTCCTCATGCGGCGGTGTTTCCGCTCCGGCGCGGACACAGGCCCGCACCGCCCCCATGCGCCGGGCGTCAAAAAAGAGCGCGGCGCGATCCGCCGTCAGCGGACGCCGCGCCGCGCATGAAAGCTGGCGATTGTTGATTGATTGAGCCGCATTGTAAGAACAACCGCAGCCTTCGTCATGGTCAGCCGCGTGTTCTCCGGCTTCCGGCCTTGCGGCCCTGGCCCCTTTGTACCGCTCCACCTGTTTCCGGGCTTCCCGTCAGATGAATCCCGGCCAGCGCCGGAGTGGTGGAAACGCCGGCGACGCTTTTTGACAGGCGCAGGTAAATGCACAAAGCAAGGGTTAAAAGCTCAAGGCTAAAGCGCTTCGCTCATAAAATACCCTGCGGAACTACCGGCGGCAGGCAACCGGGAAGTGGAGGCCGACGAGGCCGCCGTTGTCGTACCCGTCGAACACGAGCACGTGGAACGCGATGTCAGCGCCGAAGGCCTCGCCGGACCAGTAGCGGTTGTCGGGCCACCCGGCGGCAACGGCCGCGCCTTGAGCGTTGGAGTTGGGATTTGTATGTCCCCATGCGGTATCAATCGGGGACACCGCCTGATACTCCACGCGGGTGGGCATCTTGCCCCCGCCCACATACGTTCCGCTCGTCCAGCCGGTAGTATGATCCGAGCCATTGGGGTAGACGCTGCCGTTGCAGGCTTGGTACGCTTCATCCCAAGTCAGATACGGAGAAGACGTGCCCAGGGGAGCGCGAAAGACATACAACGGCCCGTTGCCGAAGGATACCGCCTGTGTCGCGGTATAGTCAGTTCCGCCTATGTTCACCTTGGCCTGTACCGTGATGACCCGTTCGCCCACGATGTCCGTAAGCTGCATGACCGTTTCACCGTTGGGGGCGGTTGTGGTGGTATTATTGGTCGCGCTGACGATACGCTCCTCCTGCAATCGCTGATACACATAGGTATAACCGCCGTTGCCGGATTCCGGCACGTTCCCCCAGGTCAGACCCGTCTTCTTGTTTCCCCATCCGCTCATCATGGCCGGGGAATTGTTCTGCGCCGTAAGGACAGTCCAGGTCACAGTCGCGCCGTTCACCGGATTGCCTGAAGCGTCCGTCACCTTCGCCGTCAGCGAAGCCGTGGAATACAGATTCCCGCTGGTGAAATTGCCGCCGTCAGTGGACGCGATGATGCTGATCAGGCTGGAAGCGCTGCCGTTCAACGTAAAAGTCTGCTCGTTGTCTCCGGCCCGGATTGTCACCGGCACAGGCCCGGAAGCTCCCGCCAGTACAATGTCGAATTCCCCTCGCTGGTTTGTTCGGTAACTTTTGCGCGGATCCGCCGCATACGCCGCCGTCACCGAAATCAGACCGTCCAGAAAGTTCACGGCGCGGGCGAACAGGCTGGCCGGTGGCGCGGGCGAGGCTTCGGCAAGATAGGCCCCGGAAGCGGTCACATGCACCGTCTGCCCGGCCATGTACTCGTCAAAGCCGTTCAGCACCCGAAAGCGGAACGTGTTGGCCGCGACCTGTCCAAGATATTCTATGCGGTAGGAATTTTTGGCCCGGTATTCCAGAATGATCCGGTTCTCCCGGTCCACGAATTCATGCCGGGAGCCGGATACCGTGCGCATCTCGGCCACCTTGGAATGCTGGACCTGATCCTCAAAGGGCATTCCGAAATGGTAGGTGAAGTTCAGTCCGAACTCCGTATCCGTTCTGCCCCGTTCCGTGCTTCTCTGCGTGAGGAAGCCCGATACCAGCGGGACCGGAGTGTACTCCAGCCCGTAGGACCAGACCTTGGGGTCTTTTTCCAGGTTCCGGTGCCCGAACATGCCCACATGGTCGCCGTACCACTGCGTATAGGCCCCGGTCAGAGCCACGTTGCGGTAAAAGGGCAGGAAGGCTTTCAGGCGGGCGTCCCATCCCCGCGCCGGACGTTCCTCAATGAAGCGGCTGTCGAAATCATACGAACCCTTCCAGCCGGAAAGAGGGAAATAGTAGTTGGAGGCGAGGCGCAGCCAGTCGTACTGCGCCTCCATGCCCACGCCGCCCCGCTGGTGCGAACGGGTGAAGTCGTTGTCGAAAAAGACGTTGTAGCCGATCATCCAGTTGCCTGAATCTTCCTCCGTAGCATTGGGGAACCACCTCTGCCCCAGGCCGAAGTTGCCGATCCAGCGGTCTTGTCCGTCGGCTTCGCCCCCGGAGACGGCCATGCTTCTCGCCCCAAGCTGCGTGAACACGGTCGTATATTGTCCGTCATAGAAGGGAAGGAGCACGTCGCCCTCGCCCTGGAAATGCCCGTCCCAATCTATGGTGAAATTCAGGCGGGCGCGGCCGTTGTCCATAAGGCCGGAAAGCGCGGCCTCTCCCGCTGAATTGAGAGCGCCCAGGCCCCAGGACAGAGCGCGGTCCTGCGCCATGCGTAGCGGATCGAAATTGCTGAAATCGCGGGTTTGGCCGTTGCCGGATCGGCGTCCGCCATGTGTGGGATCATATCTTCCGATCAGCGGATCATAGCCGGGACCGGCCCCATACAGGCCGGATTCGCCCTGCAGACCGGGCAGAGCGGAGCGCATGTAGGCGGAGGCGCGTCGCCCGCCCTCCGAAGGCCCGATTGCTCCGGTCACGCCGCCCGCTTTCCGCGCCGTGCCGTCCTGATGGAAGCCCAGGCCCTCGTCAAAACTCCCGTCACTGCCGCGCTGCGGGGCAAGGCCCGGAACGCCCGCGAAACCCGTAGCGTAGTTGAACAGCACTTCGGTCACGGTTTTGGGACGGGAGGCGGCTGTGGAAGCGGCGGGGGCTACGTTTCCCCCGGAAGCGGAAGCCGGGGATTGCCTCGTCTCCCGGCGGGGAGCGGAAGCGGCGGGAGCAACCGCAGCTTGGCTTTGCGCGTGTGCCTCGCGCGCCGTCGCGTCGATACGCGTCATTTCCTCAATGGCCGCCTGCCGCTCCGGGCTGTTCAAACGGCGCAGAATATGCGCGTTTTCTTGCGTGATTTCATCGGCGGCGCTGGCCCGCGCGGGCGTGAGCGCGACGGGCGCGGGCAGGCACAGGGTCAGAATCAGGACATAGGCGGCAAAACGCGCCGCATGTTCCCACAAGCCTTTTCCGGGGTGTTCATGTGAAGTTTTCATCGCTTCTCCGATACATTGGGCGACGGTTACAAAAAAAAGCCGTGACCGGAAAAACGGATATGCTTTTTCGGTTCACGGCGTGAACGACAAAACGGCCCTGTCTCCCAATGGAAACAGGGCCGGAAAGAAAATGACGAAACCGCGCCGTTCCTGGCGGAAAGCGCGTTACGGGATGGTGCTAGAGTGTGTGTGTGTGTGCAAAAATCAGGCCGAAACGGTGATATTCGGCCCGATTCTCAATTTCCTGCCGGAAACGGAAAACTTTTCGCACCCGTATTTCCATGCCGCCGCCTGAAACGAAAGGTTTGCATCAGCGATACCGGAAAACCCACACGACAAGTCACACGAGCTTTTTGACTACCCGATTGAAAAGCAAAAGGCAAGAATTTAATGAAGAAATTTTTTCAAAGGCAAACGCCCCCGCCTCTCCGGTAAAATGTCCCTGCGGGGGAAAGGGGCAGAAAGGCGGGGAGAAAAGCCGCGAGTTGCTTTGTGATAAAAGAAAGACGCATCGCCTCAGAGCTTTTCTTTGCAGTCCGGCCAGCCGGAGCAGCCCCAAAAATCATAGCCGCCTTTGCCGGGCTTCACCCGATGTACCATATGCTTGCCGCACTTGGGACAGGTCTTGCCCGTGGCCTTGAGAAAGGCCGCAAGCTCCCCGTGCAGTTTTTCATAGGCGAGGCCGACCACGGCCCGGTATTCCGCCTTGCCGGAAGCAATATCGTCAAGTGCCTGCTCCATATCGCAGGTGAAGCTATATTCCGCGAAACTGAAGCGCCCGGCCAAAGCGTCAATGACCGTTTCCCCCAAGGGCGTGGGAACCAGAAAACGCTTTTCCAGGGCCACATAGCCCCGCGTCTGGATGGTGTCCAAAATGGAGGCATAGGTGGACGGACGGCCTATGCCGCGCTTTTCCAGTTCGCGCACCAGGGCGGCGTCGGTATAGCGCGGCGCGGGCTTTGTATTTTTCGTCAGCACATTCCCGGCCAGAGCCAAAACTTTGCCGCCCGCCTTCATGGCCGGAACCGGGTTTTCCGGTTCCGCTCCGCCTTCCCCATCCGTTGCATCCACTTGCAGCAGAACTTTCCAGCCCGGAGCCGTCAACGTCCGGCCCCTGGCCTCGAAGACCGCAGACGGGCTTTGCCCGGCGCGGGCTTGGGGGGATACGGGGGGCGTAGCCCCTCGATCTGAAATATAGTCCACCTCTTTCCCATCAAGATCAGCGCCCAGGCGCAGAACGTGCACGGCATACACCGCATCCGCCAGTTGTGAAGCCAGGGCGCGAAGCCGGATCAGAGCGTACAGCGCCCTTTCATCGTCGCTGTCCCCGGCGCTTTCGCGCTCCGCATGGACAGGACGGATCGCCTCATGGGCTTCCTGCGCCCCGGCCTTGGCCTTCCAGGTGCGCGGAGCGTCCGGCAGCGGCCAGCCCTTTTCTTCCGCCAGGACGCGGATCGCCTCTATGGCCTCTTGGGAGAGATTCGGGCTGTCCGTTCTGTGATACGTTATCGCCCCGGCCTCATAAAGCCGTTGCGCCAGTTCCATTGTCCGTTTCGGGCTGAATTTCAGGGCGTTGGAGGCAGCTTGCTGGAGGGAGGACGTGGTGAAGGGAGCCGGAGGCGCGGATCGGCTTTCGGATTCCCGGCAGTCCAGCACGTCCAGAGAACGGATCGCCGCCGCCTTTTCGGCCAGGGCCTTGTCCGTGAGGTATTCCGTACCTTCCGGCAGAAAGGCTTTTGTGACCCAGGCGGCTTTCCAGCCGTCCGTGATATTGTCCACCTGTTCAAAGGTAAGCTCCGCGCCGTAATGCGTGACGGAACGGAACTCCC
>JAITRF010000109.1 GCA_031288535.1 Desulfovibrio sp. | reverse complement strand
CGGGCGGGCACGCACAGCAGGCGCATGAGCGCTCTGAATTGTTTTCAATCATTATATTTCTCCACGCACTTTTAAAAAATAAGGAATAATGCCGAGTTACCGTTCCTTGCGTATAATATGGAGTCTATAGCGGCTATAGAGTCAAGAAATTTTACACATTTTTTATTTTTCCGGTCCCGCCCGGCGTCTTGTTCCGCTCCTTTTTGACAAGCCCGCTATCCGTGGCTACTATAGTGAATTGAAAACGAGAGTCGTTACAGCGTACCGGTTGCATAGCTTTGGGGGGAAAGAGAATGAAGATCGGCGAACTGGCGAAGCGGACCGGCTGTAAGGTGGTGACCATCCGCTATTACGAAAAGGAGGGGCTGCTGGCGGAGCCGGACAGAACGGGAGGCAATTACCGTTCCTACGGCAGGGGAGACCTGGAGAGGCTGGAGTTCATCATGCACTGCCGCCGGCACGGCATGCAGCTTGGCGAAATCCGCAAGCTGCTGGCCTTCCGGGATCAGCCGAGGAGCGACTGCACTTGGGTCGGCAAGCTCATTGACGCCCACATTGAAAATGTGGACGGGCAGATTAAATCCCTCGAACACCTGAAGCTTCACCTGGAAATGCTCAGACAGAGCTGCGCGTGCGGCGGTAGCGGCGAAACCTGCGGCATCATGCGCAACCTGGAGAACCGGGAAGAATCCTGCATCGCCTGTGCGCATTGTCCCCCGGAAGCCGGTCATCCGCCATCCGGGTCTTTGCGCTTTACGGCCCCGCCTGAAGGCCTGATGCCGAGTCGTGACCGATAGGGAGCAAATTGGCGTCAAGAGTAAAATGCTCTGGAGCATCAAAGTGAAATTGCCCGGCGGCCGCGCGAGCGGTCGCCCGCCGTGAAGGCGCAATTTATTTGCGCGGTTAAGCGCCGGAGCGGGCGCGGCCTGAAGACAAACCGTGTATAATCCCAAAGTTACAGTGCTCTAATTGAATATTCCGTGGCTGCGCAGGATGTTCAGCCCTATGCCTATAAGGACCAGACCGCCGGCCGCGTTGGCGTAGCCGCCCAGGCGCTCAAGGCCCGCGGCCCGGCGCAGTGTCTGCCCCAGGTACAGGGCGGCGGCGCTCAGGCTGAAGCAGACCAGGCCGATGACCAAGGCGGCGCGGGGGACGTTTTCCCCTATCAGGGCGAGGGAAAGGCCCACTGCCAATGCGTCCAGGCTGGTGGCCAGGGCCAGGAGCAGAAGCCGCCCCCCTTTTGTGGGGTCGGCGCGAGGGGCGGCTCCGTCTTTGCCGCGCGCCGCGAAGCTCTCCCGAATCATGTTAGCGCCGGTGAAAAACAGCAGAATGAAGGCCAGCCAATGGTCGTAGTCCTCGATGAGGTGCAAGGCGCTTATGCCCAGCAGCCATCCGCAGAGCGGCATAAGGAACTGGAAGACCCCGAAGGCTCCGGCCATGCGCAGGGTGGAGGCAAGGTCGGCCCGTTCCATGGCCGCGCCGGTGGTCAGGGAAACGGCCATGGCGTCCATGGCCAGGGCCAGGGAGACGAGGAGGATTTCAGCGGCGTCCATTTGGCGATGGCGGCGGACAGGATGGAAAGCCGCCGTTTATACCGGATTGCGGGCGACAGGGAGCGAACCTACATCGGCTGAAGGCGAAGCCTTCCGCCCGCCGCGAAGGCACGGGAGGCATTGGCTGCCGCCGTAAAGCGCCGGAGCGGGCGTGCCTCTCCGCATTCAAACCCGGTTGAATGCGACTTGGCATTATAAGGCTAGGGGGCATCGGAAAACCTTTTGCACATGTCGGCGTAAAGTTTCTGCCTGCGCATATCGCCCACACAGGCGGCGGATTCGGCTCCTGTGGCGCTTTGCCCCGCCCCGGCGCGGGGAGGCAGAACCGCGTCGGCCCTGCGGGAACCCGCGGTTTTGGCCGCCGCTTCCCTGGCTTCGGGCAGTTGGACGATCTCGGCATAGGCGTTGCGCAGAGAGACAAGAATCCGGCTTACCTCGTCAAGCATCGCCGGGTCCTTTCTCAGGTTGGCCTTGGCGAGATGGTTGGTGCAGAAGCAATAGAGCCCGCTCAAATTCAGGGCCAGATTCCCGCCCTGCTCAATGTTCAGCGATCCGGTCAGTTCGTTCAGAATGTCCATGGCCTTGGAGATGGCCAGACCTTTTTTGGCCATGTCGCCCTCGGCAAGGCGCTCTTTTGCCTGGCCGATGAATTTCAGGGCGGCGTCGTAGAGCATGATCACGAGATCTCCCTGCGAGGTCGTGGTGACCTGGGTGCGGAAGTAAGATTTCGCCACTTGCAGCATAACGTCTCCGAAGATTGATGTTCAGCCGCCCGAAAGGGCGTCCCGCGCCGTCATTTACGCCGCCGCAGGCGGCGCAGGCCGTCGAAAACAGCGCTTTTTCGACGGTGATCCTGCAAAAATAACCATAAAAATCTGTTTGTTATTTTTGCAATCAGACACTACTACGCTGTAACACTTAAAAATGCAGATCAAGCAGCGTACTGGCCGCCGGGCGACAAGCCCGGCGCGGCGGCGAGGCCGCCGGAGCAAAACCACGTTTTTTGCTTTGCGATCTTATCGCTTAAAACGGAGCGGATGCGTAGTTTTAAGCGATACATGGCACTAGGAAGACGAAGTGCCGAGCTGGGCGATCTGGCTTTCCAGATCGCTCTGGATCTGGTTGTATTTGGCCAGTGTCGCCTCCAGACGGGCGAATTTGAGGACCATGTTGTTCTCCCATTTTTGCAGGCGTTCGTCTTCACGTTGGATCTTGTCGTCTATGCCGGTTATGATTTCCTGGTAGCTGTTTTCCAGATTTTTGAGCGTGCCTTTGCTTCCGAGTATTCCCTCGCTGCCTTCCAGCAGGGAGAGGAGTTCCGGAATTTTGCCCTGCTGAATGCTGACGTTGCCGCTGTATTCGCCGGCAGTGGAAAATTCGGTGACGGTGACGATCATGCCCTTGGCGGGGCCCTTATCGGCCGTAAGGGTATGATGCACCGGATCAATCTTCGCGGCGTATCCGTCGATGTATGCATCGTATATGGTGCCGTCCGCGGCCACTTTGTAGGATATATCGTAGGAGCCGGCCGTGGTGATGCCGGCGATCATGGAATCAAACTGAAAATAGTCGGAGTTGCTTTTCCCTTCGGCCTGTACGGCGAAAAGTCTGGCCACGGCCTCCGGGTCCTTCTCCAGGGCTTCTTCCAGGGTCATGGAGCCCTTGTCTCCCATGAAGTTGATCGTCAGAAGTCCGTAATCCGCCTCTCCCTGGTTGGAGTTGGTGGAAATGCCGATTTGCGAGAGCGAGGAGAACACGTCTCCGGTCAGGCTTCCGTCCGCGCCTTGAGTGCGCGCCGTGAAGCCCACCCCGGTCGCGGCCGTTCTGTCTTTCAGGCGGGAGGCCACCATCTGGATGCCGTAGTTGCCCGTGAGCACTCCTCCCTTTTGCATTTCAAACTGGGACTCGGCATAGCCCGGATCCAGCACTTCCTTCTCATCGTCAATGGCGGTGAAGGCGTTGATCGTGGCGCGGAAGGTGTTGACCGCGTCCACGAATGCGTAGATGCTCTCGCGCATGGCGTCGACGTCGTTGCTCACCCCTATGTTGGTCTCGCCCACGGCCAGCAGAGTGAAGCTCATGCCGGGAACGACCTCTCCGGACTCCAGGTTGTTGCTCGCCACCTCAAGCCATTTTCCGGGCTCATTGGGATAGCCGTTGATGCGTATCTGGGCGTTTTCCGCCTGGCGCACGTCCCAGCCGGAACCGGAGGCCGCCGTGGGCGGCGAATAGGAGAGAGCCGCAAGGCTGCCGTTGCCGACGGTCAGCCGGTGCGTTTTTGCCTGCATCTCCACTTTCAGGTTGTATTTGGCCGGATCGGTTTCGTCCTGGACTATTTTGACATCGGCGACGCTTCCGAACTGGTTTTGCAGGGAGGCGGCGAGTTGCGAAAGCGTCATGCCGTCGGTTACGGTCACCGTTCGCGTTTCCCCGTCCGGGGGTGAGCCGTCCGAGGAGGACATGGTGAAAGAATACGCAACGGACGGGGAACCCGCGGGCAGGATGGGCGAATTCAGGCTGCCGTAGGCTGTGGGCGCGGTGAGCCAGCCTCCTCCTCCGTCGGGAACTCCCAGGATATCCTGCAGGGCATTCGGAACGGAGCCGGAGGGGGTTCCGGCAAGGGAAAAATCGGTGCTGTAGACCGTGTCGTCCCTTTTCAGGGTAAAATTGAAAAGACCCGTGCCGCTGTCCAGGTCAAGCGACGCCACTCCGGGGGTCTGGGCGTTTATCTGGCCCACGAGGTCTCCGATGGTCGCCCCGTCCGCCAGGGTGACGGTGCGCCGGGTTCCGTCGATCGAATAGGCAAAGGTTTTGTCTTCGCCCGTGGAGTTGATTACCTCGCCCGCTCCCGAGAACTGTGTCGTGAAAGTGGCGGAATTATACGTTTCGGTATAGTTGCTGTCCTGCAGGGTGACGTCGAGCCCGGTCAGGCCGCTCGTCGAGCGCAGAACCAGGATATTGTCCCGGCCTGTGTCCATGCCGCGCAACTGGAAAATAATTCCGTCCGCGCTCTGCAGGACCTGGGCGCGCACGCCCGGGTTTTTGGAATCGTTGTTGATGAGCTTCAGCAGACCGTCCACCGTCGTGCCCTGCGGCACGGTTATCGTGCGGTCTTTACCCTGATAGCTGTAGGTCAGACTGCCGCCGCTGTCGCTGATGATATCGCCGCTTGCGGCGAGGCCGGTTTCTTTTGTCCAGACCCCGTTCGCCGCCAGACTGTTCACGACCACGTTGTAGTTGCTGTTCATGGCGTCGGCGTCGGCTCTGCCCGTGGCGACGTTCTCTTTGGTGCTGACGGTGCTCTTGACCAGAAATTTGCTCATGGAGTTCAAATTTTTCAAGGCCGTCTGCATAGTCACGAGACTTGAGCGCACTTCCCGGAAAGCGTCAAGACGCGTCTGCCAGTCGGATTTCCAGCGCAAAAACTGCGTGGCCTGCCTGCTCTCCACCTTGTAGAGCTTGTCGATCATCTCGTCGAAATTGTAATTGCTGCCCAGCCCGGTGATACGAACAGAGCCGGATGCGTATTGCACCATGTCATGTCTCCGTGCGGGAAAAAATTTCCCGGTCGGTTACAGCATTTTGCGCATGAGATTGGCGCTTGACGGCGAAACAGGTCCGCCTTGCGGCCGGTCTTTCCGGAATTGCCGGATAACGCCGCGGGGAATCCAAAATTCCGCTCCGCTTTTATTATGCAATATAGGTGCCGAACCCCCACGCCTGTCTTCCCCCCATATCGGCAGAACCCGGAAAGGCTTTATGCGCGCGGGCGAGACAGAGAGGAAGATGCTGGGTCAGATCTATAGGAAAGGCTTTATGCGCGCGGGAAAGACGCGCGGGGTTCTTTTCCCATCCCCAGAATCCACCACCACCTTGCGCGGATTGAGGAGGAAGCCTCCAGCGAGGTCAAAAATAATGCCGCGACAGCGATGCGGACTGGAGTGATGCCCTGAAAACGCATCGTCAGGGCACGTTATCCAGCCGCCGCCATGCGCTGTCCGGAATATTTTTGATTGTTTCGCGCAGACTTTGAAAAATGGGGCAGCCGATAGCAAACTGGATATTTTTATCCTCGCAGTACTTCAAAAAATCTATCTCATAGGCTGCCGTATCCGTCTGTAAAAACATACCGCGGAGTCCGGGCCGCGAAGGATTTCGCGGAAGGGGGAAAAAGCTGGCGCAAAGACATGCTTGCGGCCCTGGCCCTGATTTACGCCCATATTCACTCAGCCGCCGCCTGGGCCATGCGCGGCAAAACCGCTGAAGCCGCGTCCGCGCTCCGCGAGGCTCTGGATATGACCCTGCCGGACGCGCTGTATCTGCCTTTTGCGGAGCATTACGAGCTGATCGGGCCGCTGCTCGCAAAATCCTTGTTCGGCTGGGAAAATGCGCAAGCGCTGTCCCGCGTCGAGGCGTTGGCGAAACGGACGGGCCGCGACTCGGTATCGCGGGCATTGCCCGGAAAAGGAAAGAGTGATGCGGTGGCGAAGCATCGGCTTGAGGACGTGGACAGGGAAAAGCTGGACGCGTTTGCCGCCGAAAAAAAAGTTGGTCGGCAGAGAAATTGGAACCCTGTCGTATATCCTCAAGAAGTTGAAGACTGAGGAAATTGCATTGGACATGGATGTTTCACCCATGACATAAAATATCACATAAGTAAAATTTTGCGCAAAACCAAAGCGCCGCGAAGGGATAAATTGATCCCGCTGTACAAAGCCTGGAAAATGTGAGCGCGTGAAATTTTTTGCGCGCTTTCATCAGAAAAATTTCTTGGCCGCAAAAAATAAATCTTTTTTACAGCCCGAGAACGATTTTCACCGCGCTGGACAACGCGGCCAAATCGCTTGTGGAGAGCAGGCCGGTTCGTTTCAGGACACGGCTTTTGTCAATCGCTCGAAGCTGGTCGCAGACAGCGGCAGAGTTTTGTCCGGCGGAAGGGGCGGGGATTACGACAGGGGGACGGGGAGTGGCCGCTGTGGAAAGCGGAACAACAGCCACAGTTCTCCTTGCCTTGTTGATGGAATTAATCGTGAGGATTACAGCGGGTCGGCATTTTTGTATTTCACTGCCCTGCGACGGGTCGAAATTAACCCACCAGATTTCACCGTGTTGCATCAATATCCCCATTCATATCCACATGCTCGCGGATACCATCGGCCAGACAGGCATCATGCCATTCCTTCATTTCGGCATTGAGCGCCTCGTCCTGCTCCACTGCGAGCGCGGCAAGATAGATCGGGTCTTCCGCCAGGGAAAGCGCATCTTCCAGAGCCTTGGCCAGAAACTCGTTCTGTTGGGGACTTGGAACAACCTGATTGAATCTCTCCGCAAGGTTGTCCGGTATATGAAGCACCATTTGCATCGGAATCCTCCTGTTTTAAGCATGTTACCGGCTGCCGGGGGCGCGGTCAATATAACACAAGTATAGGTTTTTTGCGCGGTTTCATCAGAAAAATTTCCTGGCCGCGATAAAAATAAATCTTATATTACAACACGATAATTAAAAACGGCTAGTTGGCGGGATGAGCAACAGCAATACCGGCAATGGAATCGCCACTGGCAACACCGTGACCATTTCCGGTAACCCGGATATGCAAAATACGACATATATACGCGGCGGAGTGAGCAAGAGCAATGACGATGCCTTCACCGGAATCCACCACCACCTTGTTGGTGATAGTGGGTGTGCTCAAAACTTATACTATCTGCTTGTCGTTACAAGCACAACGGGGTTTTTCTTTTTTTGCGTGGCGGATCGCGGATCCGGCCCCCTCTTGTTTTTTTGCGGATATATGCGCTAGTGTCATGTCATGCGCAAAATGCCATGGCGCCAGACCCCGACGAAGCCGGGTCCGCCGCCGGAGGCGGTGTGGGCGCGGCAAAAATCGAATTTTTTGCCGCGCGGTCTTATCGCTTAGAGCATTTAACTTTGAGATTATACACGGTTTATCTTCAGGCCGCGCCCCTCCGGCGCTTGACCGCGCAAATAAATTGCGCTTGCGCCTTCGCGGCGGGCGTCCGCTCGCGCGGCCGCCAGAGCAATTTCAACGTGAAATTGCTCTAAAACGAAGCGAATGCGCAGTGTCAAGCGATGCGCGGCGCTATTCCGCATACTCCGGCAGGCCGGGGCAAAGCCGCCGGTCCGACGGGCGCGGGCGGCGCCGGGCGAACATGGCCCCTGCCGGGAAGAGAGGGAATATGGGCGAAGAACACAAAATCCGCCAGAATCGCGCAATGGCGATCCTTCCGCTTGCGGCGCTCTGTCTGGGGGGCTGTCTGTACATGTCTCCCTTTGATGAAGACGCCGGTTATCAAGACTATGATCCCTATCGGGACGACGCCTACCTGTCGCGCGAGAGGCAGTATGAATACGAGCGCGAGCGGCGTCTGCGCCTGGAAAGCGAAGCCCGTCGCCGACATGAAAGACTGCGCCTTGAACGTGAGCGCCTGACTTGGGAACGCGACGAGCAGGCGCGTCTGGCCGCTGAACGGGAAACGCGCCGGAACGCCTGGCGCGAGCAGTGGCGGCGCGAAGATCAGGGCAGGCACGGAGGCGGCATCCATAACCGCGATCGCGTCCGGGAACGGCGCGATCCCCAGGTCCGGGAACGCGATCGCCCGCAGCAGCGGCGTGATCACCCGCCGCCGCAGCGCGTCCGCGTCCGGGAACGGGACGACCATCAGGTCCGGCAACGCGATCAGGGCCGGGAACGACGGGAACGCCAGGAGCGGCCGCGCAGGGATCGCGAGCGGCAGAACGGCTGAGCGGACCGCGAAAGCCCTTGTTGCCCGGAAACGCTCTTTCTGATATTGTCCGCCGGTACGCTGTGAGACTTAGAGCATTTTGTCATTGAAAGCATCTTTCCGATAAAATGCTCTGACGGTGTGAAGCGAAGCGCAACACCGTCCGCGGGATTGGCGCAGGCGGACTGCGCCCGCCGTCAGGCGACGATCTCAAGCGCAACATGCTATAAGGAAACGCTTGATCAGTGCTTCCTTAAAAAAAGCATCCAGAACGGCACGCCGGCCTCGGACGGCGATACAGAGCACCGGCAAAGCGGTCCCCCCATGCAGGAATATCTCGCCGATCTGCACATACACTCGCGGTTTTCCTTGGCCACGAGCAAAAAGCTCGATTTGACCCTTCTTGCGGCCTGGGCCGGGATAAAAGGGCTTCAGGTCATAGGCAGCGGCGATTTCACCCACCCCAAGTGGCGGGAGGAAATGCGCGCGCAGCTGAGCTTTGACGAAGAAAGCCGTCTCTACCGCCTGAAAGACGAAGAGGCCGTCCGCCGGGGTCTGCCGGGTCTGCCCCAGTGCGGGCCGGCTTTAGGGCGGGAGGCTGAAGCGGTCAGGATAATGCTGCAGGGGGAGATAAACCTCATTTACCGGCGCGCGGGCAAACTGCGCAAGGTCCACGCGCTGGTCTACATGCCGGATCTGGACGCGGCGGACGCTTTTTGCCGGCGTCTTGAGCAGATAGGCAACCTGAAGGCGGACGGGCGGCCCGTCATCGGTCTTGACGCGCGCGATCTGCTGGAAATGGTCCTGGAAAGCGATCCCGGGGCCTTTCTTATCCCCGCCCACATCTGGACGCCCTGGTTTTCGCTCTTCGGCTCCAAATCCGGTTTTGATCGCCTGGAAGACTGTTTCGCCGACCTCTCCCCGGAGATTTTCGCCCTGGAGACGGGGCTTTCCTCCGATCCGGCCATGAACCGCCTGTGGAGCGCCCTGGACGCATACCGGCTGGTTTCCAATTCCGACGCCCATTCCGGGGAAAAACTGGGGCGTGAGGCCAATGTCTTTGCCGGAAAGATGTCCTATCCCGGCATCCTGCAAGCCCTCAAAGAACCGCAAAAACCCGGTGAAACCGCGTTTCGCGGCACCCTGGAATTTTTTCCCGAGGAAGGCAAGTACCACATGGACGGGCATCGCGCCTGCGGCGTGCGCCTGTCTCCCAGGGAAAGCCGGGAATGCGGAGGACTGTGCCCGGTTTGCGGAAAACCCCTGAATATCGGCGTTTTGAACCGGGTCATGGAGCTTGCGGATCGGAGCAGTCCGGTTTATCCGCCCCCAGCCGTTTTGCCGGGCTTGCCCGGCCCCGGAGCCGGCCCGGAAGCGGGTCCGGAAGCCGCGCGGATTGCGGATTTTTCCGGGCGGACCGAGGCTGTCTCCGCTGGAGAAAAGGGGTTTACCTCCCTGGTGCCGTTGCCGGAAATATTGTCCGAGATCCTGGGCAGCCCGGCCAAAAGCCGCAAGGTGGGGCTCATGTACGCGGATCTGCTGGGCGCTTTCGGGCCGGAGCTGCATATCCTGCGCGCCGTGCCGCCAGAGGATCTGGCCCGGCGTCTTTCTCCCCTCGGCGAAGCCGTGCGGCGCATGCGCCGGGGCGAGGTGCGCCTTGCCGGCGGCTATGACGGGGAATACGGGGCGGTGAGCATGTTCGCGGCTGAGGAAATCAGGGATATTCGCCAGGGTTTCTGGTCCGCCGGGCAAAGCTCCTCCGCGCGGCCGGCGCAGAGACTGAGTCTGCCGGGGTGCGCGACCGCGCGCGCGGGTCCGCGCAAAGGAAAACGCGCCGCGCAGGACGCGGTGAGCGGCAACGCGAAGACCCCGGCGCCGGAAACGGGCGCCCCCGGAAATGTCGCCCTGAAAAAAGAGGCGTCTGCAGGGTCGTCCGCGGAGAAATGGGTAAAACGCGGCGGATTTTTGTTTTTTGAGGGAGAGGAGGACGCTCCCGCACCGGAGCGGGCGGACATTGAAAACGTATGTACGCTCGACGGGGAGTTGCCTGCAAATCCCAGCAGCGAGGCTGTCGCAAGGAGCGCCTGTTTCGTCGGCAAGCGGCAATCTCAGGAGCAAAATGCGCCAGACGCGCCGGTTCCGGAGGGCAATCCCGAGCAGGAAAGGGCGGTCGTCGCCGGCCCCGGACCGGTACTGGTGAGCGCGGGTCCCGGCTCGGGCAAGACGCGCACCCTTATAGCCCGCATCCGCTATCTGCTGGATCAGGGCATCGACCCGCGCCGCATCCTCGCCGTGACCTTCACCCGCAGGGCGGCCGCGGAAATTGACGCGCGCCTTGCCGCGGAATTCGGCCAGGACGTTTTGCTGCCCCGCACCGACACCCTGCACGCCCTGGGGCTCGAGCTCTGGCATAAAAGCCATGCGGACGCGCCCGTGCTTCTGAACGAGGAAAGCGCCGTCAGCGTCTTTGCCGAGGCCAATGCCGGAGAGAAACCGCAGCGGCTCAAGGCGGCGTGGCGGGAAATAAACCTGGCCCGGGAAAAGCTTTTGCCCGCGCCCATGCAATACGCGCAAAACGCCGTGCTCTATACGGAGCAGAAAAACGCCTGGAATCTGGCGGATTATACGGACCTGCTGGAGTTTTTTCTGGAGCGTCTGGATAGCGGGTTGTACGCGCCCCCTTACGAGCATGTGCTGGTGGACGAGATACAGGATTTGTCGCCTCTGCAGCTTTCGGTGGTCCGTTCCCTGGTCAACGGCAACGGCTTGGCCGGCGAAGGTTTTTTCGGCATCGGCGACCCCGACCAGTCCATATATTCCTTCCGGGGGGCCGCAGGGGACAGTCCGGCCTTTTTCCGGAAGGCCTGGCCGCATATGGAGGCGATACGCCTCAGGATCAATTACCGTTCCCGCCCCGGCATAGTGCGAAGCGCCGCCGCCCTGCTGGCCGCCTCCGGGCGTGGGGAGGAAGAAGCCGTCATGCTCCCCCGGCGCGCCGGGGAAGCGGTCATCCGGCTTTTTTCCGCGCCCACCGCGGAAGAGGAGGCCGCCTGGGTGGCCGGGCGCATCGCGGAGCTGCTGGGTCCGGGCGGACATACGCAAAGCGACGCGCTCCGGCAGCGCGACGCCGCCGACCCCATGCTCCCCGAAGACGGGCACAGCCCCGGAGACATCGCCGTTCTGGTGCGCACCCATGCGCTGGCGCAAGTCTACCGCAGGGCTTTGGACAATAAAAACATCCCGGTCGCCCAGCCTGCGGCGGAAGTTTTCTGGTCGGACGAGCGGGCGGCCATGATTTTGCGCGCGGCGGGGCGCATGCTGGGCATCGCCGCCACCGGCGCGGCTCAGGGGAGGGAACTGCCGGATCTGCCGGCGGAAGTTTTCTCTAAAGGGCCTCATGGGGTCGCGGCGTATCTGGACAAGACGCCGCCCTTTGATCCGCTGTTTCGGCAATCCGCGGCCTTTCGCGCCCTGGCCGGGGCCTATGAGGAAACGGGCGGCTGGCCGGGGCTGCTCACCTTCGCCGCCCTGATGGATGAGTTGGAGCTTACGCGCGCGAAGGGGGAAAAGGTGCAGATACTCAGCCTGCACGCGGCCAAGGGACTGGAGTTCCGCAGCGTTTTTCTGCCCGCTCTGGAAGACGGGCTGCTGCCTTTCGCGGGGACGCTGTTTTTGACCGGCAAGGCGGAAGAAAAAACTGCGGATGCGGACGTGCAGGAGGAAATGCGCCTGTTCTATGTGGGCGTCACCAGGGCCAGGGATCGTCTCTATCTGAGTCACGCCGCCCGGCGCTTTTTTTATGGCAGGGAAATACGCCTGCGGCCTTCGCCTTTTCTGGACAGGCTGCC
>JAITRF010000086.1 GCA_031288535.1 Desulfovibrio sp. | reverse complement strand
AATTCGCCGCGGTTTCGGGGATATTCACGCAGGGCGGCAAAATGTACCTGTTTGTAGCGCCGAGTTCGGCTTTTTGCAGACCATGATTCGAGACAAAAGACCCGACAGCGGGAAGATGGATTCTTCGCTTCGCTCAGAATGACGGGAAATAACCTGCAACCAATGCGGACGTAAGGTCATGCGAACAAAAGATCATGATGGCGGAAGGTCATGCTGAACGCAGTGAAGCATCCATCTTCATCTTCAAAAGACAAAAGCGGGGAGAAGAACAAAGATGGGAAGAAGAACAAAGGCGGGAAGATGGATTCTTCGCTTCGCTCAGAATGACGGAAAATAATCTGCAACCAATGCGGACGAAAAGTCATGCTGACGGAAGGTCATGCTGGCAGAAGGTCATGCTGAACGCAGTGAAGCATCCATCTTCATCTTCAAAAGACAAAGGCGGGAAGAAGAACAAAGGCGGGAAGATGGATTCTTCGCTTCGCTCAGAATGACGGAAAATAAAAAAAGGCCCGGCGCGGGGAGGGAACCGCGCCGGGATTTGCGACAACCGCCCCCATGCGGGGAGGTATCCGGAAATTAACGCTTCATGCTGAAAATTAACGCCTCATGCTGAAACTTAACGCCTCATGCTGAAACTTAACTGAACTACTACAAATTAACGCTTCATGCTGATCACCGTTTCCAGCATGGTGTCCACGGTGGTTATGCCCTTGGAGTTGGCCTGGAAGCCGCGTTGCGTGGTTATCATGTACACGAACTCGCGCGAAAGGTCCACGTTGCTCTGCTCCAGAGAATAGCCCTGAGTGGTGCCGAAGGTGCCGGTTCCCGCCGCTCCCGAACTGGGCAGGCCGGATTCCCTGGTTTCCGTGAACAGGTTCCCGCCCTCCCGGCGCAGGTTCTGTTTGCTCGGGAACTCGTAGAGGGTGATCTGGTAAAGCTCCAGGGTCACGCCGTTGGAATAGGCGGCGGAGAGCACGCCGTCCGTGGACACGTTCACATAGCGCAAGTCCCCGTATGTGTAGCCGTCCTGTTTCTTGCCCGGCTGCTCGTAGAAGTTGTCGCCCAGGTTGGTGGTGCGCGTGGGCTGCACCGTCCCGAAGCCGTCCAAGCCGTTGATCAGCAGTTTGGAGGGGCCGGAGTACGCCGTCCCGGTAGCATCGACGCCAGCCTGGGTCCAGGTGTTGTGCGTGACGTCCCAGGCGCTGGGCATCGTCCCCGGATAGTTGGGGATTGACGCGATGCTGTTGTAGTTGGGGGTTAAAGGCACGCCGCCGCCGGTGTCCGTGCCGGGGATCGCCACGCCTTCGGGCGGGAAGTGCCAGGAGCGGTCCTTGTTCTTGAGACCGAAATCGATGGCGATCATGCGTCCGGATGCGAACTTGTTGGGACTGGTGTAATCGAATGTCTGGCCGGTTCCCGTCAGCACCTCGTTGGTCCCGTCGTAATAGGCCATCTGCTGCCCGGCGGTGCCGGAAAAATTCGGGGCGATCATCGGAAAACCGTCGCTTGAAAATGGCGCGGGGACCCATTTGGCCAGATCGATCTGGGTACCGGTGGTGGTGGTAGTGGTGGTGGTGGTTATATCGTAAAGTATCCAGTCGCCGGCGGCAATCGCCGTATAGCCGGCACCTCCGCTTATTGAAAGCGGCTGGGTGGGATCGCTGTCCAATACATACATCACGCTGGACCCGCCGGTATTATCCGCCAGAACTTGCGTGGCTGACGGGATAGGGATAGTGCCGGTTCCGGTTCCGGTACTGTTCTGCGTAAATGTAGTTGTAGTTGTAGTTGTAGTTGTCGGGTTCCACCATACACCGTCTCCGCCGGCCGAAGTGGGAACCGCCTGAGGCACGAAGCAGGTCATGTCCTTCATCTCGCCCGAGGAATTGAAAGTGATGGTGCCCGAGGCCAGCAGTCCCTTGTACTTGTCCGGCACGTTGGGCGAGGTGGAGGCGTTGCCGGAGGCGTCCCAGTCGGCGTCGAAATCGCGCACGTCTTCGGTGGGATCCATGGTGATGACGTATTCCCAGTAGGATTCGCCGTGGGTGGTGTCGCCCACGTGCTGTTTCGGGGGCGTGGAGCCGTCGTCGACATTGGCCACGCGGTCGAAGTAGATGGTCAGCTTGTGCATCCGGCCCGCCTCGTCATAGACCTCCATGGTGGACTGGTAGGCGTACTTGTCCTGGCCCAGCGGCGGGTCCTGGCTGGCGTCCCAGTTCTTGAGCAAGGCGAAGTAGGGATCTTCCACGTCCACGGTCTTGTCGTCCTCCGTGGCTATGGTGCTGTTGCGCAGGTTCACCGGCATGGTGATGTTCTGGGTGTGGCGCGGCGGGCAGGTGAAGGTGTCCAGGCAGATGTCCACCGGAGAGCCGGTGCCGATGATCCCGGAGCCGGTGCGCGTCGCCCCCGAGGAGTCGTACCGGGCGTTCCGGTCAATCAACCAGCCTTGCAGCACATAGCCGTGCGGGTCGACCAGATAGCCGTTCTTGTTGAAAGTGAAGTTGCCCGCCCTGGTGTAGTAGTTGACGTTGTTGGTCAGGGGCTTCACGCTGAAAAAGCCGTTGCCGTTGATCAGGATGTCCGTGCTGTTGGTCGTGGTTTCCGTGGCGCCCTGGGAAAAGTCGTTGAAGATCAGCCCGACGCCCACGCCCCGGCCCACCTGCCCCATGCCTCCCGCCGTGCCCATGTACTGGTAGACGAAATCCTGGAAATCCATGCGCTGCTGCTTGAAGCCGACCGTGTTGACGTTGGAGATGTTGTTGCCGACCACGTTCATCTTTTCGCCGTGCGTGATCAGGCCCGATACGCTTGTCCACAAGCTTGCCGTAAGACTCATTTTTTCCCTCCGGTTGCACCGCCTTTTCGGGCGGGGTGTCTTCTGTCAGGGTTGCACGCCGTTTTTTTCCCGCGCGCGGCGGCGTCCCCGCGCACATGAGGCTTTTTGCCGCAAGATCAGGCCGCCCCGTCTCCATCCCCGGTCTGCTCGGCGGTCGAGGGCACGTAATCCATGATCAGCTCGATCTGGTTGTACTTCACCGTGCGCCCGTCCTGGAGATAGAGGATGTGGTTGCCGTCCGGGGACATTTCCACACCCGCCACCACCCCGGCCGAGGAGGTGGAGACCAGCATGCTCTCGCCCTCCGCGTTCGTGGCGGTGATGTTGACGATATAGGTTCCGTTGGCCAGAGGATTGCCGTTGAAATCCTGTCCGTGCCAGCGGGCGGTGTGGGTCCCGGCCTGATATCCCGGCATGGTCGTGCTGTAGACCATCTTTCCGATGCTGCCGTCCGCGTTGGTTTCATAAATGTTGAGGGTGCCTTCCGCGCTCTGCTCGGGCAGAGTGAAGTAGAACGCCGGATAATCGTCCTCGCTGGTGAAGCCGGAGGCGTTCATCAGGGTCAAGTTGTCCCCGCCGGCCACGACCATCTTGTTGATCAGGCCCGCCGCGTTGGTGGCCTGCTGGTTCAGGTAGGCCGAGTTCAGATCCTGCACCCCGGAGTTGATCGCCTGCAGTTCCTCGACCGTGGTGAACTGGGCGAGCTGGGCGATGAATTCCTTGTCCTCCACCGGGTTCAGCGGGTCCTGGTGCGTGAGCTGGGCGACAAGGAGCTTCAGAAAAGTGTCCTTGTCCGTGGCTATGCGATCCGTGCCCGAAGACCCGGTGAGGCTCTGGTTGGTTTCGTACTGCCCGATTACGTTGCTTGCTATGGCCATGGGTTACCTCTTTTCAGGCGACGAGATGCAGGCCGCCGTCTGGTGCGGTCAGGGGAACCGCCTGATGTTTTTGCGCCGAAGCCGTGTCTTCGCCTTCCTCCCGCCACAGGCGGGAGAGACGCAGGAAGCGGTCGCGTTCGTTCGCGTCCCGCATGAGGTTGTGTTCCTCCCCGCCTTCCCAGGTCCCGGAAAAATCGCCGTCGGAGAGCGAGGTCTGCACTTCAAGCTCCGCCACCTTGATGCCCGCCTCTTCCAGGCTGGCCTTGAGTTCGGCTAGACGCTCCGTGAGGACCTCCGCGCTTTGCGCGCGCTCCGTCCGGATGCTGGCCTTGAGTTCTCCGTCGTTGTAGCGCAGCACCAGAGTCATGCTTCCCAACTCGGCCGGGTCGAGCTGCAAGGTCAACATCTGCGCCCCCTGCCGCGCGCCTTGAAGTATGCCCTGCTCTACCTGGGCAAAAATTTCCCCGCGGTAGAACGGGGCGGAATTTTCCGCGCGCCCGGTAAAGGCCGTGGTCTGACCCGGAGTGGCGCCTGGGACGGCGGCGTTTATTATCACCTCGGAAAACCTGGAGACATCGGCCCTCGCGCCGGCCTGCTTGTCGGACGTCTGGCCGGGAGTCCTGCCGGACGCCTGATCGGGCGTCTTGCCTGGGACCTTGCCAAACGCCTTGTCCGCAAACGGGCCGTTTTTCCCCGCCGCGTCCCTGGCGTCAGACTCGAAATCGCGTCTTTCGTTCCCGGCGTCCACCCCGCCGTCGTGGCCGGTCCCGCCCGCCCCAGCTTCAGGTTTGCCTCCCGCGCCCGCTTCGGATTTGCCGCCAGCGCCGGATTCAGGTTTGCCGTCCGCGTTTTTGGAAGGGTCGAGAATGGCGTCAACGCCCACCTTGTCGCGCACGGTTTTTTGCATCAGGGCTTCGCTTTGTTCCGAGGCGCGGCTGCCCCTGTTGTCCTCCACCGGGGCCGAGCGTTTGTTCAGTTCGGCCTTGGCCAGAGCCGCGTTCAGGGCTTCGCGCATCTGCCGTCCGGCATAGGCTCCCGCCAGCTCCCGTTGCGCGACATCCTGCGCGGCCGGGGCCAGCGCCTCCTTCAGGGACGCGCCGTCAAAGGGTGCTTCGTCTTTGGCGAGAAGGGGCGCGACGGCTGCGACGGTCTTGTCGGAAAGGTCCAGGCCCTTGAGCAGGGCGGAAAGCTCCGCGCGGGTAAATCCGGGGGAGTCCTCCAGTTTGTCGAGCGCCGCGCTTATGCGCCGCCACATGGTGGATACGTCGCCGGCATCGCTCAAGGCGAGCGTTTCTTCCTGGCCTTCCTTGTCAAAGCCGAGCTTTTGCAGAAAATCCTTGAGGGCCGCGCCTTCTTCCTCGGAGAGGGGGGCGGAGGCCCTGGAGCGCCCGGAGAGCGCGCCGAATATGGAGGAGGCGCTTATGGGCCGCCCGGAGACGGACAGTTGATTGAGCCGATCCAGGCTGGTTTCCGCCACTTTGCGGTTCGCCAGTTCTTTTTTGAGGACGTTCAGTTCGGTCTTGTTCACCGGGCCGGCAGACGCCTGATCGTAGGCGGCGAACTCCGCCGGACGGCCGCAGTAGTCTTCCCGACCTTCCTTGATGAAGGAGCTCAGGGCGCTGAAGAATCCCTTGTCATCGGCCGGATTTTGGCCCAGCTTCGGCGTAACGGGTTTTACTTCCGCGATGTCTCCGACAATGGGCAAAATTTGCATGGTCCTCTCCTTGTCTGCAGGCAGATACAAAGCCCGTGCCAAGGGGGGAGGACGGCGCGCTCGTTCACTGTAACATGCCGTATATATGGCGGAAAAAATCAGGAGACGGGGAAGGAGAGGCGTCTGGCCGGGAAAAAAAGACCGGGTTACCGTCCCACGATTTCCTTGAGGGTAATCTCGTCAAGAAAATCCTGTATCCGGCCGGAGATGTTCTCCCAGTTCGAGCAGGCCGCGCATTCGCCTTGCGTTTGGCAGCGGGAGAGGCGCGTCGAGCGGCATCCTTTGAAGTCCACGCCATCGCCGAAACATCGCATCAGTTTTCCCACCGTGATGTCGGAGAGGGGCAGGGCGAGCCGTATGCCGCCCCTGGCGCCGCCTGTGGCCTCGGTTATGCCGTGCCGGCGCAGCACCGCGTGCACGGTCTCGACGGCGCGCAGGGAGAGCCCGATTTGCTCCGAGATGCTGGCGGCGCTTACCGGTTGGGAGATCGCGCCAAGCGCCGAGATAAGGCGTATGGCGTATCTGGTGTTTACTGAAAGCTGCATGTCCGTCTCATATCAAGCCGCATTCAAACGGGTTTGGATGGAGGAAGGCGCAAGGCTTGCAAGCGCGCGGAATCCTGGCTTTACGATAGCGAAATTGAAAAAAAGCGGCAAGCCTTAATTCCATTTCCGGATTAAAGGTGTTATGTTTAACGACTGTCAGCGTTCAGGTCCTCCGGAATGTCCAATTCGGATTCCAAATCGGAATGGACTGCTCGGAATAACCGACCCAAGGCTGACGCATCTAAAATTTTATATTGTTAATTCACAGTATTATGATATACGCCTTTGAGATTCGCGGCGGCGGCAAAGCCGCCTTGCTCCCTACGAAGCCTGCGGCTTCGGGCGATGCTTGCGCATCGCCGCAGGGCTGACGCAATAAGATGCGTCAGCCCTGATAACCGACCCCTGCCGTGAAGCTTGACGGCAAAGGAGGAAGAACATCATGGCGAAACGCGAACTGGAAATCAGCACCCGTCTTACGCGCGAAGACGTGGCGGGGATAGTTGAAGATCTGATAGAAGGACTGAAGGACGGCTGCCTGAAGGTGCACAAGGGCGGGGAATACCTGCAGCTTGACGTGCCGCGCGTCGTCGATCTCAAAGTGGAGTCGGACACGGACGAGGTGAGGGCCGGGTTGAGGATTGAGGTATCCTGGCGCACCGGCAGCAGGGCGAACCCGGACAACGTTCCGGACGAGCCGCCCGCGAAGGCTCCCGGAAAAGGCGCCGGGGCGCGCCGGTCAGCGTCTCCCGCCAAAGGAGGCGGGAAACGCTCCAAATCCGCCGCGTCCGGAGAAGATGCGTAAAACCGGGAGCGGCGCAAACTCGCAATGGAGAACAGACTGATATATCTTTTCAGAGCGTTTTGTCATCGAACGTATCTCTCCGATAAAACGCTCTGACGGTGTGAAGCGAAGCGTAACGCCGTTCACGGGATTGGCGGAGGCGGGCTACGCCCGCCTCCACGCGACAATCTCAAGCGCAAAGTACTATAAGGAAGCACTGGTCAATCGGGGTTCCGCCCCGATTGACCAGTGCTTCCACAAGGTTTTGACGGATGCGGCCGACGAATGGTACCGGCTGTGGCGGAACAATGAGCGATACAATGGCGGCTTGCTTTCAACGCGACTTGCTGCGGAACTTGGGCATGTTTTGGGAGGGAAGACCATGCTTTTCCATTCCTTCTGCCGGTTCGACGGCTGATGCCGTCAAAGTTTTCAGCAAAAATCTTGCGGCCATTACCTGGAACTGCATGTCTTCGCTGGAACGCAACCCCACAAGCCTGCCGCAGACGGAAACCATTCTGAAGGGGCAGGCCGTTTCGGGCATCAGCATTGACGACCTGTTGCAGGTCAAACATTACGGCGAGGGGGCCGGAAGGCTCATGCAACTCGTGTCTGACGGCTCGTTCCGTCTGGATGAGGAAACGGCCTGCGCCCTGCATGGGCATGTCGGCAGGGAAGAAGCTCTGACCTGGGGCAAGTTTCGGGACAGGCTTGTCACCATCCGTGAGGTCGATCAGTTTACGCCGCCCGAAAGCCGTCTTCTCCCGGAAATAGCGAAACAGGGGTTCACCTTTCTGAACGGCGAAGTTGAGCGGCCTGGAGAGCGGGCCGTGGCGGTATTTCTGTTCATGGCCAGAAACCAGTTTTTCCACGACGCGAACAAGAGGACCGCTTCACTGATGATGAACGGCGTGCTGTTGCAAAACGGCCTTTTCCCCATAGCCGTCATGAACCGGGATTCCGAGGAGTTTCACACTATCTTGCGGTCTTTCTACAATACCGGCGATGCCACGGCCATGATGGAATTTTTCGCCAGAGCCGTTTCCGTCATGTATCCGTCCGAAAACTCGCCCGCTTGCGGGCGTCTCAAGTGAAAATACCCTATTTGAGGGCGAAGAGCGCTATGCTGATCGTAATCTGTACCAGCATCGCTCCGATTATCCACTTGAGGAGTTCATGTTTCACGTTGTGCAGTTCGTTTCCAAGTTCCTGAATGTCCCCCTTTGATGCGAGGTCTTTGCGGGAAGCAGCGCCATAACCGCAAACGACCTCCTGCATGATCTCGACCTGCACTTTGGCCTGCTGTTCCGGAACTCCGGCAGCTTTGAGCTTCTCAAAGAAGCCGAGGGTATCAAATGTTACCGAGACGGACGCCATAAATCCTCCCTTGTTTGCAAATTAGCCCGGCTGCCGCGTCAGGTCAAACGCGAACGCGCAACCGGCCAATTCATGTGCCGCCCGCGCCGGTCAGCCCAAGTTGCCGTCGACAATTGCCGGTTTCCGTCTTGACAAGTTAGTCCGTCTTTTCCACTATGGCGGCATGGCAAATTTCCGTTGCTCCCGATTGCGGCGGCGTGCAGAGGTCATGGGACAATGCGGGATGAACGCCCTGCAAAGATTTGTTCGCAAGTCCCTGCCGCGAGACCGCCGCGAGGCGAACAAGCTTTGCCCTCAAGCGACATTCTCGGGCGTGAAATGCTCCAAGCGGTACACGATACCAGACCGGGACCGCCCATTGGGAACCTCTATAAACCGTCTCCCCTGGCGGCGTCAGGCTCCTTTCGCCAACGGGTCGAATATGTTGAATATACTCCCCCTTGTCGAAACTCGCCTTCCTTGCCGGGAAACAAAAATCC
>JAITRF010000052.1 GCA_031288535.1 Desulfovibrio sp. | reverse complement strand
CCGCGCAACTCTCGAAAAATTTTGATTGGCCTCAGATATGGAAACCATACTGTTTGTATTGATCATCATGGGGAATACCTTCCTGTCCGTCTTATTAGAATTTTAAATCGAAACTGGATCCACGCAGTTTTGATTTGGCGGAAAAGCGGAAGCGTTTTTTCGACGGCGATCCTGCAAAAATAACCATCAGGCTCCTAATGCGGCATTGATTTGGACAAGTTCACCACAATCACGCCGGACACAATGAGCACCATACCGACGATGGCCCAACCGTCCGGATACTGTTTGAACAGCACCACGCCGATGACGGAAATGGCCACAATGCCCACACCGCTCCACAAAGCGTAGGCTATGCCAATAGGGATAACTTTGATTGCGATGGACAGAAAATAAAACGACGCCGAGTAACTTGCCACGCATAGAATAGACGGGGTCAATCGCGAGAACTGCTCGGACTGCTTGAGCATGGTCGTTCCCGTAATCTCACTGAAAATGGCCAACAACAGGCTGCCATAAGCGACGACCGAAGGTGTCATGATGCATGCCTTTGGGCGATCTCACCCTCTGCCACGCTTTCCATAGAAATTATTCCTCCTGCCCGTCTTTTTCGCCCGCGTGGGCGGCAAGCACGCTTTTCAGTTCGTTGACGTCAATGGGTTTCGCGATATGTCCGTTCATGCCGGCGTCCTTGCTGGCCTCCCGGTCTTCGCGCATCGCGTTGGCCGTCATGGCGATAATAGGGACGCTCGCGGCATCCGCCTTGTCCGAGGCGCGGATGCGTCGCGTGGCTTCAAGTCCGTCCATCACCGGCATGCGCACATCCATGAGGACCAGATGGTAGTCGTTCGCCAGAAAGGCGTTCAGACCGTCCTCTCCGTTGTCGGCCACATCCACCGTCGCGCCCAGTTCCTCAAGAATCGCCAGGGCTATTTCCTGGTTTATGGCGTTATCCTCGACCAGGAGAAATTTTTTCCCGTCAAAGCGGATATTTTCCCAGGATTTTTCTTTTTCTTCAGCCTGTTCCGGCATGTCTCCGGCCGCCTCAAGTTCCACAAAGAAGGAAAAAACGCTGCCTGCGCCCGGTTGGCTGCTGACGCTTATGGCCCCGCCCATCAGCTCGACCAGGGCCTTGCATATGGACAGGCCGAGCCCGGTGCCGCCGAACCTGCGGGAAGTGGAAGCGTCCGCCTGCGAAAATGGCTTGAAAAGCGTTTCCTGTTGTTCAGAGCTCATCCCTATGCCCGTATCCTGCACCGTGCAGTTCAGGCGTACCCGGCCGTCCGCCTGGTGTTTCGCGTTCATGGTCAGGGAAATTTCCCCCTGCATGGTGAATTTGGCGGCGTTGCCTATAAGGTTCAAAAGCACTTGCGACAGGCGCAGACCGTCCCCTGTGGCGTAAACGGGCACGGAATCGTCAATTTCAACTATAAAGCGCAGATCTTTCTCGGCAATGCGCGGCATGACAAGTTCGCGAATGTTTTCCACTATCTCCTGAATTTTGAAACGGTGATTTTCTATCTCCAGTTTACCGGCTTCGATTTTGGAAAAATCAAGGATGTCGTTGATGATCCCGAGCAGCAAAGCCGCTGAGGATTGGATCTTTTTCAGGTATTCCATCTGCGCCTTGGGAGGGTCGGCCTGCATGGCCAGACGGGTCATGCCCAGTACCCCGTTCATCGGCGTGCGCAGCTCATGGCTCATGCGCGCCAGAAAATTTCTCTGCGCCTGATTGGCGGCTTCGGCAAGGGCGAGGGCGTTGCGTTGCGTCACATCCGTTCCGACCTCCATGTGCAGGACGCTGCCGTCATGCCAGGTGATCAGGCGGCTGAACATGAGAAAATCACGGCCGATCACCTCATTATGCCTTTCCCAGCGTACGGCGTCGGTTTTTCCCCTGCCCCTGCCGGCCAGGAGGCCCTCTATCGGGCAGTCGGCGCAGGGTTCGTCCGAGCCGTAGATGACCTTGTGGCAGAATTTGTTTTCATAGTCCCGGCAGTTCAGGAGCCTGATCATATGGTCATTGGCGTAGAGCAGCCTGTAAGTATGAGGATCGCAGACATGGATTATCGCCTCCATGTTGCTCATGACGCTACGCAGAACGGATATCGCCCGGCGCGTTTCCTGGTTTGCCCTGTCAAGATCCGCCGCCATGGCGTTAATGCTTTGGACGACCTGCTTCAGTTCACCTTTAGGCTCTTTTATGCGTTTGGCGAGATCAAAACGCAGTGTCCTGACTCCGCTTATTATGTTGTCGATGTCGGTAATCAGGCGGCGGGAAAGCAGAACAAGCAGGACAACGGACAACAGCGCGCAGAAAACCATGAGAAAGATGATGCGCTTGGCGGTGTCGTTGAATTGTTTCTCGACGTCCGTGGACAGCTCGTTGGACCAGATGTACCCGATAGTCCGGCCCTCGCGGATGATAGGGTACATGGCGTTCAGAATATTCCCGCGTACCATGGAACCGAATGTGCACATGGGTTTTCCCGTCCGCATCACTTCCCGGCCCGGATGAGTGGGAGCGATGGTCCGTCCCACCATGTTGCCGAAAGTTTCGGAGGGGCCGTAAGTGAGGATGGCGTCAAGCTCGAGGGAATAGTAGCCGATGCCGTTTCCTGGCGAGGTGGAACTGACCGAGTCCGTGATTTCCCGAAGTTCCTGGTTGAGAATGCGGATTTTTTCCTCGCGCGAGGCGTTTTCCGCTCCGTTTTTGCGCAACAGGGCGGTAAAGCCGCCAGGATCGAGGTCGTTGTCCAGAACGCGCGCAAGCGACATCAGTTTGGCTTCCTTCTCCTGCAGAAGCATCCCGCGCACCTCCGTGTTCGCCAGATGCGCCGTCAGCCAGAAGGGGATATTCATGACCAGGAGGATCACGAGCAAGGCTTTTCCGCGCAATGAGGAAAAGAAAGCTTTTATATTTGCCATTCAAGCCTCCCGAGATATCATGCCAAGTCGCATTCAAACTGGTTTGAATGCGGAAAGGCGCGCCCGTTTCGGCGCTTTACGGCGGCAGTCAATGCCGCCCGCGCCTTCGCGGCGGACTGAAGGCTTTTCCCTTCAGCCGATACCGGTTTGCTTCCTGTAGGTCATAACCTGGTATCATACCGTTGACCCCGGCTTTTTCACGGATTCGATCCGCTTGGGGTGGGGCAACTCGCTCTCCGCAGTTATTTTGTATCATTGACGTGTTTTCCGCAACTGCCGCCGCAAAGAAAGTTTTTTATTCCATACGGGAATTCCTGAGTACGATATGACCCACGATCCTGCGTCAAAATCGGCCAGAGCAGTTCAACTTTGAAATTTGGACCGCTCTGCAAGGATTTGCTTGCAAATCCTTGCCGCGAAATGCGTGCAGGCGAGCTTTGCTCGCCGTCAAGCAAGCATTCAAGTGTAAAATGCCCGAACACCGGCGGCCTGTATTGCCATTCGTCTGAGCTTGCTGTAGAAGCCAGTTGTAGGGATGTCTCGCTTCTTGCGACAGTACGGGAGTGACATCTCACCAGAGCATTTTACGCTTGAGATTGCCGCTTGACGGCGCGGCAGGACGTCACGCCGAAGCGCTATCCGTAAAGCGGCGCAGCCGCCTTACGGATAGCGGCAGCAGCAATATGTGAAGCATTTCGAGCGGCAAGGCGAAACAGCGCTTTCTCCGCAGCCGCCAACTCAAAACTGCATGGATGCAGTTTTGAGTTGAAATTCATATTAAGGGAACCTCTACAAACCTGGAGGCAATATGTCAGCGTTCTATACCGTGGCGGTAGCCGGAGCTACCGGGGCCGTCGGCCGTGAAATGCTGGCGACGCTTGAAGCGCGCGACTTTCCGGCCTCAAAGGTTGTCGCGCTGGCCTCGGAGCGTTCCGTCGGAATTTCTCTGCCTTTCAGGGGCGGTGAACTGACCGTGCAGGAACTTAAAGAAGATTCCTTTCAGGGTGTGGATATAGCCCTTTTCTCGGCGGGCGGCGGAACATCCGAGCGTTTTGCCCCGCATGCGGTGCGCAGCGGTTGCGTGGTCGTCGACAACTCAAGCGCCTGGCGCATGGATGACCGCTGTCCCCTGGTCGTGCCTGAGGTCAACGTCCACGCCTTGAGCCGACACATGGGCATCATAGCCAATCCCAACTGCTCCACCATCCAGATGGTGGTCGTTTTAAGTCCTCTGCACAAGGCGGCCTCCATCCGGCGGGTGGTGGTTTCGACTTACCAGGCTGTTTCCGGCACCGGACAAAAGGCCGTAACCGAACTGGGCAACCAGGTGCGTCAGATATTTAATATGACAGAGCCGGAGGTCAAGGTCTATCCGCACCGCATCGCCTTCAACTGCCTGCCGCACATCGACGTCTTTCTCGAGAACGACTACACGAAGGAAGAAATGAAAATGGTGTGGGAGACAGTGAAGATTATGGAGGATGAAAAAATAAGGGTTACGGCCACAACGGTGCGCGTACCTGTTTTCTACAGTCATTCCGAGTCCTTGAATGTGGAATTTGAACGTCCCCTGAGCGCGGAGGACGCGCGTTCCCTGTTGCGGGAGGCGAAGGGCGTCGTCGTTCTGGATGACCCGGCCGGGAAAGTTTACCCTATGCCGATAACTGCCGCGGGTCAGGACGAGGTTTTTGTCGGACGCATCCGTGCGGACGAATCTCAGGCCAATACGCTGAACATGTGGGTTGTGGCCGATAATATCCGCAAAGGCGCGGCCCTCAATGCCGTGCAGATTGCGGAAGCGCTCGTTCGGGAAAAGCTTGTGCGCGTTCCGGAGCCGACGGCCTTTCTGAACCGATAACCTCCCCGGTCCAATGGAACAAAGCCACGCCATGTCCCAAAACCCTCCCGCGCTTTCCCGTGCGGAACAGATTGCGAAAATTCTGGATACGCCGCGTCCGGGAGAGGAAAATATCCTGGCTTACTATGAGCACCGCCTGGGGGCAGTAAGCAGGGAGCCGCGTCTTATGCTCCTGCCCCTTGACGATCATCTGGCGCACCGCGGGGACGGCATTTTTGAAACAATCAAATATGAGTTCGGCCGGCTTTATGGCCTGGATCAGCATCTTGAGCGCATGCGGCGTTCGGCGGCCGGCATCTTCCTTGAGCCGCCCTGTTCCTGGGAACGGCTGCGAGAGCTGATTATCGGCACGGCTGCCGCCGGCGGCAGCGCGACAGGGCAGATGCGCGTGCTGCTCGGCAGAGGGCCGGGCGGATTCGGAGTGGATCCGGCCGAATGCCCGGATGCCAGCCTGTATATAATAGCGTACAGGTTCGAACCAAAGCCCGCGTCCTGGTACGCGGCCGGACTCAAGGCCTTTCGCAGTTCGATACCGGCCAAGCAGGGCTATCTCGCCAGAATCAAGAACGCCAACTACCTGCCCAATGTGCTTATGATGCGCGAAACCCGCGAGCGCGGATTGGACGTGCCGATCTCTTTCGACGGGCAGGGGCATATCGCGGAAAGCGCCGTGGCCAACATCGGTCTGGTGGACCGGGCCGGGGTGCTGGAAGTGCCGGAATCCGGAAATTCCCTGGCGGGCACCACCATGCAGCGCGCTTTGGAACTGGCGGAAGGCGTGATTCCGTACCGGGCAAGACCCCTTGCGGAAGACGACATTTTTGCCGCTTCGGAAGTTCTTCTGCTGGGTACGGGTCCGGATTGCGCCGCTGTGGTCGAGTATGAGGGAAAAACCATCGGCGCCGGCCGGGAGGGGCCGGTCTGCGCCAGACTGCGCGCCATGATTCGCGCGGATATTCCGGTGTCCGGAGTGCCGGTGCCCGGCCTTGTCACCTGAAAATTTCGTTGTTCCATGCCTGTGTACCGCCTGCCCGACACCGGCGTCCGGTTTCCCGACCCTTCCGCGGCCGAGGCGGACGGTCTTTTGGCCGTAGGCGGAGACCTCTCCGCAAAACGTCTTGTCGCCGCCTACAGCCTGGGGATATTCCCTTGGTACAGCGAGGGTTGTCCGCTTCTCTGGTGGAGTCCGGACCCGCGTTGCATTCTGTTGCCGGAAGAATTTCATCTGCCCAGATCCTTAAAGCGCGTGTTGAAGTCCGGGTTGTTCAGTTTCAGCCTGGATCGGGCTTTCCCCGAGGTCATAAAAGCCTGCGCCGGGCCGAGGGCAAATGCGACAGACACCTGGCTGACGCCGGAAATGATCGCGGCCTATATAAATCTGCACCGGCTCGGCTTCGCCCATTCCGTGGAAACCTGGCGCGGGGGAGTCCTGGTCGGGGGTCTGTACGGGGTCGCCCTGGGGCGCGTTTTTTTCGGGGAATCCATGTTCCGCATCGAACCGGACGCTTCCAAAGCCGCCCTGGTCCGCCTCATCTCGGAACTTGAGGCGAGAAATTTCACGCTTCTCGACTGCCAGCAGGTGACCGGGCACATGCTGCGTTTCGGAGCCAGACCGGTTCCCCGCAAGGAATTTATGCGCCTTTTGTCCAACGGTCTGGCCGGGCGCCGGGAAGATGGATGGAGCGGCTCCCGCCGGTACGCTCGGACCTCCTCGATTGGAACCCCTTGAAATATTTATTGCGGTTTGCTGGTCGTTACGCTTTTCAGGAACTTGTCTTTTCGGAATTTATTTGGGATGACCTTTGCCCATGACACTGCCCAAGCCCGGTTTAACGCCCCCCGGTTCCGTGCCGTCCGCTTTCGAGCCCTGCTCCCTTGCGCAGGACGCCGGGGCTTCCGGAAGCCGGGCGATATTCCTTGTCGGTCCCCGCTGTTCCGGCAAAAGTACCGTGGGCGGGCTGCTTGCCGCCCGTCTCGGGTTTGCGGCGCATGACACGGATCTCATGGTGGTGCGCAAGGCCAGGCGCAGCATAGCTGAAATCGTCGCCGGGGAAGGCTGGGAAGCGTTTCGGGCACTTGAAGCGGAAGCCCTGATCGAAGCGGCGGCGGTGGGCGGGGTCGTCGCGGGCGGGGGCGGCATTGTTCTGGCCCCTGAAAACCGTCGCCTGATGCGCGCCTCCGGTCTGGTTTTCTATCTTGCCGCATCGTTGCAAACCTTGTATGAACGTATGTCGCGGGCGCATAACGCCGGCTTTCGTCCGGCGCTTCGCGGCACGGACGCGCTTTCGGAAATGGCCGCGGTGCTGGCCGAACGCGAAGCCTTATACCTGGAGTGCGCGCACCACCGTTTGAACGCGGACAAGCCGGCGGACGCGGTGGCGCGGGAGGCGTGTCGTCTGATATCCGGCGGGAGTTCCAAGTGAACGGCAATACCTTCGGGCGTATTTTTCGTCTTACCACCTATGGGGAATCGCACGGTCCCGGTCTGGGAGGCGTTGTGGACGGTTGTCCGGCCGGGCTTGAGCTCTCCGAGGCGGACCTGCAGAAAGCCCTGGACGAGCGCAGACCCGGACGCGAAGGCAGGGGAGGGGAGGCTTCCACCGCACGTTCGGAAGAGGATCGGGCGCGTCTGCTTTCAGGCGTTTTCGAGGGCGAAACAACCGGCGCTCCGATTGCGTTTCACGTGGAAAACCGGGATGGACGGTCGTCCGATTATGACGCGCTGGCCGCTGTCCCCCGGCCGGGACACGCCGATCTGGGCTTTCTCATGAAGCATGGACGGCGGGACTACCGTGGGGGAGGCAGGTCCTCTGGCCGGGAGACGCTCTGTAGGGTGGCCGGCGGGGCTATTGCCGAAAAATTTCTGGAGCGGCAAGGAGTGCGGATTTTTGCCTGTGTAGCCGAGTTTGCCGGGATTGCCGCGAACCTCGCGGATTTGCCGGGCGCGGCCGCGCGGCCTTGGTTCTGTCCGGATGAGGAAACTGCCGCCTTGTGGGTCGAAGCCGCCGTCAAAGCGCGGGAAGAGGGCGACAGCCTGGGCGGGAAAGTTCGCGTGGAGATACACGGACTTCCCGCGGGACTGGGGGAGCCGGTGTTCGATAAGCTTGACGCGCGCCTTGCCTATGCCTTTATGGGGGTCGGAGCGGTGAAGGCCGTGGAGATCGGCTCCGGGTGCGCCGCCGCCGGCATGAAAGGGAGCGGGCACAATGACCTTGTCCTTCCCGCTTGTCCGGGCGAGTGTTGCGGAACGCTTCCCGGAAACGTCGCCTATCGCTTCGCCTCAAACAATGCGGGCGGGATTCTGGGCGGGATGAGCAGCGGTGCTCCGGTATGCGTGACCGCGACACTCAAGCCCTTGGCGTCCATCGCCAGGATGCAGCGCAGCATGGATATTCGGGGTAAAATTCAGGATTTGCGGATAGGTGGCCGGCATGATATTTCTGTAATTCCACGGGTTGCGCCGGTTCTGAAAGCCATGGCCGCGCTTTGCGCGGCTGATTTTACGCTTCTGCAGAGGACGGCGGTTTCATGACAGGTTCCGCCGTTTTCGTTTCGCGCGGGTGCCCGCGCGATCGCGATTTAACCCTAAACTCTTGTCGATGTCGGGAACTTTATGTTGCGCAGCATGACCGGTTTCGGGCGACGTTTTCTGGAAGACGAGGGGCAGACGCAGATCTGGGAAGTGCGCAGCGTGAACGGTCGCCATCTGGACATACGCTTTCGGCTTCCTTCCAGGGTGCGCGTCTTTGAGCCGGTTCTGGAAAAAACCGTAAAAGACCACGCCCTGCGCGGCCGTCTGGACATAAGCCTGGTTTTGCAGACCAAGCATGAAGGGCGGCACAGCCTGTACTTTGACGAAGACCTGGCCGATGCCATGCTCTCCTCTTTGTCCGAGTACGCCCGGGGGCGCGGGGATTCTTTCGATATCGAATACAGCCGCATGCTCAACGTCCAGTCCCTCTGGGCGGAAAACGCGGCCGACGCTGACGACGAACTCATGCAGGGACTTGTGCAGGGCCTTGAAGATGCCCTGGAAGACTGGAATGAGTCCAGGGCCACCGAAGGCAAGGCCCTGGAGAAAGACCTGCGCGGCCGCATTCTGCACATGGAGGAATGGGCGCGCAACATCGGGGAGCGCGCTCCCCGGATCAAGGAAGAACGCTTCGCGCAGTTGCGCGAGCGCCTTTGCGAGGTCCTTGATCGTCATGGCCGGGATCTGGACGAAGGACGATTTTTGCAGGAAGTGGTCCTGCTCGCGGACAAACTGGACATCAGCGAGGAACTTACGCGTCTTTGCGCGCACCTGGAACGCTTGCGCGAACTTATGGACGCGGGCCGCGACGCCGGACGCAAGCTGGATTTTACCTTGCAGGAATGTTTCAGGGAGATCACCACCTGCGGGAACAAGATACAGGATTTGCAGGTGTCCCGCCTGGTTGTGGATATGAAAAACGAACTGGAAAAGTGTCGGGAACAGGTGCAGAATGTGGAGTAGAACGTGAGCGTTTCCGGCAAACAACTGCTTAACGTGGGACTGGGCAATTTTGTTGTCGCCGCGCGCGTGGTGGCACTTGTGAATCCGAATTCCGCGCCCATGCGGCGCATGCGTGAGGACGCCAAAAAAGAGGGGCGGATCATTGACGCCACTCAGGGACGCAAGACAAGAGCCCTGATTGTTACCGATTCCAACCATGTCGTGCTGTCCGCTGTCCTGACCGAAACCATACGGCAGCGGTTTCAGGAGGAAAACGAGTGAGCCAGCCCCATCGCTCCGGTATTCCCATGGTCGTCTGCGCTCCTTCCGGCGCCGGCAAGACCACCCTGTGCAAGCGTTTGCTCGAAGAATTTCCGCGCATGGTCCTGTCCGTCTCCTGCACCACCCGCGCCCCCAGACCGGGTGAGACCGGCGGCCGGGACTATGAATTTATCGGCAAGGACGAATTTATGCAGCGGCGCAATGCCGGATTTTTCGCCGAATGGGCGGAAGTGCACGGCAAGTTTTACGGGACGCCGCTTGAGCCGACCTGGAAGCTGCTTTCCAGCGGGCAGGATGTGCTTTTTGACATAGACGTGCAGGGCGCTTCGCAGATCCGCAGTTCTCTCCCCGGCGCGCGGCTGATATTTATCCTCCCGCCTTCGCTGGACGCGCTGGAGCACCGTTTGCGGGCGCGCGGCACGGAAGAGGAGAAAGACCTGCACATCCGTCTGTCGGCTGCCGCCAAGGAACTGTCCCAAGCGCATTGGTTCGACAGTTGGATCATCAATGAAGACATTGAACGCGCTTTCCGGGAACTGTGCGCCGCCTACATCGCCGCCACCCTGACCCCGGCGCGCCGGCCCGGTTTTCTGGCCGACCTTCTCTCCCGCTGGGCTGCCGATGCGCATTGATGCGAAAGACGCGGCCTCCCCGCGGCTGTATATAGCGCTGGACGTAGCTTCCGAAAACGAGGCATTGTCTCTGGTTTCCACGCTCGGACAGATGCGGGGGGCATCCGGATTGCCGCGTTGCGGCTTCAAAGTCGGGCTTGAACTTTTTACCGCGGCCGGTCCAGGTCTTGTCCGCCGTCTGGCTGAGGAAGGTTGCAGCGTCTTTCTTGATTTGAAATTTCATGATATCCCGAATACGGTATACGGCGCGGTCCGGGTCGCCTGCCGGCTCGGGGCGGACATGCTGACCCTGCATCTCGCGGGCGGAGAGGAAATGTGCCGTCAGGCCCTGGCGGCGCGCGACGAAGCTTTGGCGGATCCGGAGAACACGGGACCGGCGGCGGAAAAGCCGCGTCTTCTGGGCGTGAGCGTGCTTACCAGCACTGGTGGCGACGCCCGCGCCATAAAAGATATGGTGCTTGATTACGCCCGCGCGGCAAAGGCTTACGGACTGGACGGACTGGTCTGTTCCGGGCATGAGGTCGGAGAGGTCAAAGAAGCGTGCGGGGCGGATTTTCTTTGTCTTTGCCCGGGCATTCGTTTTGCGGGCGGAGACGGAAATGATCAGGCCAGGGTCTGCAGTCCCCTGGAAGCGGTGGTGCATGGGGCCGATTTTCTGGTAATTGGCCGGCCGGTGGTCGGAGCGCGCGATCCCGTCAAAGCCGCGGCTGCCGCGCTTCAGGATATAGAAAAAGGGTTGAGGATGCGAAAATGAACGAAAATCAGGCCGGCCCCGCTCAAAATGCCCCGGAACAACAGAAAATCCGCGGGGTTTTTTCCTCGCAGGACGTGAAAAAGGTCGGCACGGGCACGACAACGCGCAAGACCATACAGAAGGCTTTTTGGTACTGCGAGGAAAAAGACGACGGTTCCCTTGAAATGCAGCCGTTAAACCCCAACTATATCCCTTCCGGCCCGAAAAAAATCGTAAGCCGGGAACTTTTTCTCACGCATTTTTCGCCCGAGCCTGAACTGTATGTTTCCACCGTCTATCCGAAAATGCGCGAAATCACCAAAACCGTCGCCATGGCGGACCGCCACAGGGCGCACAATGAATTGTACTCCGCCGAGATGGAATACAACAAGGTCCTCCATGTTGACGAGGAGAACGTGCGCGCCAATTTCGGCCTCGGTCTCACCTATCTTGAGCATGGGGACAACTCCAAGGCCCAGAACATATTCTCCCGCCTGGTCAAGTTGGATGGGGCTTTTGAGGAGGAACACAAGCATCTCTTTAATGAATTCGGGATAAAGTTGCGGAAAAACGGCATGGTGGATCAGGCGGTTGATTATTATGAGCGGGCTTTGGGCCTTGCCGGCAAGGACGAAAACCTTTTTTACAACTTGGCCAGGGCTTGGCTTGAAAAGAAAAACATCGACAAAACCCTTGAATATCTGCTCAAATCTTTGACTCTCAATCCAAAGCTTGAACCGGCTGTCAAATTTCTCGCTTGGCTTGAGGAGAATAATCTGGTTCCGGAAAGCAAAAAACCGGATGTGACCGCTGCCGTCGACAAAAGCAGGGCGGATTGATGCCGGTACGCTGTAACGCGCTCCCCAAGGATTTGCCGCGTAAACCCTTGCAGCGCGATGCTTACAGGCGGGCTTTGCCCGCTGTCGGGCGAGCGGTTAAAGCGTAAATGCCATATGATCTGGAAATTCAGAAACGCGGAACTGCCGGCCCCGCCTGAAGACCTGGACAAGCTGGCGGCAAGCCTGGACATTTCCGGGCGTCTGGCGCGCATCCTGTGGCAAAGAGGCGTGCAAAGCGCCGAGGAGATGCGCGCTTTCCTCAATCCCTCTCTTAAACAGCTTGCTCCTTTGGAAGCCTGGCCCGGCGTCAACGCGGCCGCGGCGTTGCTGGCGCGGGAGCTTGTCGGGGGCAGACGGCTTTGCGTGTGGGGAGATTATGATGTCGACGGCATAAGCGCCACCGCTTTGGTGCTGGATTTTTTGAGCAGGCACGGCATAGGCGCGGACTGGCATATCCCGGATCGCCTGTCCGAGGGGTATGGGTTGAACAAGTCCGGGATAGGCAAGGCGGCCGGGGCGGGGGTGGAAATACTTCTGACCGTCGACTGCGGCATTTCGGATATGGAGGCCGTATCCTATGCAAAATCTCTGGGTCTGACCGTTATAATCTCCGATCACCACCTGCCGGCCGAAACTCTGCCCGAAGCGGACGCCATCGTCAATCCCCGCCTCCATCCCTGTCCCTGCCCGGCGCTTTCCGGGGTCGGAGTGGCGTTTTTTCTTGTGGCGGCGCTCAATGTGGAATTCGCGGCAAGAGGCGCAGGCAGGGTGGATCTGCGCGACTTTCTGGATTTGGTCGCCCTCGGCACGTTGGCTGATGTGGTCGATTTGAACGGACAGAACCGTATTCTCGTCAAAAACGGTCTTTTGAAAATCAATGAAGGGGCGAGGGCAGGCGTGGCGGCCTTGAAAGCGTCCTGCAATTTTTCGCCCAATGCCGGATTGAGTTCGCGTCAGGTGGTTTTTACCCTCGCGCCGCGCATCAACGCCGCCGGCCGTCTCCGCTCCGGAGGTCAGGCTCTTGAGCTTCTGCTGACCCGGGATCGCAAACTGGCCGTTGAACTGGCCGCCGAACTGGAACGTCTGAACGCCAAACGCCGGGCGGAAGAAGAAGTCATTCTGGAGCAGGCCCTGGTTCAGGCCAGGGAACAGGCGGAGGCCGGCCGCCGCGGCCTGGTCCTGCATTCTCCCGCCTGGCATCCGGGTGTGATCGGCATCGTGGCCTCGCGCATAGTGGATGCCTTGCATTGCCCGACGGTGGTCATCTCCGGCACGGGCGAATCTCTCAAGGGCTCCGGCCGTAGCGTGGCGAATTTTGACCTGCATGCGGCTTTTAATGCCTGTTCCGAACTGCTTCTGGGCTTCGGCGGGCACAGGATGGCTGCCGGATTGAGCCTTGAGCCGCATCGTCTGGACGAATTCAGCCGCCGGTTTGACGAGCTTGCGGTGCATCAGCTTGGACCCGTTCCCGCTGAAGGCGAATGCCGTATTGACTGCGAGTTGAATTTCGCCGAAGCCGATTTCTACTTTCTCAAGGAATTGGAAATCCTTCAACCCTTCGGCATGGGCAATCCCGAACCCGTGTTTGCCTCGCCCCCGGTCAGGGTGAAAAAGATACGGAAACGCAACGGTTTCATGCAGTTTGAACTGGCGGATGAAGAACGCGCCTTGACGCGCACGGCGAAGGTCTGGCGGCCCGGGGAAATCCCCTCCAATCTGGCGGGCCGGCGCATTCGCATAGCCTTCAGCCCGCGCATAGACCGCTATAACGGCGCGGCGGGGGTGGATTTGCGGCTGAAGGACTGGAAGGAGGTTTGATTTTCATCCCTGCCGAAGGGCGACAACAGCGTTTTGCCCTTGAGATTGTCGTTTGACGGCGGGATTTGCCCGCCGTCAAGCAAGCATTTCAAGCGTAAAATGTTCTAGACAGGCTCACAGGGCGGGATTGAAATAACCCAAACGCAGCCGGGGAAAATCCTTGCCGAGGCGTTTGCGGAACGCGGCAAACCCGATGCAGGGGCCGCGTTCAAATCCGCGCATGATTTCAAGATAATAATCCGGATCGATGTTCAGATTGCGCAGTTGCAGCATGTCTATCCCCATCTCCCGGATCAGGGAGCCCAGAAATTCGTATTCCCCCTCCGTATCGCTGAAACCGGGAAAAAAAAGGAGATTCAGCGAAACGAAAATTCCGGCCGCTTTGGCGAGCGCGATGCTTTCCCGCACCTCGGCGAAGCCGTACCCGCAGGGGCGGTGATACCTGGCGTAGGCCAGCGGATCGGCGCTGTTCAAGCTGACGCGCAACGAGGATATCCCGGCCCGGCACAGCGTTTCCACCGCCTTGGGGAGCGAGGCGTTGCTGTTGACGTTGATGGTGCCCCGTCCCCCCTTCGCCCTGAAAGCTCCCACCGCCTCGGCGATAAGCTCGAAGCGGGTCAGGGGCTCGCCTTCGCAACCCTGTCCGAAGGAATACACGGGAATTTTTTTTTCGTTTCCGGCGTGGTGGAGCATGATTTCGACAATCTCCCCGGCCTCGGGCGTAAAATCCAGGCGGTTTTGCGGCGTGCTCTTAACGGGGGAGTCTTTTTCCTGCATGGATATGCAGGCTATGCACCGGGCGTTGCAAGCGTTTGATACCGGCAACGGGGCTTCATAGCGCCCGAGGCAGAGGTTGCGGGCGGCGGGACAGTTGTAGCGCAAGGCGCAGACGCAGGCCAGGTGGCGGATCAGACGGTTGTCCGGATAGCGGCGCGTCAGCGCGTGGGCTTTGTCGAGCAGCATTTTTCGGGAGATGCCCTTGAATATCTGACGCGGGTCCGTGTCCACCTTCCTGGCGCAGACATAAAAGCGTCCGGCGGCGAACCCGACCGCCCCATAGGCAAAAAGCGGGAGCATCGGCGCGTCCGTGTCCTTTGCGAAAACCGGATGCGCGGTAAGGGTGTGGGCGGGGGCCGCAAAGGCGGCCACGGCCAGTTCATCCGTTACCTTGAGCTCTCCGCTTTCCCGGTCCAGGCCGACGGCCCTGCGGCCCGGCAGCAGGAAAAGCTCGCTCTCATCCGGCAGAGGAATGAGTTCTTCGGGTTTGGGCAGGAGCGTTTCGTCTCCACGCCTGCAAACCATGAGCAGTTCGGGGCGGTCGTATATGTTGCCGCCGGGATCCGCCGTGACGAGACAAGGGCGTATGGAAGTGCCGGACATGGCTGCCTCAAAGACATTGTTTCATGCCTGAATTTATGTTATCGTTGCTTTGGGACATAAACGAGCAGCGTCCGCTGCGCAAGGACGTTTTTTTTCAGGGAGTCCCCCGATGTTCGCCGATTCTTTCGTGGCAACTATGACCGTGCAGGTGCTTTTTTTTGTTGGCCTTGTGGTTATGTTTTTTTCCCTGTCGCGTTCGATATCCGCGCAAAGGGAGGAGATGCGCGAGGCAGTGCGTAAACAGCAATTGTATCTTGCGGATATCGAACGGCAAATGATGGAAATAAATTTTGTCCTGCGCAGACTCCAGGGCGGCGAAGCCGAACCGGTCAAGGCGGCGGGACAGGGCGAGACAGGGATACCTGGACTGAAATCCAGGGACGAGCTTTTGTCCATTCTGGAAAAGGCGTCAGGCGCGGGTGATGCGGAAACGCCGATCGGGGACCTCCGTCTGCCTCCGCCTGCCGTATCCCGTCCTCTTGCTGAAGAATACGATCCGAGCCACGATCCTCATCTTTTTGACGATCCCCTTCTGCCCCCGTCATTGGGCAGGTTCGGGGGAGGCAGGGAGGAGACGGACGCCGACAGGCTGCGCCTGCCGCCCTTGCGCAGGAGCGGGCGCTGATGGGCGTTTTGCGGCGGATTTCAGCTTTGGCTCTGGTGGTGAAAAAAGACAACTCCGGAGCCGGGGTTCTTTGTTCGGAAGTAGCGGAGATGCTCGGCAGGCGTGGAGTGGATTTTACCGTCTACCGTTTTCCGGAAGACGAGATTCCCTGCTCTTTCCCGCCCCGGATCGGTTTGATCCTGGTTTTCGGCGGTGACGGCACCCTGATTTTCGTCGCCAGGAAATGCCTGGGGCTGAATATCCCGATCGGGGGGGTCAATTTCGGGCGCGTCGGGTTTCTGAACGAGCTTTCCGCGCATAATTGCCGGGTTGTCCTGCAGAAAACGCTTGATGCCGGACTTGGGACACGGGAATTCGTCTCCCTGCCCTTCAGGGTTTTTGGCGATGGAGGACTGGAGAAGCTGCGCGGCGAGGCGGTGAACGACATCGTGATCACCAGGGGGAACGTCGCCCGCCTGATCGCGCTGGACGTGGCCCTGAACAATACTCCTTTTATCTCTTTTCGCTCGGACGGGCTGATATTTTCCACCCCTGCCGGTTCCACCGGATACTCCGGTTCAGCCGGGGGTCCTTTGCTGCCTCCTGATTTGCATGCCTACCTCATGACGGCAATCTGTCCCTACCTGAGCAATTTTCCGCCTTTGGCTCTCGGCCTGGAAAACGTGGTTTCCGTGTGTGCGGCTGAAGGAAATTCCGAAAACCTGCACCTGACCGTGGACGGTCAGGATGCCTATCAGCTCTCCCCTGGCGACCTGCTGGAGGTCGGGGCTGTGAAAGGCCGGTTTATAATGGCCGATTTCGGCGTGAGCGGTTACTTCGAGCGCCTGTTGCGTTGCGGTTTTGTGCGCCCGGCTGGCGATCCCCCAACTTGTTCGAGCGGAGGCATCCATGCCCGACATTGATTTTGCTCCTTATGTGGCGGTTATCGTTCTTGTGGTTCTCGCCCTTGTGGCCCTGTTTTCCACTGTAAAGACCGTTCCCCAGGGCTACCAGTGGACGGTGGAGCGATTCGGGCGCTACGTGCGTTCTCTGACGCCAGGATTGAATCTCATCGTGCCGCTTATCGATTCCGTAGGGCAGAAAGTGAACATGATGGAGCAGGTGCTCGATATCCCCAAACAGGAAGTAATTTCCAGGGATAACGCCAATGTGACCATAGACGCCGTATGCTTTTTCCAGATTATCGATCCGGCGAAAGCGGCATACGAAGTCAGCAACCTGATCCAGGCCATGCTCAATCTCACCATGACCAATATACGCACCGTGCTCGGCGAGATGGAGCTGGACGAGATGCTCTCCAAGCGCGAGCAGATAAACGAAAAGTTGCTCCAGGTCATTGATCTGGCGACAAACCCCTGGGGTGTGAAGGTCACGCGCATTGAAATCAAGGATGTGCGGCCCCCCAAGGAGCTGGTGGCGGCCATGGACGCCCAGATGAAGGCGGAACGGACCAAGAGGGCTACAATACTGGAGGCGGAAGGGGTGAAGGCCTCGGCCATTCTGGTGGCTGAAGGCAGGAGAGAGGCCGATATCCGCGAGGCCGAAGGCAGGAAGCAGGCGGAAATATTGCGGGCCGAGGCGCGCGAGCGCTCGGCCGAGGCCGAGGCCAGGGCCACCAATGTGGTTTCGGAGGCCATAGCCAAAGGAGATATAGCGGCCATCCAGTACTTCACCGCCCTCAAATACACCGAAGCCTTGCAAACCATCGGCAACTCCGGGAGCAGCAAGGTGCTTATGATGCCGGTGGACGCGGCCGGTCTGATGGGTTCCGTGGCCGGTGTGGCGGAAATGCTCAAGAGCGGCAAAGGCGTACCGGGGAAAAAAGATGCCTGAATTTTTGCTGAGCATGGACCCGTTCTGGTTCTGGCTCTGCGCCGGGTTCGTCCTGCTTGCCTTGGAAGTGCTGGTCGGGGGTTCGGCTTTTTTTCTCTGTATTTCCACAGCGGCCTTCATTCCGGCGCTTATCGCCCTGGCCCATCCCGGTTTGTCCTGGCTGTGGAGTTTCACCCTTTTCGCCTGTCTGTTGCTTCCCGCTTCCCTGGTCTGGCGGCGCTTCATCCGAAGCGGCCAGGACGCAAAGCAGGGAGAAATTTTGAACGAGCGCGGACAGAGGCTTGTCGGTTCCGTTCTGATCCTTGATGAAGACAGCGTGGATCTGAAGGGCAGAGTGCGCGTGGACGGTTCTTCCTGGCCTTATGAATGTGCGCAGGGCCTGCGGAAGGGTGATAGAGTGAAGGTAGTCGGGAGTCGGGGGATTGTGCTGCAGGTAGAGAAATACCCGGCGGAAGATTGATTTCGCTTCCATTTGCGATGCAATCTATTTAATAATTTTTCTATTAAATTCATCCTGTTGAGTACATGAACAACGACATTGGCGAAAGGAAATTCTATTAAGCATAGAAAAAGAGAGAAGGAAATTTCTTTCCCCCTCTCCGACAAGTGTCGCCCGCCATATTCAAACTCCTGGGGGTTGTGGTTGAGGTGGCCCCCATTGTTCGGACAGAAAACGGCGGTTGCTGATGGTGAATGCTTCGGCAAAGCCGCGCATGGTTTGGCGGATATACCCGTAATGTACGCGGTGTCAGGCGGAACGCAAAGAGGAGCGAAAAAAGCGAATGGCAATTTCTCTGAAAAATTTTCTCCGCCACATTCTTGCCTTTTGTTTTTCAATCGGGTAAGTATTCTCGCCACGGGATTTGTCGTTCGACGTTCCGGCATTGTGGATCCGAAATTTCTGTTTCAGGCGGGCGGCATGAAAATTGGGGTGAAGAAAGCGTTCTGGCTTTGGAAAAAGACGGATAAACGGGCCGATACCTTTGATTCTGGCCCGATTCTTGGTGGGGGGGGGGGGGGGGGGGGGGCGGGGGGGCGGGCGGG
>JAITRF010000112.1 GCA_031288535.1 Desulfovibrio sp. | reverse complement strand
GCCCCCTGGCGGCGTCAGGCTCATTTCGCCAACGGGTCGAATATGTTGAATATACTCCCCCTTGTCGAAACTCGCCTTCCTTGCCAGGAAACAAAAATCCTGGTTTGTAGAGGTTCCCTCAATTGTTTTTCAACGCGCCTGCCGGCGAACAGGTTCGGCCCTCATCCGCCCGCCAGACGCCGGGCTATCTCTCCGGCATAAAAGGCAGGCGGGGCCTCGCCGCCCTCCACGGTGATATCGGCCGCGGCCTCATAAAGGGCGGCCCGCTCGGCGTACAATTCCTCCAGGGTCTGGCCGGGATTGATGGCCAGTCCGCGTAGCGGCCTGCGGGCGATGCGTTCCAGAATCACCGGCAGGGCCACCCTGAGGTAGACGACCGGCCCGAGCGTCTTCAGACGCCGCACCGCCGCTTCGCGATAGACGACGCTGCCGCCTGTGGAAACAACGCAATCCTTGAGCTGGAGGCGGCAGATGATCGCGCTCTCCAGATCCAGAAATTCCTCTTTGCCCATCCTCTCGGTGATGCTTTGCAGATCCGTTCCGTACCAGGCCTCAATGATGAGATCCGTGTCAAGCTGCGGCTTACCCGTGATCCCGGCCAGCTCGCGCCCTACGGTCGTCTTTCCGGCCCCGGCCATGCCGACGATTACTATACAGCAACCCGGCGGAGCTATACGCGCATCCAGAGAACATCCCGCCTCTTCCATGAACTCACCTCTGCTTGCGGAACCATCGGTCTCCGGCTCCTGGAGCGGTTTGACATTGAAAATGCATGAACCGCTCCGCGGGGATTTGCCTGCAACCCACGCCGCGAGCTTGTCGCAAGGCGAATTTGCTTCGCCGCCAGACGACAACCCCACCGGAAGCGACCCCGGCTCCGGGCGCAGGCCGGGGCGCGGCAAAGCGATCGGCCGCCTGCCCTGCTTGTTGCCATTTGCCGCCAGACCTGTCAAGAAAGGAGTGAAACCCGAAATGGAGTGAACCCGGAAGGACCCCGTTGGCTTTTCTCACCCGCACGCACGGCGTTGGCTTCGCCGCTCTGGCCTTGGGCCTGGGCGTTTTTCTCTCCCGCATCCTGGGTCTGGTGCGGGACAAAATTATTTCCTACCATTTCGGGGCCGGGGCAGAAGCGGATATCTATTTCGCCGCCTTCGTCGTTCCGGATTTTCTCAACTACCTCATGGCCGGGGGATATTTTTCCATCACCCTGGTGCCCCTGCTCTCCTTGAGCTTTGCGGACAAGGGCGAAGCGGGGACGCAGAGTTTTTTGTCCGCCGCCGTCTGCTGGGCCGCCCTTTGCATAGGCCTGCTGACCGGCGCGGCCTGGGCCGCGGCTCCCTTGCTGGCCCCCCTGGCCGCACCCGGCTTCTCGCCGGAGGAAACAAGGCGTCTTACCCATTTTTTACGCATCATCCTGCCCGCGCAGGCCTGTTTTCTGCCCGGGGCCTGTTTCACCGCCCTGCTTTATTACCGCCGGCAGTTCATCGTCCCTGCCTTAAGCCCGCTTTTATACAATATCTGCATTATTTTCGGAGGGCTGGCCTTTCGTTACGCGTTGCCGGAGCGGGGCATGGAGGGCTTTTGCTGGGGCGCGCTGGCCGGGGCTTTTCTGGGAGGACTGCTTTTTCCCCTGCTCGCGGCGCGGGCGGGAGGTCTGGTCTTCAAGCCGCGCCTGCGCCACCCGCGCATGAAGGAACTGCTGTTTCTGGCCCTGCCCCTGATGCTCGGCCAGAGCATAGCGGCTCTTGACGAGCAGTTTCTGCGCATCTTCGGGTCTTTGGCCGGGGAAGGAGGAGTGAGTCTTCTGAATTACGCCCGGCGGATTATGATGGTGCCGGTGGGGGTGGTCGCCCAGGCCGGGGGTCTGGCCGCCTACCCTTTCCTGGCCGCTCTGGCTGCGAACGGGGATATGGAAAAATTTCTGCGGACGGCGCGTTCCGCCGCCGGGAACATCCTGATTCTCGCCCTGCCTCTGACGGTCTGGATGCAGACGGCGGCCTGGCCGATCATGCGCCTGATTTTTCAGCAGGGTGGATTTTCCGCCGCCCACGCCGCGGAGTCCGGCCTGCTCCTGTGCGTCATGCTTTTCGCCGTGCCCGCCACAGCGATGCAGCAAATCGCGGGCCGGGCCTTTTACGCACAACGCGACACCCTTACTCCGGCCCTGATCGGCACTCTGGTCACCCTGGCCGTTCTGCCCCTCTATTTTTTCTGCGCGCACAAGGCCGGGGCGGCCGGGGTGGCCGGAGCCGGGGCCTTTGGGGTCATTCTCTATGCCGTCCTGCTCTGCCGGCGGCTGCGGACGAAACTGCGACAGACAGCCGCCCTGCGCAATTCTTCTCCGCAGGAAATCGCCTTTTTCGGCTCCGGGGAAGTCGCGGGCAAGGCCCTGCCCGCGCTCGCCTGCTCCCTGCCCGCGGGAGCCTGCTCTTTGGGCGCGCTTCTCGTCCTGAACCCGGTCTGCTCCCCCGACGCCCTTGGCGCGGCCGTGCTGACCGCCGCCTCCGGCGCGGCTTTCGCCCTGGCTTACCTGCTCTGCGCGAAACGCTTCGCCCCCTTTCTGCTTGAGCCGCTCACGGCCCTTTTGCGGGCGGTACGACGGCGTTTTTCCGGGCAAGGCGGGACGTGAGCCGGGTCAGAACAGAAAATATCGCTGGGCCATGGGCAGTTCGCGCGCCGGTTCGCAGCTCAGAAGCGCCTCGTCCGCCCGGACTTCGCAGGTTTGCGGGTCGACCTCTATGCTCGGGGTGGAACCGTTCAGGGGAAGGTCTTTTTTCCCCAGTTCGCGGGTGTTTGAGCAGGGCAGGAGGCGGCGGGTGACGCCCAGGCCGCGCAGCTCGTCCACACGGCCGTTGCCGAAGGCCGCTCCGCTTATGAAGGTTATGCCGCAGGCGGGGCCGGCCGCTCCGAAAACCCCGAACATGGGCCGGTAACGCGCCGGCTGGGGAGTGGGGATGGAGGCGTTGCAGCCGCCCATGGGGGCGGCCGCTATGCAGCCGCTCTTGATCACCATAAGGGGCTTGACCCCGAAAAAAGCCGGTTTCCAGAGCACCAGATCCGCCAGTTTGCCGGTCTGTACGGAACCTGTCTCCGCGGCCATGCCGTGGGTTATGGCGGGGTTGATCGTGTATTTGGCCAGATAACGCCTGACCCGGAAATTGTCGTTGCCGTTGCCGGCGTCTTCGGGCAGGGGTCCGCGCTGTATTTTCATGTTGTGCGCGGTCTGCCAGGCGCGCAGGATGACTTCGCCCACTCCGCCCGTGGTACGGGAACCCGAGGAAAGCATGGAAATGGCCCCCATGTCGTGCAAAATATCTTCAGCCGCCATGATTTCGCCGCGAATGCGGGAATCCGCGAAGGCCGCGTTCCCGGGCAGCGGGGGATTGAGGTGACGGCGGGCCGTGGGCATGTCCGGGCGCCCGTCGATGCTGTTGAGCGTATACGGCCGGGCGGGGTTGGAGGAGGACGGCAGAACGTTTTGCAGGGAGCAGGCGCGCAGGATGTCCGGGGCGTAGCCGGCGTCCGCGCCCCCGGTATGGCAGGCATGTATGGTCCGCCCCTTGAAGGCGGCCAGGGTGTCTTCCACAAACCCGCTCTCATTGAAGGTGTCCGCGTGAACGGCCACTTGCACGTCGTAGGCGTCGGCCACCTCCAGGCAGACGTCGATGGCGGCCGGGGACGTGCCCCAGTCCTCGTGCAGTTTGAGTCCGCAGGCCCCGGTCTCGATCTGTTCGCGCAGGGCGCGCGGCCGGCTGGCGTTGCCTTTGCCCAGAAAACCGAAATTCATGGGCATGGAGTTGGTGGCCATGATCATGCGGGCCAGATGCCAGGCTCCGGGCGTGCAGGCAGTGGCGTCGCTCCCCGTTGCCGGGCCGGTTCCGCCTCCCACCATGGTGGTGATGCCGCTGCACAGGGCTTCTTCCACCTGCTGCGGGGCGATGAAACGGACGTCGGAGTCCATGCCTCCGGCCGTGAGCAGACAGCCTTCCCCGGCGATGACCTCCGTGCCCGGCCCGATGATCAGCGATACCCCGTCCTGGACGTCGGGATTGCCTGCCTTGCCTATTCCGGCGATGCGACCGTCCCTGATGCCCACGTCCGCCTTGACTATACCCGTATAGTCGAGGATCACGGCGCCGGTGATGACGGTGTCCACGGCTTCGCCGCGTCCGTGCTGGCTCTGCCCCATGCCGTCGCGGATCGCCTTGCCGCCGCCGAAGGTGACCTCCTGGCCATAGACGCAATAATCTTTTTCCACCGCGATCCACAGGTCCGTATCCGCAAGACGGATGCGGTCCCCGACGGTGGGCCCGAAAATTTCCGCGTATTGCCCGCGTTCCATGCGTCTCATTCCGCATCCTCCCCGTTTGTCAGCAAAGGTCCCATGATCGTTCCCCGGAACCCGAAGATGCGCCGTCGCCCGCCAAAGGAAATGAGACTCACCGTCCGCGTCTGGCCCGGTTCAAAGCGCACGGACGCGCCCGCCGCGATGTCCAGGCGGCAGCCCAGGGACTTGCTCCGGTCAAAGGCCAGGGCCGGATTGGTTTCGTAAAAATGATAATGCGAACCGACCCGCACGGAGCGGTCGCCCGTGTTCGTTATTTCCAGTTCCACAGTTTCCCGGTTGCGATTGATGACGATATCCTGTTCCACAAGTTTGTATTCGCCGGGAATCATGGTTTTCCTCACTGTATCGGCTCGTGTACCGTCACCAGTTTGGCGCCGTCCGGAAAGGTGGCCTCCACCCGCACTTCACGCAACATCTCCGCTATGCCTTCCATCACGTCCCCGCGCGTGAGGAGTTCCCGGCATGAGCCCGTGAGTTCCGCCGCGCTTTTGCCCTCGCGCGCGCCTTCAAGCACGGCCAGACTGATGTAGGCGGCGGCTTCGGGATAATTGAGTTTCAGACCCTTGTTCTTGCGCCGCTCCGCCAGCAGTCCGGCCACGAAGAGCAGCAGCTTGTCTTTTTCCCTCGGCAACAGGTCCATGTCGGGCTCCTTTTGTTCTTTTTCCGAAAGGCGCATGCCTGGTACGCCGTACTACCTGAAAATGCATGCGGAACAGCGTACCGGTCGCCGGGGAGGCAAGCCCGGCGCGCCGCCTGCGGCGGCGGTCCTGCAAAAATAACCATAAAAAATATATTTGTTATTTTTGCAATCAGAGCGGTTCAACTTTGAAATTTGGACTGCTCTGCAAGGATTTGCCTGCAAATCCCTGCCGTGAAATGTTTGCAGGCGGGCTTTGCTCGCCGTTGGCAAGCATTTCAAGCGTCTAGAGCACTTTAACTTTGAGAGTATACACGATTTATCTTCAGGCCGCGCCCGCTCCGGCGCTTAACCGCGCAAACAAATTGCGCTTGAGCCTTCGCGGCGGGCGTCCGCTCGCGCGGCCGCCGGAGCAATTTCAAAGTGAAATTGCTCTAGTACGCTGTAACACTTAAAAATGTAGATCAATCAGCGTACCAGCCGCCGGGCGACACGCCCGGCGCGGCGGCGAAGCCGCCGGAGCGAAGCAAAAACCACGTTTTTTGCTTTGCGATCTTATCGCTTGAAACGGAGCGGATGCGTAGTTTTAAGCGATACATGGTATAGACGCCATGTGGAGTGAGGGGAAAGCAAAAGCCGGCATCTGCCCTTATCGCGCAGGAGCAATATGTGTTCCAAGAAAATTTCTATGTGCTATATTCCTATGTTAGCTCCCTGATCCCGGTCACGCCTCCAGGAAAAACTACATTTGAGTGTAAATACTGGTGAAATTGCCTGATCCGGGCGGCAAAACCGACATTTAAGTATAATT
>JAITRF010000017.1 GCA_031288535.1 Desulfovibrio sp. | reverse complement strand
AATGCCCCTGCCCTTCGCACTCCCGACAGCCATTTCAATCAGTCGCTATCGGGGGGGTCCGGGGGGAATCATTCCCCCCGGCGGGGTTTGGGGCGGAGCCCCTATTAATCGGCAATTCCCTATAGCATTTTGCGCTTGGGATTGTCGCCTGACGGCGGGCGCAGCCCGCCTGCGCCAACCCCGCGGACGGTGTTACGCTTCGCTTCACACCGTCAGAGCATTTTAGCGGAAAGATACTTTCAATGACAAATGCTCTAGATGCGCCAGTCCTGCCGGGGAGACGGAAGATCAGCCGATCCAGGCCGCGAAACGTTTGAGAAACAGGGTCAGAAAGTCGCGGTTTTTGGGGTCGGCCACCTTGCCGGAGGCGTCGAAGTAGGCAGGGCCGCCCTGAACGTAGACTTCCGGCTGGCCCATGAGGCGCATGCCCAGCATGACCAGGATGGGTTTGAGCTGGGACTGGGCGAGGGCCGTGCCGATCGCGCCGGGGCTTATCCCGGCTATGGCTCCCGCCTTGCCTGCGAAGGCGCCTTTGCCTGTCGGTCTTGAGCACCAGTCCACGGCGTTCTTCATAACCGCCGGGAGTCCCCGGTTATATTCCGGGGTTATGAAAAGCGTCGCGTCCGCCGCCCGGACCCGTTCTTTCATGTCGAGCACGGCGGCGGGCGGGGCCGCTTCCAGGTCTTCATTGAACAAAGGCACGGCGTCCAGGGGGATTATGTCGAAACTCAGAATCCCGGAGCCTATGTCGGCCAGGGCCAGGGCCAGTTTGCGGTTCAGGGATTCCTTGCGCAGGCTTCCAACCAGAACTGCTGCTTTTTTTTCCATGCTGTCCTCCAGTATTTTTTGCAGACGCCGGACGCGCTACGCGCGGCTCTGCCGGATGCGGGCGTCCGTTTCCGGAAGTCGTTTGGCCGGTGATCCCGCGTTAAAAAGTCAACTTTTCAACGCGCATGCCGGTAAAAAAGCATAATGCCAGCTTTTATCAGGTGCGGCAAACGAAAAGTCACGAGTGCGGAATTTCCTACGGAGGATTTGCCGCGCAAATTCTTGCCGCGGGATGCCTGCAAGCCGGCTTTGCCCGCCGTTGAGCCGGCGTCTCTGGAGAAACGCCTGCGTAACCGCGCAAAAGTGGTCAGGGGAAATCAGATCGTCGGGGCCGTGATTCTCTTTTTGAAGCGCGAATACATGCCGTTGGAGGTATAGAGCGCCGCGACGGGATTGTGCCCGAGCACCCTGTCCTTGACGATCATCACCGTTACAGGCGCTTGCGAATGGGTGATGAAAAGAGAATCGTGTCCCACGCACAAGCCGATCACGATATTGAAATCCGTTTTCCGAGCCGCCAGCACCTTGGCCTGCATCACCGGATTGCACATAGATTCATGCCCGCATCCGCCGTTCAGTTTTTTCTCTTCCGGCACCCCGATGGCCGTTTTGTCCTGGGCGCCGATTTTGCAGCCCACGGTGAAATTTTCTATGCCTTCCCGTTCCAGGATTCTGACAAAGAGGGAAGTTTCGGCCATAAGCCCAACGCAGGAGGCGATGCCGACGGTCCGGTACCGCATGCGGCTGATGAACTCTATGGTTTCCTCAACGCGGCTCAGTCTGCCGTAGGTCTCGCCTTCAAGGATTGTCGAAACGCGGGCCAGCCGCAGATATTCCTCATTGCCCGCATAGACGTCCATGGCCGTTTGCAGCAGGGCCGGATCGACGTGTTTCGTCAGGCAGAAAGAGGGAAAGGAAGCTTCGTCGTTCGAGCGGCAGCTCAACACGCCGCAATGGGCGCAGTTCGGTGTCTTTTTGCTTTTCATGTCTTCGCACCTTGCGTTAGAGCATTTTACGCTTGAAATGAAATGCCTGCTTGACGGCGGCTGGCAAAGCCCGCCTGCAAGCATTTCGCGGCAAGTATTTGCAGGCAAATCCTTGCAGAGCAATCCAACTTTTCAAAGTTGAACTACTCTAATGAGGCCAGAAAAGGACCTTTTTTTCCAGGCGGGCCAGAGCCGTCATGGACAGGAAGGTCACCAAGCCGGTATAGAAAATCCCCGCGACCATGCGGGGATAATCGGCAAAATCCGCGTAATACTGCACAAAACGCCCCAGACCGTAAGATGCCCCGAACAGTTCGGCGACGGTCAGCATGATGAAAGACAGACCCAATCCCACATGCATTCCGTTGAAAATAAAAGGAAGCGCCGCCGGGAAGGCGACGATGCGCAGATATTCAAGGTAGCTGAAGGTGAACACGCGCGCGCTGTCTCTGTGCCGTTCCGGCACCGCCAGCGCCCCGGCCACGGCGTTCAGGAAGACCGGCCAGAAGGCGGCCAGGATCACGATGGCGATGGCCGAGAGGCGGAAGGAGGGAAGCAGGGCGATGGCGTACGGGACGTAGACCGTTGGCGGCACCGGCGCCGCGACCCTGGCAAAAGGGATGAAGATGGTCCGCAGCCATTTCGTGCTGCCGATGACCACACCCCCGATCATGCCTGCGGCTGTCGCCGCCAGATACCCCGGAATGAGTATGAGAAAGGAATAATATGTGCTCAACAGAAGCTCCGGCAACGAATGCCACAGGGCACGGGCCGTCGTCCACGGGGCGGGGAACAGGTACTGGTGTTTTTCCGGCAAAAACCACGTGGCCGCGCTCCATGCCAGCAGCAACAGCACGAAGAGAGTGAAGCCGGCCAGAGATTTTCCAAGCCGTGCCAGACGGAGCCAAAACTGCCGCGGGACGGACATGTCAGATCCCCTCTCCGCAGGTCAGGTCCGTCAGCAGCGCATCGTTCCGGTCCTGGATGTCGCGGTGGTAGTAGTCGCTGACTTCTTCCTTCAGGGAACGGAATCTTTCTGAGGAAAACAGCAGGCGGGCGGACCGGGGACGGGGGAAGTCCACAGGCAGTTCCCCGATCAGCCGGCCCGGAGCGGACCCGAAGATCAGGACGCGGTCGCCCAGAAACAGGGCCTCATCCACGTCATGGGTCACAAAAACCACAGTGCGGCGGGGAGATGTCGCGCTCCAGATCTCCAGGAGCAGCTCCTGCAGGCGCATGCGGTTGACCGGATCCAGCGCCCCGAAGGGCTCGTCCATCAGGAGCACACGGCTGCCCAGAGCGAGGGTGCGCACAATGGCGCCGCGCTGGCGCATGCCTCCGGACAATTCGTGGGGGTATTTTTTTCCGGCCCCATCCAGGCCGACCATGGACAGATACCTGTCCGCCAACTCCCGCACCCGGCTTTTCGTTGCCCCGGGCGAAGCCTTGCCCACGGCCAGGGCCACGTTGTCCTTGAGGGTAAGCCAGGGGAAAAGGGAATATTCCTGAAAAACGACGCCTCGTTCCAGAGAGGGGGCGGTCAGGGCGCGTCCCCGCCAGAACATCGCGCCCTGCGTGGGTTTTTCCAGGCCGGCCAGCAGGCGCAGAAAGGTGGTTTTGCCGCATCCGCTCGCCCCGAGCAGAGAGACGAATTCTCCTTCCGACACCGACAGGGTGATGTTTTCCAGAACCATGGTCCCGCCATAGGCGAAGTACAGCCCTTCCGCCGTAAGTTCCCCAGAAGCGGAGCGGAGTCCTCCCGCATCGGTCCGTCCGTTTGCCGCGGCTTTGAACAGCATATCCGTCCCTCCCTGCTCATGCCGCCGGGGCCGCTTCGGGCGCGGGCCGGCTGACGCGCGGGAAGGCCATGGATGCTGTAAAAACGTCCTGAAATTCCGGCAGATCCGCCAGATCAAGGCAGAACGCCTTTTCCGCGAGAGAGGCGGCAAAGTCCCGGCTGGCGGCGTCCAGCAAAAAAATGCGCGCGCCGGCCTTGGATGTGTTGCCCACAAACTCCGTTTTGCCGGCGAACGCTTCGGGCAACAGTCCCAGATCCAGCAAACTGCGCTCTTTCAGGTGATAGCCGAAGGACCCGGCAATCAGCACCCGGTCCACCTGTTCCGGCAAAATCCGCGCCTGCCGCAGCAGGAGATCGATCCCCGCGCGGATGGCGGCCTTGGCCAGTTGTACCTGACGGATGTCCTTCTGGGTCAGAAACACCTTGGGGGTGAGCCTGATACGGATTTTGCCGTCGACGCGCTCCAGAAGGCGGGCGATTGCGCCGCCGTCAGGGGTGAAGCGGCCGCTTGGGGCGATGCCGTTGTGCACGACCAGAGCGGCCACCGCGTCGATCAGGCCGCTTCCGCAGATGCCCTGGGGTGAAGCTCCGGCAATGGTTTTCAGGGCGGGTCGTCCGTCCCCGTCCAGGCGGCAGGCCTCGATGGCCCCGGCGGCCGCCCTCATGCCGCAGGAGATATTCATACCTTCAAAGGCCGGACCCGCGGCCGTGGAGGCGGCGATCAACCTGCCCTCCTCTGCCAGAGCCATTTCCCCGTTGGTGCCGATGTCGATGAACAGCGTGGGACGGCGGCGGCGCAGAAGCCCCGTGGCCATGATGCCGGCTACAATGTCGGCGCCAATATGCCCTGAGAGGACGGCCGGGAAATAGACTTCCCCCCGGGGGGATATCCGCAGGCCCATTTCCGCGGCCTTGAGGTAGGCATGTCCCCGGAAGTCCGGGCGGTAGGGACGCCGGCCCAAGTTTGCCGGATCTACGCCGGCGGCCAGATGCTGCATGCAGGTGTTGCCGCAGATCACCGCCTCATAAACGTCCGCGCCGGTGATGCCTGCCTGTCCGCAGACCCCGTCGATGAGGGAGTTGATATCCGTGAGCACGTCCCGTTGCAGGATGGCCAGCCCGCCGGGTTCGGCGGCGAAACTGACGCGGCCGAGCACGTCCTGGGCGTAGCGTGTTTGCCTGTTGAGGGAGGCGGCGGAAGCCCTTTCCTCCCCGCTGATCAGGTCCACCAGGGCGACCGCGAGCGTTGTCGTACCCACGTCGACGGCAAGGCCGAAAAGGGAACTCGTGCGGTTTCCCGTCTCAAGGCACAGGGTTTTGCCGTCGGCCAGGACCTCGGTTTGTCCCGGGTCAGGCAGGAATCGCTTGCTCAGGCGGGGGGCGTGGGTGAACGGAACGTCAAGGCTTTCGTCGTGGATCTGCAAGGAGGTTTCCCCGGCTTCCGGGATTTCCAGATCAAGGTCGTCCTCGCCCACGACGCCCTGGCAGACGAGGACAAAGGGAGCGCGGTCCTGCGTTGCGGTGAGCGGACCTGTAAGGACGCGCGCCAGACATTTGCCGCAGACGCCGTTTCCGCCGCAGGGCGTTTCCATAGCCAGTCCGGCCGCTTCGGCGGCTTCCAGCAGGGATGTTCCGGGCGGGACGGCCGTCACGGCGCCTTTTGGGAAAAAACGCACGATCGGCATGGATCAGGCCTCCCGCCGTCGGGAGCGCACCGTATCGGTCATGGCGCGGATGACGGGGAGCTTTGTGCCTGTGCTCAACCCGCAGGCCGGGGCGATGATGTCCACTCCGTCCCGGATCAGCGTTTCCGTCCGCCGGGCTACCTTGGCCGCTGTGCCGAATTCCAGCATGTAGGTGCTGAGGTTGCCCATGGTGACGATGCCGGGCAGAAAACGTTTGAGTTTGGCGAGATTGATCATGGCGTCAACGCTGACGGCCTCGCTTTCCATCAGGGGCCAGAAGGCGCGGCAGCGATCCGTGTCGCCGCAGATATGCACGATGGTCGGTGCGCCCTCTTCATGGGCGGCGCGCACCACGTCGCGCACGTAGGGCACGGCGAATTCCTCGAACAGGGCCGGGCCGAGAATATCGCCCGTGGCGCTGGGATCGCCGACGGCGATTACATCGGCCCCCGCCCTGACTGCGCGGCGGGCATATTCCCCCAGGAAACGGCTGATGCGGGACAGAAGCCGGTGGGCGTCCTCCTTTTTTTTACGCAGTTCCTTAAAAAAGGCGGGCGGGTTGACCAGGGAAGCGGCCGTGCTGACGGGGCCTGTCAGGCTCACGATGATCGGCAGATCCGTCCCGGCGGCGGCAAGACGCTCCACAGCCTTCAGAACCACCGGAATGCGTCCCGCATCGGGCAGGGATTCCCAATCCAGGTCGGGAACCTCCGGAATGGACTGATAAGGTTCGGAAACAATCTTGGGTTCGCAGGCCAGAGATCCCGGATCAACGGCGATGCCGAGGGCTTCGGCCTCCACGGTCATGCAGAAGGGCACGGCGAGATTCTCAAAGCCGGTTTTCCCGGCCACCGTAAGGGCGAGTTCGGCCATCAGACCAGGGTCGAAATGGGCGTTTGGCAAGGTTGCCGGGCAATTCCCCGCTATCTCGACAATGGCCGCGTTCATCATTCCTCCCATGCAGGCCACGGGGGGACGGTCCGTTGTTTCCCGGCGCAGGACGCGCAGCAGGCGTTCCTTGGGCGTGAAGGGCGGCTTTGGCGTGTCCGTGTTCATACGGCCACCGCCCGAGCGCCTGCGGCGCGGGTTTCGGCCAGGAGTCTGGCGGCCAGTTCGCCCGCTTCGACGGCGTTGGCGGAGTACCCGTCAGCGCCTATCCTGCGGGCAAAGGCGGAGGAAATAGGCGCCCCGCCGATCATCACCTTGATGCGGTCCCGCAGCCCGGCCGCCCGGAGGTTTTCCACCACTTCGGCCATGCCCGGCATGGTGGTGGTCATTAGAGTGGACAGCCCGATGATATCGGCCCCTACCTCCCGGGCTTTTTTGACGAAGTCCCCGGGCGGCACGTCGCGTCCGAGATCAAAGACCGTAAACCCCTTGGCTTCCAAGATGATCTTGACCAGGTTTTTGCCGATGTCGTGCGTGTCCCCCTCCACGACGCCCAGCACGATTTTCCCCGGCTCGGAAGCGGCGTCCGCCTTGATGTGCGGGCGCAGGACATCCAGCCCGGCGTACATGGCGTCGGCCGCGATCAGGAGTTCCGGCACGAAGTACTCGTCTTCCTCAAAAAGCCGGCCGGCGCGGTCCATGCCGTGGGCCAGACCCTTGTCCACGGCCTCGTAAGCATCAATGTTCTTTTTGACCACCTCCGCGGCCAGTTCGACGGCTTTCTCCTCTTCCAGGTTGACGACGGCATCGGACAGGCCGCGAAATAAAGCCTCGCTTTCCTCGGACATGGTTTCCTCTCTTTTTTTCGCCGCGGGGTCAGGCTTCGGTCGCCAGGATATCCGGTCTGACCGGCCAACCGGCCTCCCTGGCCGCATCCATCATCGCGTCTATGTTGGCGAAGGGCGTTTCCGTCGCCAGACTGCACCCGCTTGCGAGGATAAACCCGCAGGGAGAATCCCAGGCCTCCCGGATGCACTTGAAGGCCGCCGCGCGGACTTCGGCCGGGGCGCCCTGGAGGAGAACCTCCGAAGGGGGAATGTTTCCCATCAGGCAGACCCGGTCGCCGACCTCCGCCTTTGCCTCGTCCAGATGGGCCATGTTGTCTATGGACAGGCAGGAGGCGCCGGTATCCGCCATGCCCCGCCAGATGCCCGCGGTCTTGCCGCAGATGTGTAGACCCACAGCGGCAACGCCCCGGCCTTTGACGTGCTCGATCAACCGCTTCAGATAGGGCTGGGAGAATTCGCGGAAATGCCGGGGACTGATGACGGTGGACGAACTCATGGCGCAGGTGATGTTGGGCGCGGAACCAAGATCAATGACCGCATCGGCGAGTTGGCGGCTGGCTTCATAGGCAAGGCCTATGACCCGGTGGGCGAGTTCGGGTTTGCGCAGCATCCAGCGCGAAATGTTGTCCGCGCCGACCAGGAGAGAAGCCAGGGTAAAAGGCCCTTCGACCCCGCAGGTCACGGGCACTTCATGCCCGATGGCGTCCAGGGTGCGCTTCGTGGCCTCCAGAAGCACGGGTAGAGGGCCGTCCGTATAGGGATTGTGGGGAACAAGCGTCTCCACCTCCTCTTCCCTGGAGACGGCAGGGGCCTCCATGTGCGCCGTCTCGTCAAGGGGGACGCGCACCTTGGAGCCCATGGCCTCCGGCTGGACGTAGAGATCCGTAAACACGCGCACGCTGTCAAAGCCGAAGCGGCGGTACGTGGCGATGGTCGCGCGGGCGAGGGTTTCGCCGCTGGAGCGCAGTTCCGAAACCCTGACCCCGATAACCCGCGCGGCCGTGTTGGAGATGGAGGGCACGCAACGGATGCGGTCCGCCGGCCTCCCTTCGCGCAAGGCCTTGGCGCGCTCCACGGGCGTCATCAAATCCCTGGCCATGGTTCCCTCGTCAGGATTTTCCGCGGCCGCCGCCGTAGACGCCGGCATCGCGCTGATCAAAGACCTGCTTGAGTTTTTTCCAGTAGGCGTCGTTGGGTTCTTCCGCCAACAGGCTGTCCAGGGCCTGTTTGTATGCGCCCGTTTCTATGAAGCGCGAAGCGTCTTCCGTGGACTGCACAAACCCGGCATCAATGATGATGCCCCAGATGCTCTTGACTCCGCTGGCGTTGGGATCGGTGGATTGATCCAGATGGCCGTGGTAATAGCTTTTATCAATGAGGGTCTTGTCCAGTTTGGCGTATTTGCTGATGTCCTCCACAGCCTGCTCCTCATGGCCCGCGCCGCCGCCGAAGGCATAGCGCTCCGCTTTCAGGACGGCCCGGAGGAAACGCCGCCAAGTGTCAAGCCGGGGGGCGTACTGGTCGCCCACGACCGTCAGGCGGCAGCAGGGATGGCCGGGAAAGATGTCGGCGGAAACCAGGACCGTTTTCAGCCCCTGTTCCAGAGCCGAGACATCAAAGGGTCCCCAGACGACTCCGGCGTCCACCTGCCCGGTCTTCACCGCCTCAATCACCGCGCCCGGACTCTTCAGTTCAAAAATTTCCAGGTCGTTTTTCCATGACAGGCCGCTTTTGTGCAGTCCGCCGCGCAGTACGGCGTCGCCGGTGGCCAGACGGATGGTGGCGACCTTTTTCCCTTTGAGATCGGCAAGGGTTTTCACCTTGGGGGCGTTTTTCTCCGTGGCGATGATAGATGTGTCCTCGCCCATCAATCCGCCGATGATCCGCAGGTCTGCGCCGGTGGATATCTGCAGGAGGGGCGCGACCGTTCCGAAGCCGCCAACGTCCACCTTGCCTGAGCGAATGGCTGCGATGCCGTCGGCGGAATTGATGAAGCCGATCAACTCCGCGTTCAGGCCCTCTTCCGCAAAATAGCCGCGTTCCTTGGCGATAAAGAGTTTTCCGTGCCCGGTGGCCGGCAGATAGCCGATTTTGATGTCCGTTCCCCCGGCCGCCGTTGCGACGCCAGCGGCGGCGAACAGAAATACCGCCGCCAGAAGCTGTGCCAGAATCCTTTTCTTGTCTTTCATGAAGATTCCCTCACTGTCGGTATGTGTTGATGCAGGAGATTTTCCGTATTCGTACCCGGCGCATGACAGAGGAGGGAAATATTATTTTCATATGTCCTTATTCCGGTTGATGCGGGAAGGTGCTTGCCTGCCGGGGGGCCACCGTCGCCCTGCGCGTCGCCTCGCCCGTATGACGCGCCGGGGGAAGGCGTCTTTGGCAATATGCCTGTTGCGCAGGGAATCGAACAAATTTTTAGAAAAACTTTGCAAGATATCTCAATAAGCGGTCCGATGATTGCCGATGAGGATATCTCTCGCCGAAAACGCGTCTTTTGACCCGTGAAATGTCACGCCGGACAACCCGGCGGCACAGGCTCGAAGCGCCGCCAAAGAGAACGCCTTTTGCTTCGCGTTCGAGAATGATTTGCCTTTTCCGCAGTTTGTTGATATATGGCCCGGCAAACAACGGTGTGGTCATTATGAGTTCCCGCAACTCCCAAACTCCGCGCAAAGGCAAATTGGCGTCCAAGCCGGATGAAGCCGGCCGCGACTTCAGGCCCGTGACCTCTCTGCGCTATCTGCGTCCGGCATCCATGATCGGCACGGCGCCGGCCCTGGATCTGGTCTTCGCCCAAATCGCCCAGGTCGCGCCCTCGACCACCACCGTACTGCTGCGCGGAGAGAGCGGGACAGGCAAGGAACTGGTAGCCGGGGCACTGCACGACGCAAGCCCCCGCCGCGACGGCCCCTTTGTCTCCCTGAACTGCGCGGCCATCCCGGAAAGCCTGATCGAAAGCGAACTTTTCGGGCACGAACGCGGCGCGTTCACCGGGGCGCTCGCGGTGCGCAAGGGACGCTTCGAGCTCGCCCAGGGCGGAACCCTGTTTCTGGACGAGGTGGGCGATCTCTCGCTCATGACCCAGGCCAAACTTTTGCGCGTCATCCAGGAACGCACCTTCGAGCGGTTGGGAGGCCTCGCGGTGCTCAAGGCGGACGCGCGCATAATCGCAGCCACCAACAGAGACCTGGAGGATATGGTGGAACTGGGTCAGTTCAGACGGGACCTGTATTACCGCCTGAACGTATTCCCCATCCATCTGCCTCCCTTGCGCGAACGCGCGAACGATATCCTCCCCCTGGCCGATCATTTCGTCAAACTCTTCGCCGCCGAACACCACAAGGGCAACCTGCGCCTTTCCCCGGCCATTTCCGCTCTCCTGCACACCCACGACTGGCCAGGCAACATCCGGGAACTGGCCAACGTCATGGAACGGGCGGTGCTGCTGGCGGAGGAGGAAGGCTGCATCGCGCCCGAGCATCTGCCTCCGGACATGCAGCGCCAAAACGGCAAGGCCGCCGAGGCGGCCCCCGCCGGGTTTACGGAAACCGGACGCGCGGACGGCAAAAAGGTCACCCTGCAGGAGCGCCTGGACAATCTGGAACAGAGCTGCATCACGGAAGCTTTGCAAACCGCGCGCGGGCACATAGGACGCGCGGCCGCGGAACTGGGTCTTACGGAAAGGGTCATGGGCCTGCGCATGGCCAAATATGGAATAAGCTACAAGGATTACAGAACCGGACGCTGAAGGCGCCCGGAAGGCGGTTGGTTTCATGCCTCCAGCGCGTGTAAGGGCAATTCTGGACATAGCGGCCTCTTCCCCTGCGGCGAAAGACCTTTCGCCGCAGGAAAAGGATCCGGACATGGCCTGCCTGTTCGGCAGGGACGTTCTGACCCTCCAGGCGATGCGCGCGCTTTTGCCCTGCGGGGCCTACGAAAAGCTGGAACAGACGGTCAAAACCGGGGGCCGGCTTGAGCCGGACGTGGCCAACGTAATCGCCAACGCCATGAAAGACTGGGCGATCAGCCGGGGAGCCACGCATTACACGCACTGGTTCCAGCCCATGACCGGCCTGACCGCCGAAAAACACGACGCCTTCATGGCGCCCGCGGAAGACGGACGGGCCTTCAACGAATTTTCCGGCCAGAAGCTGATCAGCGGCGAACCCGACGCGTCCTCCTTTCCTTCCGGGGGCATCCGCTCCACCTTTGAAGCGCGCGGCTACACGGCCTGGGACCCCACTTCGCCGGTATTCATCGTGGACGGACCGGGCGGGAAAACCCTGCATATCCCCTCCGTCTTCTATTCCTACACCGGGGAAGCTCTGGACCGTAAAACCCCCCTTTTGCGCTCCCTCTCCGTCCTGTCACGCCAGGCCCTGCGCATCCTGCGCCTCTTCGGGAACACAAGGGCCACCTCGGTTCAGGCCGTGGTGGGGGCGGAACAGGAATATTTCCTCGTAGACCGCCGTCTGGCCGCCCTGCGCCCGGATCTGATGCTCGCCGGCCGGACCCTCGCGGGCGCGGTGTCGCCCAAGGGCCAGGAACTGGAAGACCATTATTTCGGGGCCGTTCCCTCAAGGGTCATGGCCTTCATGCAGGACGTCGAATACCGCCTCTGCGCCCTTGGCGTGCCCTGCCGGACCCGGCACAACGAAGTCGCGCCCGGTCAGTTCGAAATGGCCCCCCTGCATGAGGAGGCGAACATCGCCGCAGACCACAACATGCTGGTGATGAACATTCTGCGCCATACCGCGCTGCGCCACGGCTTCGTCTGCCTTTTGCACGAAAAGCCCTTTGCCGGGGTGAACGGCAGCGGCAAACACAACAACTGGTCGCTCAGGGACTCCGAAGGCAACAATTTGTTGAGCCCCGGCGCGACCCCGCACACCAACGCCCAGTTCCTGGTTTTCCTGGCCGCCGTGCTGCGGGCCGTGCACAAGCACTCCACCGTGCTGCGCCTGGGGATCGTCGGGGCCGGCAACGACCACCGCCTCGGGGCCAACGAGGCCCCGCCCGCCATTTTATCCGTCTATCTCGGCGAACAGCTCACGGAAGTCATGCAGGGTCTCGCTGCCGGCGCTTTCGGCAAAGGCGCGAAACAGGGAACGAGCATCGAAATCGGCGTCTCCACCCTGCCCCCACTGCCCAAGGACTATTCGGACCGCAACCGCACCAGCCCCTTCGCCTTTACGGGCGACAAGTTCGAATTCCGGGCCGTAGGCGCGTCCCAGTCCATAGCCCCGGCCAACATCGCCGTGAACGCCGCCGTGGCCTGCGCCCTGGACGACATAGCCACCAGCCTGGAGGCCGGGGTCTGCGAGGGCACTCCACTCAATCAGGCCGTGCAGGAACTCCTGGTCGTCCTGTCCCGCGAACATATGCCGATAATATTCAACGGCAACGGCTATGCCCCGGAATGGAAGGAAGAGGCCGCGAGGCGGGGGCTGCCGAACATGACGACCACGGTGGAAACCCTGGAACATTACAGCGACCCGGCGGTCATGGACGTTTTCATGCGCCACGCGGTTCTGACGGAACGCGAGCTGCTGGCCAGACAGGAGATACTCCTTGACGCCTATGCCAAAACGATCTCTGTGGAAGCCGGTCTGACCAGCCGTATCGGCCGGACCTCCATTCTGCCCGTCGCCCTGTCCGGGCAGGACAAGGCGGCGCGGCTGCTTCTGCGCGCGCGGTCCGTTCTCGGCCAATCCGGAGAAAACCCGGAGACGCAAAAGCCTGACGCGCATACTACACTGCCGGAAGAAAAGCGCTTTGCCGCGCTCAGGGAGCGTGTCCTGGCCCTGTCCGACTCACTGGAAGACCTGGACGCGGCGAGGCGCGATCTCTTGGAATACCCGGAAACTCTCGGGCGCGCGCGCGCGGCGAGAGACGTGGTCGTCCCGGCCATGCAGCGCTGCCGCGAACACGTAGATGCCCTGGAACTCATGCTGGACGATGCGGACTGGCCTTTGCCGACCTATGCGGAACTGCTCTGGGTGCGTTGACCGTGCCCCGCGAAGGAACAAACCTCGGACGACAAGGAAGTTACTCGATTCATACTCACAAATGTTTGCGGGAGTAAGCGGAAAAGTGAAGATTGCAAAGGACGAAAACCCTGAAAAAGCTTTGTCCGCCCAGCTCTTTTCGGAACCAGACGGACAACCTTGAAATTTCTTTTGGGGCGAATGGAGGGATTTGAACCCTCGGCCCCCAGATCCACAATCTGGTGCTCTAACCTGCTGAGCTACATTCGCCGTAAGAAGCCGACCATTTACACCGCAGCGGGCGAACGGTCAAGAATTTTCCCGTGATTCTCAAAGTCCGCAGGCGGGGCGTGCGCGATTTCCTCGATTCCCGCTAACGTAACTCCTGGACATCTTTTATTAAATACTTTTCGGGTAATCTTGACAAAAACAAAAGTCCCGAATAGTTTCCCCGCTTCCGACAGTCTCGTTGAAAAGTAAACTTTCAATGCGGCGGCGTCGGCCGGAAAACATGGTTTCCGGACGAGTTATTCCATCTCCGGACAAAAAAGAGGGCATTTTTGATCCGGAAGCGGAAAGCGTGACGGGATGTCACGCCGAAGCGGCAGCCGTCAGGTGGGGCAGCCCCTGAACGGACAGCCGCAGCAACGAAATGCGAAGCATTTCGAGCGGCAGGAATTTGCGAACAAATCCTTGCAAAGCAGTCCAACTTTTCAAAGTCGAACCACTACAGAGTATTTCACGCTTGAAATGCTTGCTTACGGCGGGCGAAGCCCACCTGCAAGCATTTCGCGGCAAGGATTTGCGAACAAATCCTTGCAAAGCAGTCCGACTTTTCAAAGTCGGACCACTACAGAGTATTTCACGCTTGAAATGCTTGCTTACGGCGGGCGAAGCCCGCCTGCAAGCATTTCGCGGCAAGGATTTGCGAAGCAGTCCAACTTTATCAAAGTCGAACTGCTTTAGAACCATGTACCGGGAAAGCCGGCGGGGGAGCGACCATCCGCCGCGCGCCGAAAAAAAGGAGAAGAACAATGGCATGGACTTTCAAAACCCTGAAGGTAGGCGACAAGGACAGCACAAGCAAGCTCATAACCGCCGAGGTGGTGGAGAAATTCGCCGACGTGAGCACCGACAACAACCCCCTGCACCTTGACGAGGCGTTCGCGAAAACGACCATATTCGGCAAACGCATAGCCCACGGCATGATCAGCGCCGGCCTCATAAGCGCCGTGCATGGAACGATTATCCCCGGGCAGGGCGCCATCTATCTCTCCCAGACCTTGAAATTCCGCCGCCCGGTATTTCTCGGCGAGACCCTGACCGCCTGGGCCGAAGTGGTGGATAAAAACGAAGAGAAAAAGCGCGTTACCATGAAAAACTGGGTGGCCAACCAGAAGGGCGAAAATGTGGTGGAAGGCGAAGCGGTGCTTCAGTTCGACGTTTGAAGCATTTTGTCATTAAAAACATTTTGAGGAGTTTTTTATGGTAATCGGCATAATCTTATCCTTGGCGTTATTGACCTGGATAGCCTACAAAGGCTATTCGGTCATCCTTTTCGCGCCCGTGTGCGCTCTGGCCGCAGCCCTGACCGCCGGCCACCACCTTCTTCCCGAATACAGCGAACTTTTCATGGCCAGGGCCGTCATTTACGTGAAGAACTTCTTCCCGGTCTTCCTGCTCGGCGCGGTTTTCGGCAAGGTCATGGAAGAAAGCGGCGCGGCCCGCTCCGTAGCCAAATTCATCGCGACCAAGCTCGGTCCGGAACGCGGCATCATGGCCGTCGTCCTGGCCGCCGCGATTCTGACTTACGGCGGCGTGAGCCTCTTCGTGGTCGCCTTTGCCGTGTATCCTTTCGGCAACGCCCTGTTCAAGGAAGGCGGCATCCCCCGCCGGCTGCTGCCCGGCTGCATCGCCCTCGGCGCCTTCGGCTTCACCATGACCGCCGTTCCGGGCACCCCGCAGATTCAGAACATCATCCCGGCCAAATACTTCAACACCACCTCTTTCGCCGCGCCGCTCTTCGGCATCTGCGGGGCGGTGCTCATTTTCGCCATAGGCACGCTCTGGCTGGAATACCGTAAAAAGAAAATGCTGGCCGCCGGCGAAGGCTACGGCGAGGAAGACACCCGCGCCCAGGTCAATCTGGACGACGGGGTGCCGGAGATATCTCCCGCCTTGGCCGCCCTGCCCCTGTTCGCCGTGCTGGTGCTCAACTTCATCCTCACCAAGATCATCGGCGCCTGGGATGTCTCCATGCTCGCGCCCTACAAGAAGGTCCCCCTTGTTTCCGCAGCCATCCCCGTGGCCAACTGGGCGCTGATCATCTCCCTGATCGTGGGGATTGTGCTGAGCGTCCTCTTTGCCGCCAAACAGTTCAAGGCGCGCGGCAACCTCCAGGCCGCGCTCAACGGCGGCGCCATCGGCTCCCTGCTCGCCATCATGAACACGGCCTCGGAAACGGGCTACGGCAACGTGGTCAGCTCCCTGCCCGGCTTTGCCTCGGTGCGCGACTTCCTCCTGAGCATCGACCCCGGCACCCCCCTGCTCTCCGAAGCCCTGACCGTCAACGTGCTGGCCGGCATCACCGGGTCCGCCTCCGGCGGCATGAGCATCGCCCTTGAAGCCATGGGCGCGCGCTTCCTGGAATGGGGGCAACAGGCGGGAGTGAGCGCCGAGATGCTGCACCGCGTGGCCGCCATGTCCTCCGGCGGATTCGACTCCTTGCCCCACAACGGCGCGGTGATCACCCTGCTGGCCATTTGCGGCATGACGCACAAGAAATCCTATCCGGACATCGGCATGGCCACAGTGGTGACCCCCTTTGCCGTCACCCTGCTGCTCATCCTGATCTGGACGATACTCGGCCTCAACTTCTAAGGCACTTTAACTTTGAAATTGCTCTAACCTTTTACGCTTGAGATTGCCGCGGGGCGAAGCGCCTTCCCCCCGCGGCAATCTCGCGGCGGAGATTTGCGCCGCAAATTTCTGCCGCGCCGACACCCGGCATGAACCACAGCCCGCTTTCAACTGAAACCTTGCCCCCGGACATGGAGGGAAAACGCGTTTTCCTCTCTCTCTCCGGCGGTCTGGATTCCACTACTCTCTACGCCTTTCTGCTCATGAAGAAGACGGACGTGCGGCCCGTCTTCTTCAAATATCCCTCCAGGCACAACTCCATGGAATACGCCGCGGCGCGGCGGGTCGCCGCCTTCTACGCAAACGGCAATTTGCTGGAAATAGACGCCTCGGCTCTGTTCCGCGGCGCGCGCTCCAGCCTGCTGCTCGGCGGAGGCGAACTGCCACAGGGAGAATATGACGGCGAGAACATAAAACTCACCGTCGTCCCCGGACGCAACACCATCTTCGCCGCCGCCCTGGCCGGGCTCGCCCAATCACTCTCCGGGGGCGAAAAAACCTATGCGGCCTTGGGCGTCCACGGCGGAGACCACGCCGTCTACCCGGACTGCCGCCCGGAATACGTCGAATCCCTGCGCAAAACCATCCTGCTCTCCAGCGAAGGGACGGTCGAGGTCATCGCCCCCTTTGTCATGTCGGACAAGGCGCAGATAGTACGCTTCGGGCTCGGACGCTCCGTTCCCTATGAACTCACCCGCTCCTGCTACGCGGGCGCGGACTCCCCCTGCCGGGTCTGCCCCGCCTGCCAGGCCAGGGAAGCGGCCTTCGCGGCCAACGGCACAATCGACCCCGTCCTGACCTGAACCGGGCCCGCTGCCAATACGCTGCAAGCTCAAGGAAAAGCCGTCTGATTGGAGCAGATCCCCAATCAGACGGCTTTTCCTTACAGCATTTTGCGCTTGGGATTGTCGCCATACGGCGACATCGACTGCCGCCTGCGTTCGCGGCGGGCTGAAGACCTTGCCCCCCGATACCGAGCAGAGCGATCCAACTTTTCAAAGTTGGACCGCTCCGGCATCAGGCTGTCTTTTCCACCTGCCTGTTTTCAAGGAAGCGGATGATGTCGTTGCGCAGCGCATAATAGCGCCGGTCTTCGATAATGGATTGGCGGGAGCGGGGCCGTTCGATCGGGATATCTACGGTTCCGGCGATCACCGCGCCCGGACCGGGGCTCATCAAAATTATGCGATCCGAAAGCAGGATGGCCTCATCCACGTCGTGCGTGACCATGAATATGGTCACCCTGGTTTCGTTCCACATGCGGATGAGTTCGTCCTGGATGACGCCGCGCGTCAAGGCGTCGATCTGGGCAAAGGGTTCGTCGAGCAGCATGACCGGAGGATTGGCGGCAAAGGCCCTGGCCAGACCGCAGCGTTGGCGCATCCCCCCGGAAAGCGCCGCCGGGCGCTTGTTTTCCGCTCCCTTTAGGCTGACCATTTCCAGGTAGCGCCGCGTGTGCCCGTCCAGTTGCTTTTCGGTCCAGTCCGGGAAAGCCGCCTCCACGGAGAGCCTCACGTTCTGATAGACCGTGAGCCAGGGCATGAGCGCGAAATTCTGAAACACGACCATCCGGTCTATGCCCGGACCCTGCACCGCCTTGCCCCGAAGCAGCACGCAGCCCGTATCGGACTTGTCTATGCCGGCTATGATGTTCAGCAGCGTGGACTTGCCGCAGCCCGAATGTCCTACGACCGTCACGAATTCGCCCTCGTCGACCTTGAGCGAGACATTTTCGAAAACGCAGAATTTTTCCGGGGATCCGGCGACATTGTAGTTGCGCGACACATGATCCACCTGCAGCATCGGTACCGGGTACATCGCTTGCTCCTGTTTTTTTCCGGCCTGTTCCCGCTCCCGCTAAAATCGCTTCAGATCTATCGGGAACCGGAATTGGGAAGCAGTGAAAATCAATCCGTATAGGAAAGCCTGCGGGAGAGACGGGTGAACATGGCGTCTATGACGACCCCTACCGCTCCTATGGTAAAAATGGCGAAGATCACGCTGGTCAGGGAGAGATTGTTCCACTCGTTCCAGACAAAATAGCCGAGTCCCAAAGAGCCGAGCATGGCCTCGGCGGGGATGATGGACACCCAGGCGCTGCCCATGGAAATCTTCAGTCCGGCTACGATGGTCGGGCCGGCAGCCGGCAGGATGACCTGGAAAAGCTTTTTCCAGTAGCCCATCTGGAGAATCTCCGCCACATTCAGGTAATCCTTGCGGATATTGGCCACGCCGAAGGCGGTGTTCGCCAGGGTGGGCCAGATGCTGGCCATGAACACGACCAGAAAGGCCGTTATGCCGCTGTCTTTGACCGTGTACAGCAGCAGCGGCATCCAGGCTATCGGGGAAATGGCGCGCAAAACCTGGATATAGGGATTCACTGCATTGAAAAGAACCGCGTTGCGCCCAAGGATAACCCCGAAAAATACGGCGCAGACGGACGCCGCCGTGAAGCCGGAAAGCAGCCGGGCCATGCTGTAGGCGGTCAGGATGCCTATACCCTTGTCATTGGGGCCGGCGTCATAGAGCGGGTCCCGCAGAAATTCCACGGCGGTCGCCAAAACGTCAAGCGGACCGGGGATCTCGGAATGCGCCGCTATGCCCTTCCAGCACAGCAGGAGGAAACAGCCTATCGCGAGCGACAGGAAAGCCGTTTTAAAGGTCATCGCTTCTCCCTTGCCGGGCATCGCCCGGCGGCCAGACGCCCAAAGACGCAAAAAAAACCGGCGCCGGGCGCGCTTGTCCCGCTTTTTTTGAAATCCCGGCCTTCAGGCCGGCTGCGTCCCTGCCCCGCCCTGAAGGGCGGGGCAGCTTTCCGGGGCGGAAGCCCGGGCGGGGTCCAAACCCCGCCCGAGCGCAAGGCGGCGTGGTCCGGGCCATGCCGCCCTATCGGTCAGGCGCGCTTTATGGCGAAAGAGTTCAAATACCCTTCCGGGTCCGCCGCATCGAATTCCTTGCCCATGATCACATGTTTGGCATAGGCCCCGGACGGGGTTTCGCGTCCAAGCTCCTTCATCACACCGGCGCAATCGGCGGCCAGGAAAATTTCCTCGGCCACCTGCCTGTAATTCACGTCGTTCTTCAGATAACCCCAGCGCTTGAGCTGGGTCATGATCCAAACGGCCATGGAATTCCAGGGGAAAGGATGGAAATTTATGCGCTCCGGCTCATCCACGTCATGGCCGAGACCGTCCGGAAAGCGGCCGGTCAGCACTTCTTCCAGCACTTCCACAGGCTGGTTCAGGTAATTGCGGGTGGAGATGGCCTTGGCGATCTCCTTGCGGTTGGCAGGGTCGGAACTGAAAAACGTGGCGTCCACTATGGCGTGGGTGACGGCGTTAAAGGTATTGGGGGCCTCTTTCGCGAACCTGAGCGAGGAGGTGAACACGCAGCAGGGATGCCCATCCCAGAGTTCCTTGCTCAGTTTGAATATGAAGCCGACTTTTTCATAAACCGCCCTCTGGTTGAACGGGTCGGGGGAAAGATAGCCGTCCAGGTTGCCGGCCTTGAGATTCGCCACCATCTCCGGGGGCGGAAGCACCCTTATCTGCACCTCCTTGTCCGGGTCCACCCCGCCTTCCGCGAGATAATAGCGCAACAGCAGATTGTGCATGGAATAATCAAAGGGCACGGCGAAGACAAAGCCCTTCATGTCCTTGGCGTCGCGCACGTCTTTGTGGTCGTTGCGCAAAGTGATGGCCTGGCCGTTCAAATTCTCCACGGCCGGGACGATAAAGGGCATCCGGGTGGAGCCCAGACCCAGGGAAATGGCTATGGGCATGGGCGCCAGCATATGCGAATAGTCCGTCTGCCCGGAGGTGGACCAGTCGCGGATCATGGCCCAGCCGGAGGCCTTGACCACCTTGGCCTCGGTAAGACCGTAGCGGTCGTAGAAGCCCATGGGTTTGGCCATGATGATCGGCGTGCCGCAGGTGATGGGTATAAAGCCTATGGACACGTCTTTCTTTTCGATCGGTCCGCCGGGCTCCGCGGCCAGGGCCTTGGCCGCCGAAAGGGGAAAGAGGTCGCCGATCAGGGCCAGGGCCGCGCTCGCGCCCAAGGCCTTTACAAAGGCGCGCCTGCCCGGCTCGTTGCCGGCGAAAATCGCCCGCGTCACGGCGTCCTCCACCATCGCCTCAATCTGTTTTTCCGGCTCCGCCTGCGCCGGTCTGCATGCGGCGCAGGAGCATTTTACGCCATGTCCCGCATCGGGCAAAGCATGCGCGTGTTTTTCGGTCATATCTCGTTTCCTCCGGCTTATAGAGCATTTTACGCTTGAAATGCGCATCTGGCGGGCAAGGCCGGCCCGCGGGCGTCTTATTCGAATTTCAAATCAAAACTGCATCCATGCAGTTTTGATTTGGCGGCTGCGGCGCAAGCTCTGTTTCGCCTTGCCGCTCGAAATGCTTCGCATTTCGGCGTGACATCCTGAAGCCTGCGGCAGAACCGCCGCCGTTTTCCTCACCATTTGCGGTAAGGCAGGAACTTGCCGTTATAGGTGACCACTACCCTGTCGCCCTTGGGGTCTTCCAGGCGCTCGATCTTCATCTCAAAATCGATGGCGCTCATTATGCCGTCGCCGAATTTCTCGTGAATGAGCTCTTTGATGGTCGTTCCATAAATCTGCGTGATCTCGTGAAAGCGGTAAATAAGCGGGTCCACCGGCACCGCCGCTTCCAGCGCCCCTTTCAGCGGATAATCCTGCAAGGCGGCGGCGACGTCCTTGCCCAGCCCCAGAACGGAGCAAACCCTGGCGGCCTGCTCCGCGCCCATGCTGTTCTGTCCCAACAGGGCGGAAGTCGTCCACTCCGGGCTTGCCCCGACCTCCGCGGCAATCTTCTCCCAGGTAAGTCCGCGCGCTTTTTTCGCCTCCACTATCGCCGCCGTCGCTTCCGAGCGTTGCATAAGACAAACTCCTTTTGTTATGGCGTGTTACGCTCGAAATAGTCGCTTGACGGCAAAGCCGGTTCGCCTTGCGACAACCCCGTTGCGTAGCGGTTTACACATTTTCAATGTCAATCCGCTTCGGCGCCATGAAAATGGAAACCCGTCCGGACGCATTCAGCATCAACTGTGCCATAGAAAATAAATACCGGTATTTCACGGTGTTGGTTGGGGAAGAAGGAAGATGGAGGGGGTAATTGCGGGATAAAATAACGTTTATGTATTTTATTTCCGCTTATCTACGCCAATTATTACATTCAGGTGGATGAGTCCCGCGTCCGTACCGGAGGGAAAAATCAGAGACTGTCCGTTATCATTCCCACCGGGCGAAACTGGTCGCCCGGCAGGGCAAGGGCCTGGTCCACCGCCTTGAGCATGACTTCCTTGTCTTCGGGCAGCCGTCCGCTGATATCGGCGAAATTCAGCCAATGGTCGCTCAGAAAAAGGCCGTCCCCTTCCAGGCGTTCGATCAGAATCCGCAGTTCGCGCAAGGAGGAGTGCGCGTCAAGCGGGACAAAGCGTCCGGCGCGAAAGTCTTCGCCGAGTTCCGTGCCGGGCATGGGCGTAAAGGTGCGCACGCGGATGAACTCCGGATTTACGGCGTTGAGCACGGCGGCGCTGTCCGTCGCGTGGGACGCGGACATCTCCGCCCCGCCAAGCCCGGCCAGATAGTACATGCTCAGTTCGATGCCGGCCGCGCGCACGGCCCGGCCGCCCCGGATCTGCTCCTCCATGCTCGTGCCTTTGCAGACCTTGCGCAGCAAAGGGTCATGGCCGCTTTCCATGCCGCAGTGGATGCGGGAAAGACCGGCCGCGCGAAGATCGGCCCATTCTTTTTCCGTCTTTTTGTCCATGTATTGCGAGGCGCAGTAGGACGTGATCCGCTCAAGACGCGGAAAAACCTCGTTAAGACGCCCGAGGATGCGCAAAAGATGCTCAGTGCGCATGACGGCGGTGTTGCCGTCCGCCAGAAAGACTGTGCGCACGTTGTCCCCGCCGTAGACCCGCCCGGCCTCGTCTATGTCTTCCAGCACCTCCGCGACCTTGCGTATGCGGAAACGCTTGTTCTTGTACATGTTGCAGAAACGGCAACGGTTGTGCGGACAGCCGACCGTGGCCTGGATAATGAGGCTTCCGCCCTCGGAGGGCGGACGGTAAACTATTCCTTCGTAACGCATTTCAACTCCAAAAATATTTCTCCGGCCCGAAAATCGGCCGTTTTTATCAAATAATCACTGCGCGGGGCGATGGCAAGATGCGGCGGCGAATACGCCCTGCTCCTTACGAAGCGGCGGCTTCGGGCGACGGTTGCCATCCGAGCGGGACAGACAAAAAGCTCACCGGAAGGGTAACCCCCAAACAGAACGATTGCGCACCCGCGCGGGACAGACGCGATAATACCGGGTCCGGCCGACAGGGAGCAAACTGGCGCGGGACAGACGCGATGATGCCAGGTCGCGGCCGACAGGGAGCAAACTGATGCGGACTGAAAGCTCTGCCTTCAGCCCGCCGCGAGAGGGCGGACGACATCGACTGCCGCCGTAAAACACCGGAGCGGGCGTGTCTTGCCGCATGCAAACCCGTTTGAATGCGACTTTTATGATGCTTCCTCCATAATTTTCCACTCTTTCCCTATGGGCAAAGCCAACCGCATGTGCTATCCTGCCTCCCGTCTGGAGCAGGCTCGCCCGCTTCCGCGCGAAAGGCGGCGTGTTTGCTGCGTCAGAGCGTGTCACATATTTAATTGCTCGGGAGGAAGCTTATGAGAGCACTAGTCAGGTTTTTCGTCAACGTGATGCAGAAATATCTGCCCGATGCCTACCTGTTCGCCGTCATTCTCACTTTCGCGGCCGTGCTGGCCGCCTGGGCGCTAACCGACAAAGGCATTATCGACATCCTCAACAGCTGGGGCAACGGCTTGTGGGGCATCCTCGGCTTTTCCATGCAGATGATCCTGATCGTGGTCACCGGGCACACCATGGCCAGCAGCCGCCCGGTAAAACGCCTGCTTTCCGCTCTGGCCTCCATTCCCAAGGACAACGCGGGCGCGGGGATGCTCTGCGCCCTGGTGGCCGGCATAGCCAGCTGGATCAACTGGGGCTTCGGACTCATCGTCGCCGCCCTTCTGGCGCGCGAGCTGGCGCGCAAGGTGCAGAACATGGACTACGCCTTTGTCGTGGCCGCCGGCTACGGCGGGTTCATAATCTGGCACGCCGGCCTCTCCGGTTCGGTACCTCTGGCCATAGCCACAAAGGGCCATCTCGCGGAGAAGCTGATCGGGGTTATCCCCACCACGGACACCATGTTCTCAACCCCCAACCTGCTGATCTCGGCCGCCGTAATCCTGTCCGTACCTCTGCTTATCAAACTCATAGCTCCTTCCAAGGAGGAAGTGCGCGTCGTGGATCCGGTCCTGCTCCTCGAACCGGACGAGCCGGAAGAACCCAAAGTAAAGACCCCGGCCCAGAGGCTGGAGTATTCCCGCCTGGTCACCCTGATTCTGGGGGCCATGGGCGTCGTTTACCTGGTGCGCTATTTCTACATCAACGGGGCCTTGAACCTCTCCCTGAACATCGTGATCTTCGTCTTCATGTGGCTCGGCATCATCATGCACGGCACGCCCATAGCCTACGTGCGGGCTGTGGCCGAGGCCATCAAGGGCGGGGCGGGCATAGCCGTGCAGTTTCCCCTCTACGGCGGCATTCAGGGCATCATGGTCGGCACCGGACTGGGCGCCATGGTCGTCGAGTGGTTCGTCGCCATCTCCACCGGCTACACCTTCCCCTTCTTCACCTTTATAGCCAGCGGCATCCTCAATTTCTTCGTGCCCTCCGGGGGCGGGCACTGGGTGGTCATGGGCCAGATCTGCATGGAATCCGCCGTCCAACTGGGCGCAGCCCCGGCCAAGGTCGCCATGGCCATCGCTTACGGCGACCAGTGGACGAACATGGTGCAGCCCTTCTGGGCTCTGCCCCTGCTCGGCATAGCCAGGCTCGGCGCCAGGGACATCATGGGCTACACCTGCATGGTCATGATCTGGGCGGGCATAATCATGGGCGTCGGCATGCTCATCCCCTGGTAAAATAAAGCCATTGTGAAATCCCGGAGGGGCCGCAAGGCCCCTCCAAAAAGACGGCGAACCCGACTCGCGGGTTTGCGGAAAATGCCGCTTTGGCGCCTCGCGGCGGATGGGAAAACGCCCCGGCGCTCCGCGGCCCCATCCATTTCTACGCAAGGAGAAAGCCATGCAAGTGAAAACAATCAAAACCGTAGCCTGCCTGGGCACCGGGACCATGGGACACGGGGTGGCCTTCCTGGCCGCCAAGGCCGGTTATACGGTCAAACTTTTCGGGCGCTCGCAGGAAAGCATAAAGCGCGGCCTCAGCAGCATAGACCGGGCCATCGCCCTGTATGAAGACAACAAACTGATGCCGGCCGGGGAAGGAGACAGGATCCGCAAGAACATCACCGGCGTCACCACTCTGGAAGAAGCCGCGACCGGCGCCGATCTGGTCATGGAATCCGTCGCCGAGGTCCTTGAAGTCAAACACGACGTCTTCGCCAAGGTGGAGGCCGTCTGCCCGGAAAAGGCCATCATAGCCACGGACACGTCCGGCCTCGATCTTGAAAAAATCCGCACGGTCTTCAAACACCCCGAACGGTTTCTCTCCATCCACTTCTTCACCCCGCCCTATCTCATGCCCACGGTCGAGGTCTGCCCCTGCTCGGCGACCCTCGAATCCGTGCAGAAAACCGCCGCGCAATGGGTGGAATCCATAGGAAACATGCCCATTGAGCTGTCCACGGCCGTATCCGGCTTCGTCATCAACCGCATTCAGGCGGCGGTGCTGCGCGAGGCCCTGTATATAGTGGAGCAGGGCTGGGCTTCGGCGGAAACCGTGGATAAGGCCGTTGCCAACAGCCTGGGTCGCCGCTACACGCAAACCGGCCCCATCGAAAGCGCGGAAATGGGCGGCTGGGATATCCTGGGCGCGTTGCTGGACGAACTGGGCGACAAGCTCTGCGCTTACAAAAAAGCCCCTTCCCTGGTGGCCGATCTGCGCGCCAAAGGGCATCTCGGCCTGAAAACCGGCCAGGGATATTTCCCCTGGCCCCCGGAAAGGATCCAGGAACGCCGCGCGGCGCGCGAACTGAGCCTGATCGACTTCCTGCGCAAGGACCAGGAAAAGAAAAAATAGACCCGACGCGCTTTTTGCCCCGCGCCCGGTCCGGGGCGGCGAAGCGCTTCGCCGCCCCGGAATTACTTGATGCGCGGCGATTTACTCCCTCCCTTTGCCGCCCGCGCCTTTTCCAATTTGCCTATTTCCGCAACAAAGGTTAACATGCCGCCTGCGGGCAGAGCGCATTGCCGCCGGTTTGCATTCCGGGGCCTGAATGCGCGGGTCTGCTCTTTTGTGAAACAGGCAAAGCCTGCTTTCGCAAAAAACCGCCGGCGGCGGAAAGCCCGCCACCGCACCGAGCCGCCTCGTCAGAGCGGTTCGACCATGAAAAAACTTAACCGCTCCGCAAGGATTTGCAGGGCGGAACCTTGCCGCGAGACGCCCGCAGGCGGGCTTCGCCCGCCGTCAGGCGAGCGTCTCAGGCACAGGCATATTGTATGAAACGCCCCCGCCCGGCGCTTGCGGCGGGCGGGCTGTTAAATAAATACCGGTTGATTTATGACCGGTTTGGCGCCTTCAGGGCGCCGCAGGGCAAAGGCGAAAATGCGCTGGTCCGCATCTTTCGCTACCGGAGAATATTGATGCCCTCTGTAAAACAGCCGCGATCCCTGCGGTTTATGGTTTTCCTGCTGACAGGCGCCATACTCGGGATATTTACCGTTTTGTTCGCCGTCCTTTTTTATTCCAGAATACCGGATCTGCTGTTCAAAGCCGAAGGCAACTACCTGGACAAGCAAATGGAGGTGGTGCGCGGACTGCTTGACGACACCCTGCACCGCACCGCCGTGGTCTGCGAGGACTTCGGCTTCTGGGAAGAAGCCTCGCGCTTCGCCGCGGGCAAAAACCCGGACTTCATAAGCAACAACTGGCCGAAAGGCTCCCCGGCCAACGGACACAACCTTGAGATCCTGCTGGTCAAGGACAGGACGGGCGCGGACCTCTTCGCGGATTTCTACGATTCCGTGACTAACCTGCCCATGCCCGCTCCGCAGGGTTTCAGCGAGGCCGTAAACCCCGTGGCCCAAGCGGTTATCTCCATCTATTCCCGCCCCGACGCCAAAACGGAAGAACTGCCTCTGGAGGAACGCGGACGCATCGGAATTATGCTCGTCTCCGGACAGGCTTACGCCCTGGCCGCCATGCCCGTGATGGACCCGGACTCGCGCGAGGCCTTCGGGGTGGCGATCATGGGTGTTTCCCTGCGCAACGACTACCTGCGCGCCCTGACCCATTACGATACGGTCGCCTTCGCCTGGCAGGACGCCGCTTCCGACGGCCCGCTCCAGCACGGGGAAAAAACCGTGGAGATCATCAGCGACGGCGAAGTTTCAACCTGGCTGCGCCTTAAGGACATCTTCGGCAACGACGTCGCCCTGCGCATGAGCGACGCAAGACTCGTCTACAGCCAGGGCATGGATATCCTGCGCACCACGGTCTACGTCCTGGTCATGCTCATCTTTCTGCTCTTCCTCGGACTCTATTCCATAAACACCATGGTCGTGGTCCACCCCTTTGAAAGCCTGATTGCGGATATCTCCGCCATCACCCCGGAGCGGAACCTGGATGAGGGCAAGTATTCGGGAAGCCGCGAGTTTTCGCTGCTCTGTTCCTCCCTGAACGATATGCTGCTGCGCTTGAGCAGCATGAGCAACGCGCTCGCCGACAGCAAACAGGCCGAAACCACCTTGCGCCAGCGCATAGAAGAACACATGCTGATGGACTCCATTGTGGAGAACTCGAACCAGCTCATCTGCTTCATCAAGCCGGACGGAGACTTCCTCTATCTCAACAAGGGCGGGGCGAAACACCTGGGCTACGCCCTGGACGAACTGGAACGCGGCAATATCACGGCGGTTTTTGACGCGGATTCCCTGCGCAGGATGAAAAACGACATCCTCCCCGGCGCCCTTCTGAAAGAAACCGGGGAATACGAGCTCACGGTAATCCGCAGGAACGGAGAAACGCGCATCATGTCCTTCTCCACCTTTCCCATGAACATCGACGTCGAGGGCGTGGCCTTTATCGCAAGGGACGTTACGGAAGCGCGACTTCTTGAGATAGAACTGGTGGCGGCCAAGGAGCACGCCGAAACCTCCAGCCGCGCCAAGGGCGATTTCCTCTCCCGCATGAGCCACGAGATGCGCACCCCCATGAACGCCATCATCGGGATGGTCACCATCGCCAAGTCCTCCCATGACCTGAAGAAAAAGGAATATTGCCTGGACCGGATCAACGAGGCGTCCACCCACCTGCTCGGGGTGATCAACGACGTTCTCGACATCAGCAAGATCGAGGCCAACAAGTTTGAACTGTCCTTCACGGAATTCCCCGTGCAAAAGCTCATCCGGCGCGTTTCCACGGTGAACGCCTTCAAAATCGAGGAAAAAAAGCAGGAACTGCTCATCACCGTGGACCCCTCCGTGCCCGCCGCCATCGTCTCGGACGAGCAGAGACTGGCCCAGGTGATGACCAACCTTCTGGGCAACGCCGTCAAGTTCACCCCGGACGGGGGACGCATCACTCTCACCATGAACCTGCTGGACGAGAGCGACGGCATGTGCGTGCTGCTGGTGGAAGTCACCGATACCGGCATAGGCATCTCTCCGGACCAGCAGGGCAAGCTTTTCAAGTCCTTCGAACAGGCCGACGGCAGTATTTCCCGCAAATTCGGAGGCACGGGCCTGGGCCTCGCCATATCCAAGAGCATTGTGGAGATGATGGGGGGAGACATCTGGGTGGAATCCGAGGAGGGTCGCGGCGCGAAATTCGCCTTCACGCTGATGGCCCAACGCGGCGCCGAAGACGGCCCGGCGGCCGGGACGGAGACCGTGGACTGGTCCGCCATGCTCGTTCTGGCCGTCGACCCTTCCCCGGACACGCGCGATTTTTTCCTCAACCTCGCCCGGCAAACCGGCTTCGCCTGCCTCACGGCCTTAACCGCCGCCGAAGCCATGGGGCTCGTCGAAACCGGCAAAGACCGCCTGCCGGACCTGCTCCTTACCGAATACGAGCTGCCGGACGAAGACGGGATAGAACTGGTCAGGCATTTTAAAAAACTGTCGGAGGCCGCCACGACCGTGATCATGACCTCGGCGGACATCTGGAACGCGGTGGGAAAACAGGCCGGGGCCGCCGGGGTGTCCGCCTTTATCCAAAAACCCCTTTCGCCGGAGATCGTGCTGGATTGCATAGGCAAATTCGCGCCCAAAACGCACGGAGGCTCCGCCTCGGAAAACGGGGAGGAACAGGGACAGCGCTTCAGGGGAGTGCGCGTCCTGCTCGCCGACGACGTGGACGTGAACCGGGAAATCGCGGTTTCCCTCCTGGAGACGCAGGGGGTGGAGGTGGACTGCGCCGAGGACGGACGAAAGGCCTATGAGATGTTCAAGGCCAACCCCAAGGATTATGCCCTGATTTTCATGGACATCCAGATGCCGGACATAGACGGTTACGAAGCCTCGCGCCTGATCCGCGCCCTGGATTTTCCGGAAGCCGCCGCCGTTCCCATAGTGGCCATGACCGCGAACGTCTTCCGCGAAGACGTGGAACGCTGCCTGGAAGCGGGCATGAACGATCACATAGGCAAGCCCATCGACGTGCACGAGATGTTCGAGAAACTTGAAAAAAATCTGGCGCACTCAAGAACCTGTTGAAGAAGGGCTCCTGCCCCATAAGAACCGGGGAATTTCGAGCCCGTCCCGCCTGCACTTCACCTTGTTGTGCCGATGGCGGGCGGGGCTTTTTCCGTATTTTCGGAACACGAAAAAAATCATATCCTCGACGGGCGCAGAAAACACGCCACCACTGCAAGCTCGGCGGATGAGGCGTTGGAAATCGCAGCGAATTTCGAGAGATACCTTTTGCCCGACACGGCGCGGACTGTGGAATGGGCTGTTTCGGTTCCGGGGTTGCGGATGCGGTGACTACTCAAAAAAATGATAACTTGCTTATTTGAGGTCAATTGTCATATTTTTGGCCATGCGCTCGCTTTGTTTTACTTTCCAGATGGCCATCGGATGATTCCGGACACGCTCAAGCATTTCGCCGCCAAAGATCAACTCCGGTCTGTACTCGCCACCTTGGAATAAAGTCAGAAATTGCTTCTCGCCATCGCTTACGGTAAGAAGTGTGGACAAATATTTCCTGACTCTCTCCCGTCCTTCGCTGAGGTTAAATTTTTCTTTTTTGCGAAGCATCGGAGCAAGCCGTGTTTTCATATCACGCTCTGTTAGGGTGTCCAAGCTGTTGAAATTAAAGGCTGTCACCGTGTTTGTTCCACTGATGGCGGCATAAAACACAATGCTTTTGCGAAGCGTCTCCGATGATTCATCCAACAGTCGCCGTTCAATCATGCTGTTTACATCGTATAAGTCACGCGCCGCCGCTCGTGAGAACAATGCGACGATTTTAGCGGCAAAAATTTCAATGGGAGCAAGTGCAAGAACCCTGACCGGCGCGAATATGCCGAGAGTTTCCACAGGCAGATGGACAAATTGCAGTATATGGCTGCGGAGAGAATAATTGATTTCTATTTTAATGTTATCATTGACTCCAGCCGTATTGATATATTTATACACATATGAATCAAGCGCATGATATCGTTTAGATCGTGACTCATTTAGGCTATATTTTTGCATTGCCATGAAACGGTCTATGGTCTGAGTTACAACATTTCGTTTTACCATAGTTTCTTCAAGGGACAAATTTTCCGCGAAGTCGAGATCTATATCCATAGATAGACGCGGCATATTGAAGATGGCAAGATTAATCGCTGTGCCGCCTTTAAGGGCGAGACACTTTGATAAGAGTGGATCACCCTCTAAAAACGCCAATACATCCACAAGACGGCTTACCTTTTCAAAAGCGTCGCGGATAAAACCAAGTTTTGCGGCTTGCGTGCCTATCACTTTTCCACTGTATTCATACATCATGGGATATTCCTTTACTAACAACAGCGAGTAAGTCTGCCGGAGCGTACAGCAACCATGTTTTATTGTACTCATGGCCTTCGCGTTGTAACTTCTTATAAAGATAGCGTTTGCTTTGCGGGATTTTATCCCGGCAAGCTGCGAAAAAGTCTTCCGGCAATTTAAGGGATTCTCTGTAATGATCAAGGATATAACCTGTTTTTTGATATAAGAAAGCATTGTCATAGGCGCTTAAATAGCCAAGCAGCTTGGCAGGTTCAAGATAAGGGAGCAGTCCTATGCAACGCAGCAGTTCCTCCAACCCGTCGATTTTTTCAAAATCCCTGATTCCGTCCAAAACTGTGCGTTCCTTGTCCGTAACGCGAGTTCCGTCTTTTTTGGTTTCCACCCCTTTATCAAAAGGAGACATAACATGGCGATAGATCAGTCCACCATGCTCAAATGCCCGGAAACGCGATTCCGAGGAAGCATAAACTTCGTAATAAATCTGGTTGGCAACTCCATGATATTCAAACGCCGAATGGTGGGATACATACGCGCTGGGGGCAGCGTGAGAAGCAATGGCGTAGCGGTTCGGGACAGGTTGTTTCGTTTCAAGGCTTATAGTCACAAATAAGTCGCGTCGGACACTCTCAATCAACCCCTTCTTTTTATAAGCCTCAATCATGGAATGGGCGGTTTCGCGATTTCCGGTCATTGCTTCCACGTTGTCCCGAGTGAAGCAACCTAAATCCACAAGGCGCTCGTAATATTTCATTTTAATTGCTCATTTCAATAAAAACGCAAAAAGGGCAAAAAAACAGCCTTTTTGGCAAAAGTTTGAAATTTTCATGTTTGTCGCGTAAAGGGTAAGATAATGCCCTTATTGTGTCAAATATCGAATTGGATTTGGCGTCAGGTCGGAAATGGGAGGAAAACAGCCCGATCACTTGCCCCCTCCGCGTGAGGGGCTTTTTTTGTTCGTGCGCCCGGCAGGGCGCAGGAACGTGACGGACGTAGCCCGCCGTAGGCTGGAAAGACGCCTCCCCGGACAAAATCGGAATCTTTGGCAAGTTGATTTTTGGAGCACTTCAAAACCACTTGCTGTAGTCCCATTTTGGGATTATACTGCTATCATGAGAATAATCGCTCTTTCCACATTAAAAAACTTTTGGGAAAACCCGGCTCATACAACCGCAAAAGAGCCGCTGCCGGCTTGGCACAGATTTGCTCTTAACGCTGATTGGGCTTCACCAACCGACATTAAATCCGACTTCAGAAGTGCCAGCATCTTGCAGGATGGGAGAGCTGTTTTCAACATTGCCGGAAACAAATATAGATTAGTGGTTTGGCTGAATTACCCCTATCGGGTTATTTACATTCGTTTTATTGGTACACATGCGCAGTATGACGCAATTAACCCGCAAACCGTATGAGGTATACGATGAATATAAAGCCTATCCATAATGAAAATGACTACAGGGAAGCCTTGAATCAGATTGAAACTCTGATGGGCGCCAAAGAAAATACCTCCGAAGGTGACCAGCTTGATATTTTGGTAACTCTGGTAGAAGCTTACGAGCGGAAAGTTTACCCAATGGATTTGCCCGACCCTGTGGAGGCAATCAAGTTCTATATGGAGCAAAACAAAATGACCCCAAAGGATCTTGAGCCTGTAATCGGGCGTATTAACCGTGTCTATGAAGTGCTAAACCATACACGACCGCTTACACTAAAAATGATCCGCAATCTTCATGGACAATTCGGTATTCCGGCAGAGAGTCTGATTAAGGAATCAAATCCCAGGGATTATAGTCCAGCATAAAAAATCCGATAAAGAACCCCACCAGGAAACAACATACAAGAGTAAGGCAGATAAGTATGGCAATCCCTGGTTTTCAGAGCTTTATGCTACCCGTGCTTCGGCTGGCTTCTCACGATCCCATTCACACAACAGAAGCCATAGCGTGTCTGTCTGACGAATTTTCTCTTACCGAGACAGAATGCGGTGAGCTTCTTGCAAGCGGCGCAGGTTTGAGGCAAGCGCTGCGGATTGTGCGGGGGCATGAGGGCTGAATGATCCCGCTTTGCGGACGAAATCCGAATTTTTCTGTTGCAGGACCGGCTAAAAAGTGTAACATCCAAAAACGTTCTGACGAGCATTGCGTTCAGACATAATAACAATCCCGGAGGTTCCCCGTAGCGCGGGGCGCGAGAGGGCTGCATACATTTTGGAGGAAAATATGACTACAAAGTTTAAAATCATAGCGGGCTTTGTCATGATGGTCGTGCTGCTCGCGCTGGTGGCAACCATCGGATTTACCAACCTGCAGGACGGCTCGGACTACCTGGACACATACCGCAGCCGGGCGAGACTGAACATTGCCATGAGCGACACCATGACGGCCATGAACGCCTCGCTTTACGACCTGTACGGCTTTCTTGACGACGCCTCGCCGAAATGGATGGATATGGCCGAGGCGCGGGTCAAGGTGGCGGACACCCTGCTACAGGCGGCCGACAAGGAAATCATCAGGCCGGAAAACAAGGAAATACTCGCGGGCTTGCGGAAAGACCTCGCCGAATACGGCAAGCTTCTGCGCCAGTTGCGCGACGGTTTGCTGGCCGGCCGCAAGGCGTTTAACGGGCCTTCGACCGAGTCCTACACCAAAGTCAGGGAACTCCTGATCGATCTGGCCAGGCAGGGGAAGGAAATCAAAAATGCGGATCTGCTCGCGGCCATCGTCGACGCCTGGCTGCCTCTGGCCCGCTACCGGTCCACCTCCAGCCGTCTGGCTTTGGGACGTAACGGAGAGGACGGGAAAGCCTCGCTCGCGCATATGGAAAACGCCATCAAAGCCCTTGAGGCTTTGGGCAGCACTCTGAAAACCGAGCAGGGACGCAAGACTGATGCGGAACTGCTGCGCAACGCGAATATCCTGCGGGACGAAGTGCAGATCATGGTCACGAGGTTCGCGGCCGTGGAAAAGGACGTGGCGAGCCTCGTCGAGCTGGCCGACAGGATACGCTCCAACTCGGACCGTCTGAACACTATCGCCGACAACGAAATGTCCGCCATAGGCAAGGAGGCCTCACAACACGCCGCCGACGCCCAGCGTTACACTCTGATCGTAAGCATAGCCGGGGTGGTCATCGCCATTTTACTGGCCCTGCTGATCATTGTCGGGCTGGTGCGGGTTCTGACCCGTGTTTCAACTTTCGCCGGATGCGTGGCCAAAGGAGATTTCGCCGAGCGGCTTGAGGTACGCGAAAAAGGAGAAATAGGGGCTATGGTCGCCGCTTTACTGGCCATTCCCGATGTTCTGAAGCGGGTGCTGGCCGAATACCGGGTTCTGGAGAAGGAGATCGAATTCGGAAAGCTGGAGGCTCAGGGCGACGAGAGCAAATACCAGGGCGATTTCGCCACTCTGGTCCACGGCACCAACGCCGTTTTGACGCGCTTCCGCATGGTGATAGACAACATTCCCTCCCCTGTGCTGATGATGGACAAAGAATCCCAGCTTCAGTACATGAACAACGCCGGCAAGGATCTGACAGGTCCGGATTACAAGGGCAAAGCGCAGTTGTTCAAGCGCGAGGACGAAGGCCCGAACGACGCCATGCACAAAGCTGTTGAAAGCAAACGCCGCGCTTCGGCGGAAACCAGGGCCCACCCCGGAGGCCGGGACATGGACATCAGCTATACCGCCATTCCCATGCTTGACGCCCAGGGAGCCATGGTATCCGTGCTGCAGCTGATCACCGATCTCACGGACATAAAGAACCAACAACGCACCATGCTCAAGGTGGCCAAGGACGCCACGGAAATTTCGGACCGCGTGGCCGCCGCCTCCGAAGAGCTGTCCGCCCAGATCGAAGAAGCGTCGCACGGAGCGGAAATGCAGCGCTCCCGCGTGGAAAGCACCGCCTCCGCCATGACGGAAATGAACTCCACGGTCCTGGAAGTGGCGCGCAACGCGGGCCAGGCCTCGGAACAGAGCGAATCCACCAGGGTCAAAGCCGAGGAAGGCGCGCAACTGGTCAACAACGTGGTCAAGGCCATCAACACCGTGAACGCCGTGGCCGTGGGCCTGCAAAACAACATGCAGGAACTGGGCAAGCAGGCCGAAAACATCGGCGGGGTGATGAACGTCATCTCCGACATCGCGGACCAGACCAACCTGCTGGCGCTCAACGCCGCCATCGAAGCGGCCAGGGCCGGTGAAGCCGGGCGCGGCTTCGCGGTCGTGGCCGACGAGGTGCGGAAACTGGCGGAAAAAACCATGTCCGCCACCCAGGAAGTGGGCAGCAGCATCTCCGCCATCCAGCACTCCGCCCGCACCAATATCGATGAGGTGGGCAACGCCGTGAAGAACGTCACCGAGGCCACCGGCCTCGCCAATTCTTCCGGCTTGGCGTTGAAGGAGATCGTGGATCTGGCCTCGGCCAACTCCTCGGTTGTGGCCAGCATCGCCACGGCCGCCGAGGAACAGAGCGCCACCTCGGAGGAAATCAACCGGGCCATAGAGGAAATCAACCGCGTGGTCGCGGACACGGCCGAAGGCATGGTGCAGTCCGCCGCGGCCGTGCAGGACCTCTCCAATACGGCCCAGGAACTGCGCCGGGTCATGGAAGGACTGAAGGCGTAACGCAGGCGACAGAGCGTGTTAAGGAAGGGCTGATTGTGGGGATCCGCCCCGAACCCCGCCGGGGGTGCGTCGGCCGCAGGCAAGTCCGGCCGTACGGATGACGATGGCAGCGATAATAATTTCCCCCCGGACCCCTCGATGGCAACTCATTGAAATATCTATTATGAGTACAGAGGGCAAAGCCATCTCAAAAATAGATCGGTGCTTCCTTAACGCGCTCTAGATTTTTTCCAGACTTGACTTTAAATATCCGGTCGTCTATGGTTCTCCCGGGCAAAGCGCTCACGGAGCTTAAAAGGGAATCCCGTTGAAGTCGGGAGCGGTCCCGCCGCCGTAAGCCGAAATGAGCCTCTTTTCCACGAGCGCCACTGACCGCAAGGTCGGGAAGGCCGAAAAGAAGGCCGGCAAGCCGGAAGACCTGCTTTGCTCTCGTCTGGAGGACGAACCGTCGGCAACGGGGCTTTTGCCGTCCGGTTCCATGGGGATAAATACGCATCTCCTTCGCCTGCCCGATTCCGGGCGCGAAGGAGTTTTTTTGTTCCCGTCCCCGCCCCCGCGCATCAAGCGGCCGAATTGAAAAAGCCGCTCCGGCCCGGTCTTGCGACCTCGGCCGCAAGACGCCCACAGGCGGGCGAAAACCCGCCTGCCTGCCTCTTGAGCGTGAAACGCCCTCAGGGAGAACCCATGCCTTTTACATCCATCCGCAAACGCCACGGCGAAACCGTTTCTTTTGACGCCTCAAAAATCACCGCTGCCATTGCCAAGGCCGGCAAGGCCACGGGCGAATTCGACGAACGCGAGGCCCGCCGCATCACCCTGCGCGTGCTGGGCTATGCCGAGCAGATGCGCCTGCCCGACCCGCCGGGGGTTGAAGACATCCAGGACATAGTGGAGGAGGCGCTGCTCGAATCCCCCTTCCGCAAAACCGCCAAGGCCTATATCCTCTACCGCGAGCAACGCGCCCTGATGCGCTCCCTGGCCTCCAGGGCGAACCTGGATCTCATGGACGGCTATCTGGGAAAACTGGACTGGCGGGTGCGGGAAAACAGCAACATGGGCTTTTCGCTGCAAGGACTGAACAATTTCATCTCTTCCGACCTGACCTCGGAATACTGGCTGCGCCGCATCTATACCCCGGAGATCCGGCAGGCGCATGAAAACGGCGACTTCCATCTGCACGACCTCAACCTGCTCTCGGTGTATTGCGTGGGGTGGGACCTGGCCGATCTTCTGCGCGAAGGCTTCAAGGGGGTGGCAGGCAACGTGGAAAGCGCCCCGCCCCGGCATTTCCGCTCCGCCCTAGGGCAACTGGTCAACTTTTTCTACACCCTGCAAGGCGAAGCGGCGGGAGCGCAGGCCGTATCCAGCTTCGACACCCTGCTCGCCCCCTTCATCCGCGAAGACCGCCTCTCCCCCAAAGAAGTGAAGCAGGCCCTGCAGGAATTCGTCTTCAACATCAACATCCCCACGCGCGTCGGGTTCCAGACCCCCTTCACCAACATCACCCTGGACCTGGACGTGCCCGGCCCGCTGAAAAACAGCCCGGTGATCATCGGCGGCCGGGAGCAAGACAGCGTCTACGGCGATTTCCAAGCGGAGATGGACGTCCTGAACCAGGCCTTCGCCGAGGTGATGATGGAAGGCGACAACAAGGGGCGGGTCTTTACCTTTCCCATCCCCACGTACAACATCACCAAGGGATTTAACTGGGACAACCCGCGTCTGGAGGCGGTATGGAAGATGACCGGACGCTACGGCATTCCCTACTTCTCCAATTTCGTCAATTCCGGCATGTCCCCGGACGACGCCCGCTCCATGTGCTGCCGCCTGCGCCTTGACAACCGCGAACTGAGGAAACGGGGCGGAGGCCTGTTCGGGGCCAATCCTTTGACCGGCTCAATCGGGGTGGTGACCTTGAACCTGCCGCGTCTGGCCCTGTTTTCCGGCGGCGAATCCGGGTTTTTCCGGCGCCTGGACAAACTGGCGCAACTGGCCGGGGAAAGCCTGCGCATCAAACGCAAGGAACTGGATCGCTTCACCGAAGGCGGCCTTTATCCCTACACGACCTTCTACCTGCGCGACGTGAAGGCCCGCACCGGCCGCTACTGGACCAACCATTTCTCGACCATCGGGGTCATAGGCATGAACGAGGCCTGCCTCAACCTTTTCGGCGTCAACCTGGGCGACGCCGGGGGCAGGGAGTTCGCCATGCGCGTCATGGACCGCCTGCGCGCGGTTATAGGCCGCATGCAGGAAGAAACCGGGGAGCTTTTCAACTTGGAGGCTTCTCCCGCCGAAGGCGCGACCTACCGGCTGGCCCGCCTGGACAAGGAGAAATTCGGCGCCAAGGCGCATTTCGCCAACACCGACGGAGTACGCCGGGGCGCGGCGCCCTTCTATACCAATTCCACCCATCTGCCGGTCGACTATACCGACGACCTTTTCGAAGCCCTGGATTTGCAGGACGCCCTGCAAAGCCTCTATACCGGCGGCACCGTCCTGCACGCCTTTGTGGGCGAGGAGATTTCCGACACGCAAACCGTAAAGTCTCTGGTCAGAAAGATCACCGCAAACTACACCCTGCCCTATTTCACCCTGACGCCCACCTTCAGCATCTGCGCCGCGCACGGCTATCTGCCGGGAGAACAGGCCCTGTGCCCGAAATGCGGCGAGAACGCGGAGGTCTACTCCCGCGTGGTGGGCTATCTGCGCCCGGTCGGACGCTGGAACGACGGCAAGCAGCAGGAATACCTGCTGCGGAAAAAATACGTTCCCATCCCGGAAAGTTCGCCGCGCGCGCAAAAGGCCGCATCGTGAGCATCCCGGAGACCGCCCCGGTGTCGCCTGACGCGGCGCCGGCCGCTGTCCGGCAGGGGCGGCACGCCGCCAACGGCGGAGCGGGCAAAGCGAAAACCATGTCTTTCGCTCCGCGATCTTCACGCCGGTTGCGACAGTACAGAAACGACATCTCACTGGCCGGGATGCACAAGCTGACGACCCTGGACTACCCCGGCCTGGTGAGCGCCATCGTCTTCACCCAGGGCTGCAACTTCGACTGCCCCTACTGCCATAATCCCAGCCTTAAGGGAACATCTACAAACCAGTATTTTTGTTTCCCGGCAAGGAAGGCGAGTTTCGACAAGGGGGAGTATATTCAACATATTCGACCCGTTGGCGAAAGGAGCCTGACGCCGCCAGGGGAGACGGTTTATAGAGGTTCCCTTAAGGGAAAAGCCCCGCTGCTGGAGACCCCGACCGTCCTCGGGTTCCTGAAAAAAAGGGCGGGACTGCTTGACGGCCTCGTCATTTCCGGAGGCGAGCCCACGCTCCAGAAAGGGCTTGAGTCCTTCTGCCGGGAGGCGAAAAGGCTCGGCTACCGCATAAAGCTTGACACCAACGGGAGCAGGCCGGAGGTTCTGCGCCGCCTGCTCGAAGAATCCCTTGCGGACTACGTCGCCATGGATTGCAAGACCGCACCGGAGGCGTACGCGTCAACTTTCTGCCTGGAACCGGACATAGAGGAAAAAATCCGCGCAAGCGCCCGCTTGCTGCGCGAAAGCAAAATCGCGCATGAATTCCGCACAACCTGCGTAAGCCCCTTTGTGGGCCCGGATAAGCTGCGCGCGATGGCGGAGATGACGGGGGCGGATTCCCCCTGGTTTTTGCAAGAGGCGCGCCCCGGCCTGGACTGGACCGGGGACTGCGCCCCCATGCCGCCGCAGGCGATACGCGAACTGCTCTTTCTGGCCGAAGAATTCGGAGCGCGCCCGCGGATAAGGGGGGAGGAGGCAATGGCGTTCACGGCATGACGCCGGTTTGCGCTCAATGAGATGTCACGCCTGTGCCGCCGCGGCAGACGTGAAGATCGCAAAGCAAAAAACACTGCGAACGACGCGACGCTCAAGCGGCGCTGAATGCCGTCGGAGCAGGCCGGCATGAAACCCTTTCAGACCGTAAAGGACTTTCTGATGAAAGAAATCGGAATGGCGTTGCTGGGCGCGGCCCTCATATTCTTCTGGGCCGGGAAGTCCTGGGCGGAAAAGCCCCTGGAAAAGGCGATCCTGATCGTCGCCTTCGGCACCAGCGTGGAAAAGGCAAGGGTCGCTTACGCGACTGTCGAGCAACAGGTAAAGGAAGCCTTCCCGGACCACAGGGTCGAGTGGGCCTGGAGCGCTCGCACCCTGCTGGGGACCACCCCCGCCCGGATGCCTTCCACCCAGCAGGCCCTGGCGAAACTGGGCGCCGACGGGACGGAGGATGTCCTGGTGTTTTCCCTGCACGTGATACCCGGCAGGGAGTACCACGATCTGATCCAAACCGTCAAAGCCTTTGAAGGATTACCGAAGGGCCTCAAAGAAATCCGCCTGGGGCCGCCCCTGCTCCACGACACGGACAGCCTGAAGGCGGCGGCGGCAATCCTCGTAAAAAACGCGGCCACGGCCCGCAAGCCCGGAGAAGCGCTCCTCCTCGCCGGGCACGGCACGCACCACCCGGCCGGAATCTACTACCCCGCCCTGCAGTATTACCTTTCCGCGCTGGACAGGAACGCCTTTGTCGGCACGATAGAGGGGGAGCCGGACTTTGAAGAGGCAAGGGCGGCAATGAAAAGCGCGGGGGTGAAAAAGGTCTGGCTCGCGCCGCTCATGACGGTCGCCGGGGACCACAGCCGCAACGACCTTTTCGGACCTGAAGCGGAGAGTTGGAAACGTCGCCTGGAAGCGGACGGTTTTACGGTTGAATGCGTGGACAGGGGGCTGGGCGAGGACCGGGAGCTGATCTCCCTATGGATAAAAGGGCTGAAAGACGCGGCCGCGCCGGAAAAAATCCGGAAGGTTTCGCCCTGATCCGTTCGACGCCAAGTTGCGGCCGATAGCCCCTCTTCTTATGCGGCTCCACGTCAAGCCGCCGAAAGTCCGAACTAGCACAGCTGCGCACGTTCGACGCGCCCAGGACGAAATATCTCGCATGCACACGGGTTGCATTCGATTCGGAAACTCAAAAAAACCTTGACTCGCGGGGCGGATCTATACATGGATTGTGGTTGACTCCGGTTTCCATCTCGGCTAAACAACGCGAACGGACCGGACTTCCCCTAGCCGGGAGACGGCCCGTTCCGGCGGGGAAAGTCGCCGGATCACGTGGAGCGGTAGTTAAGCTGGTTATAACGCCGGCCTGTCACGCCGGAGGCCGAGGGTTCGAGCCCCTTCCGCTCCGCCAAATTTCCCGGAACGAGCGATGCGCCATGTGCCAATCCATGTGCCAATCACTCTTGAGGGTGCCGAAACGGTTTGAGTTTCGGCACCCTTCCGTTTTGGCAATCAGGCGGTAATTATCCCATCGCCTCTCTGTCTCTGAATATCCTGTCAAGCCTGTCGGCCGGTACCCCAAGACTTTTTATATACCGGGCAGTCGTATTCGGCGATTTATGCCGCAGGACCGCCTGTGCCCGGTAATCGAAACCGATAATTTTTATTAAAATTACCGACTAGTTACTCCTCCGTTTCGATATAATCTTTTCCGGAACCCACGCCAAAATGAAGATAATAATCAGGATATCCGTCTATGGGAAGCCAGAAAACCACGGTTCCAAGTTTGCCTTCCTGAGCCGGAGGAATTGCCGTCCAGGTAGCCCTATGCTCTTTGATCGTTTTTTGAGCCTTACAGCCTTTATGCCCTTCCGAAGGGCCATGTTTGGCGCAAGTCATCCCGGCTTCTCTCCCAATTGCGCCGGCAGCCGGGTTGACGGCCAGTACCAGAAAGGATTTATCGGTTAATTGCACGCATTCGGGGAAGTGATCCCACATCAGGTGAAAACTTTCCAAAAGTCTCTTGTCCACTCGAATGTCCTCTTTCATACCGCAGTCTCCCATAATCTAAATCGGCCTGTTTGCCACATATAACATTGCTGAAGATGGGAGGATATGATGAAAAATATATGCTTTATTGCTAAAAATGCAAGTATGGACCTTGACTTCGTTGATCTCTCGCGCTTATTGTCAAATTTACTTATAGGCGAAGGAAAATTGATATATTATTGTCAAAAATGAAATTAAAATGCGCAAATTTTTAGCTGATATTCCGTATTTTCTGGAAGCCGCGACCTGTTCAAGTTTTACGCAGGCGGCTGACAATCTGGGCATCCCTTTGGCAACGATGTCACGCCGCATTGCCGCTCTGGAAAAAGTCACGGGAATCCGGCTGTTTTACAGGAATACCCGCAAGATCCGTCTCACAGAGGAAGGGCAGGAGCTTTTGGAAAGTGGGCGGCTGATCATGGCTGAAGCCGGCGCCGTTATAGACAGGCTGCAGCAAAAGCAGATAGAGCCGTCCGGACCGATCAGGATTTCTGTCGAGTCTTTTGTTTATCATTGCTTCATGCAGGATATTCTTCCCGCGTTTGCCTGTAAGTATCCCAAAATCAGTCTGCACACTGTTTTCCCCGGTGAATGGCAAGACTTGCACACTGAACCGTTTGACCTCGATATCCGTAGCGGGCCTGTCCCGTACTCCGAGTTAAAAACACGCAAAGTCCTGTCTCTTTACCCTTGTTTATACGGTTCGGCCAAGCTGCTGGCAAACCGCCCAGTTCCCCAAACGCCAAAAGATCTTGGCGCGCTGCCGTTTATTTCACAGCTCCCCGAAAGACGCTGCACACTATCATGCTTCAAGGGAGATCAGGCAGAGCATGTGACCCTTCAAGCGTGGCATAACGCGCAAAGCATCCGTCTGGCTTTGGAACTCGTTCTTTCCGGGCAGGGATTCGCCACCTTCCTGCCGCGAATTGCAAATAGGTTCGAGGGGAAGGACAATTCCAGAGAACTTGTCCGACTGCTTCCCGATTGGAATTTGGCCGAGGTCGAAGTCCACTTGCTGTTGCCCGATCGGCGGCAGCCACAGCGGGTGAGGTTATTCGTCGAGCACCTGGTCGAATATTTCCAAAAAATACAAGACGAAAACAGAGAAAATACAGAATGAAAAATAACGCTGCCGCCAACAAAAGACAGTAGATACATTATGAATGCTATGTCCATTACTGATTATATAAAATACTATATCAAAGGTTATTCGATCTGTCCGCAGGCATTTTTACTCAAGATAAAAGTTTTTATATGGTCTATAAAAAGACGAATTCGTTTGGGTAAACGACTTGGAGCCGTAACGATACTTACATCAATAGTTGGAGCTTTCCATTCCGGTAATAACCGAATCAATTCTCCCCGCTTTTCATACTTTTTTGCAATGGATGGGGTTAAAGCTCCAATCCCTTGCCCAGCCAACAAAAATTCAAGGGTGAGGCCCATGCTGTTGACGAAATGTACAGGATGCAAACGAGCACGCTCTATTTTACCATTATAGCTTAATTCCAAGAAATTAGTTTTGTGTGTTTGGAAAATGGCAGGAATTTTTTCTATATCTTTTAAACACTGCGGTTCAGGGAACCGTTTAAAAAGTTCCGGGGCAGCGTACATCCCCAACTCCATAGTAAACAGTTTTTTAACGCGCAATTCTGAACTTGGAAGCTCTCCAAGGCGAATATCCAAATCATAAGGCTCTGTCAGCAAATCCACCCATCTGGTAGAAAAATGCACATGTAATTCCACGCTTGGATACATAGAGGAAAAAGTTCCCAAAACTCCATTTAGAAATAAATAATAAATATCGGCGGGCATAGATAATCGAATTCTCCCGCTGACAGCTTTTTCGTTATTGAAAAGCTCTTCTTGCGCACTCTCCGCGTCAACAAGAATCTGCTCGCAGCGCTTAAGAAAAAGTTTCCCACTCTCGGTTAAATCCACGTTGCGGGTGTTTCTATGCAACAATCGCGTGCCGAGCAGTCTTTCCAGGGCTGCAACGCGGCGCGAGACGGTAGGAATAGGGGTCTTGAGCGCCTCCGCGGCCTGAGTGAAACTCTTGCGTCTTCCCACTTCGACAAAATATGGCAGAAATATAAATATGTTATTCATTTAATTATTTCTCTCGGGTAAAAGTTTTTTGTTTTTAATGCCATATATTTTATATAATAGCAATGATATAAATTTTCAACAAGAAGGCATGTATGGAGAAATGGAAGCGAGCATCCAGGATATTTTTTGGACGGGTCCGCATGGAAAAGCATGACAAAGAATGCCTGAAACATCGTTATTTTGTGAATACAAGCCTGAATATAACCTGCCAGCTATTATGCTGTACCGGAGAAAACAGAAGATTATGAGTTCGCATATCGTACAACACAAACAAGTATTCAAACTTGCAAGTCTGTTTGCATCCCTGACGATGGTTGTTTTTCTGGGCGCTTGCAGTGAAGAAAAGCCGCACCAGCCCGCTTCCCCAGTCATACCATATATTCACGTATCCGCGGAAACGGTCACTTTGACCAGAGAGCTGCCGGGAAGGGTGTCGGCTTTTACGGTTGCGGAGATTCGCCCTCAAGTCAGTGGCATTATAAAAGAAAGACTGTTTGAGGAAGGTTCGGATGTCGTCGCGGGGCAGGTATTGTATCAGATTGATCCGGTGATTTATGAAGCGGCCTACAGGAATGCCAAAGCTGAACTGGCCAGATCCCAGGCGGATGAAAATGCCTCGCGTCTGTTGATGGAGCGTTCCGCAAAGCTGGTAAAGACAGGAGCCGTAGGCCGGCAGGATTACGACGACGCTGTCGCCGCGTATGAACGCATCAAGGCGCAAATCGAGGCGGCAAGGGAAGCTCTTGAAACAACAAGGATAAACTTGGGATATACGCGGGTAACGGCGCCGATCAGCGGGAGAACGGGCCGCTCTCTGGTTACCAAAGGAGCTTTGGTAACGCAGAACCAGCCGAGTCCACTGGCGGTCATACAGCAAATAGACGTGGCCTATGTCGATGTTTTTCAATCCAGTGCGGAGATGTTGAGAATACGCCATGCAAAGACTCGCGGGCAAATGCGCGATAATCCTGCAAGCGCGTCCAAGGTCCGGCTGCTTCTTGAAGACGGTGCGCCGTACGTCCGGGCTGCGGCGGATGAAAACGGGCGGCCCGACTGGATTGAAGGCGAACTTCTTTTTTCCGACATCACCATAGAGCAAAGTACAGGCGTATTCAATATCCGGGCCAAATTCGACAATGCGGAAGGGACATTGCTGCCGGGGATGTATGTAAGGGCCGTGATTGAAGAAGGAGTGAAAGAAAATGCCGTTTTAGCGCCACAAAAAAGTGTGGGCAGAGATCTGCGAAACCGCCCGCAAGTTTTCATCCTTACCAAAAACAATCCGGCTGAAGGGGATTCCGCGCGTCCACCCCTGGGGACTCATGAATATTACGTGGAATCCCGCAGCATCACTATCGACAGGGATCACAACGACAGATGGCTCGTCTCCGCAGGGCTGGAACCCGGCGAAATGCTGGTTGTGGACGGCCTTATTCACCTGCGCCACGGGATGACGGTCGCCGGAAAAGAGGTCATGCCGTCGGCGGCTCCGGCGAACTCCGGTGACAGTACCGAAGCCGGGCGGAGATAACGGGCATGTCACGCTTCTTTATAGATCGCCCTATCTTCGCCTGGGTCATTGCGTTGTTTGTCATGATGGCCGGTTCGCTGGCTCTGATAAAACTCCCGGTCGCCCAGTACCCGGATATCGCTCCACCCCTGATTACCATCACCGCGAACTATCCCGGCGCTTCCGCCAAGACGGTGGAAGATTCCGTCACGCAAGTCATAGAACAACAAATGGGCGGTATCGATAATCTTTTATACATATATTCCACAAGTGATTCTTCCGGCTCCGCATTTGTCAATCTGGCCTTTGAAACCGGAACGGATACGGATATCGCCCAGGTGCAGGTTCAAAACAAGCTGCAACTTGCGGAACCTCTGCTCCCCGAAGAAGTGCAACGTCAAGGTACATCCGTAAGCAAATCCACTGCCAGCATGTTTCTGATAGCCGCTTTTGCGGCGGAGGACGGAAAAATAAGCGGAGAGGAACTTGGTGATTATGTCGCCAGTAACGTCAAGGATGTTTTGAGCCGCCTGCCGGGTGTCGGGCAGGTTACGCTGGTCGGTTCCCAATATGCCATGCGTATTTGGTGCGATCCCTTGAAACTGGAGCAATACCGCCTCAATCCTTCTGATATTATAGCCGCTGTCAGGGAACAGAACAATCAGGTGGCCGGAGGACAGGTCGGCGCATCGCCGGCAAGGCCCGGACAAGAAATAAACATTACGCTTAACGCTTCTTCACGACTTAAAACTGTTGAAGAATTTGAAAATATTTTACTGCGCATCAACCATGACGGCTCGTTTCTTTGTCTTAAAGATGTTGCCAAAGTCGAACTGAGCAGGGAACAGTTCCTGGATCAGTCGCAGGCCAACGGCAAGCAATCCGCAGAACTTTTGTTCAGACTGGCATCCGGAGCCAACGCCCTTGAAACGGCAGACGCCATTAAAAAAGAACTTGCGGTGTTATCCGAATTTTTTCCTCCCGGGATAGGAATATCATTCCCTCTGGACACGAGCCTTTTCATAGATGTTTCGATAAAAGCCGTGTTTAAAACCCTGGGCGAAGCCATCTTGCTGGTTTTCCTCGTCATGTTTCTCTTTTTACAAAATTTCCGCGCCACCGTCATACCGAGCGTCACCATTCCCGTCGTTTTGCTGGGAACGTTCGGAGTGCTGGCAATTGCCGGATACTCCATCAATACGCTGACAATGTTCGGCATGGTGCTCGCCATCGGGCTTCTGGTGGACGACGCTATCGTGGTGGTGGAAAACGTGGAGAGGCTCATACACGATGAGCGCCTGTCCCCCAAGGAAGCGGCGCGGAAATCCATGGATCAGATCTCGGGAGCGTTGATTGGCGTAGCGCTGGTCATTGCGGCGGTTTTTGTCCCAATGGCCTTTCTGGACGGTTCCATAGGAATCATTTACCGGCAGTTTTCCATTACCATCGCCACGTCAATGGCGCTGTCCGCTTTTGTCGCCCTCACGCTTACACCGGCCCTGTGCGCGACGATGCTGAAGCCGGCCGGGCAAAAAACGGATACCGGCGCAGGATGTTTGAGATATTTTAACTACGTGTTTGAATATCTCAGGGGAAAATATGAAACACGAATCGGAAAAATCGTTTCCGGACCTGTCGCCTATATGATTTGTTACGGTCTTGTCGTCTTGTCGATAGGCTGGATGTTTTTGCGGCTGCCGACCGCGTTTTTGCCAGACGAGGACCAGGGAATCATTTTCGTCACCGTCCAAATGCCTTCCGGGGCGACGTTTGAGCGAACCCAGGCTGTTCTGGACAAAATAGACCGCTACTTTCGCACTACAGAGGGCGAGTTTGTCAGCATCCTCAATACGGTGGCAGGCGACAGCTTTATGGGACGGGGGGAGAATACCGGGCAAGTCTATGTGAACTTAACGCACTGGAATAAACGCACTACCGCGGAATCTCGCGTTCCCGCAATCATGGACCGCGCAAGAGCGTATTTTGCCGACACCGCTGAAGCTAAAATATTTATTTTCGCTCCTCCTCCCGTTTTGGAACTGGGCAGTTCGTCCGGATTCGTTTTTGAATTGCAGGACCGAGGCGGAAATGGGCATGAGGCGCTTATGAACGCGCGGAATATGCTGCTTGGGCATGCGGCGCGGCATCCTGCCTTTCTTTATGTTCGTCCGGGTGGCCTTGATGACGTGGAACAATATTCCATTCAGCTTGATCTTGCCAAGGCCGGTTCCCTTGGATTGAACAAGGGAGAAATAGACCAGGCCATCTCTGCGTATTGGGGCGGCGCCTATGTGAATAACTTCATGGACAGAGGCAGAACAAAAAAAGTCTACTTGCAGGCGGATACTCATTTCAGGATGCAGGCCACTGATTTCAAAAACTATTTTCTTAAAAATTCAAGTGGAGACATGGTTCCCTTTTCCTCTTTCCTCAAGGTTACGACGACACAAGGTTCCCCCAGGCTGGAACGGTATAACGGCATTCCTTCCAGGGAACTGCTGGGGGAAGCGGCTCCGGGCATGAGTTCCGGTCAGGCCATGGCCGCAATGGAGGAAATTGCGGCGAAACTTCCTTCCGGGTTCGGGTACTCGTGGACCGGTATTTCCTTTCAGGAAAAACGGGCCGGCGCGCAAGAATTGGTGCTTTACGCAATATCGCTGGCAGTAGTCTTTCTCTGTCTGGCCGCGCTCTATGAAAGCTGGTCCGTTCCCTTCTCCGTGCTTCTGGTTATGCCGTGCGGCGTTTTTGGGGCGCTTCTCGGTGTTTCCGCCCTGGGCATGCACAACGACGTATATTTCAAAATCGGCATCCTGACGATTATGGGACTGTCCGCCAAAAATTCCATTTTGATAATAGTGTTTGCCAGGGAACTCCATTCGCAAGGGAAAAGTATCGCGTCCGCCACTCTTGAAGCGGCGCGTACCCGTTTTCGCCCCATTATAATGACTTCATTGGCTTTTACTTTTGGCGTCATCCCGTTGGCATTGAGTTCCGACGCCGGTTCCGGCGCGCAAAACGCCGTAGGGATAACAGTGGTTGGTGGCGCGACAATTTCCACATTTTTAGGCATATTTCTGACGCCACTTTTTTATGTAATAATAACACGGCTATCTGATAAAAAAGACGGTAATTCCCATTTCGGGAGGAAAAATTTTCCGGTATAACCGAAAAAACTCAAGGTAGGCCGGAGTATGAAAAAAAGCTTTTCGGAGGCGATAGAAAGATTTTTCATCAAGGGTTTGCTCGTGGTTCTGGAAGAAAAGAACATGAACTACAGCGAATTTGCCGTGCGGGTATGGCCTGACGCGCCAAAAAAGACGGCTGTGGGCAAATTCCGGCTCATGCGCAATTCGGCGGGCGGAAAATACCAGAACGTCACCCTGGCGGACGCCTCGCGCATGACCGAGGTCTTGGGCGTGGAGTTGAGCTACCTCCTGGCGATAGCCAAGGCGGACGCGATCCGCGCCTTGAAGGAGGACGGAGGGGAGATTCTGCCGGAAGGCGGAGGAACCGGACCTGGTGGGCCGCGCAAAGTTGAGCGCGTTGAGTAGGAATCGGCGTACATGACAGGCCGGACCGGCAATTTCCGCAGACCCCCGGCAGGGCAGATTTTTCCCTATGCCCGAGGCGCGGATTTTATTCTATAACATATTGAAACAATATATAAAAATATCAAACACCCCTCCAGGACGCACTTGGCACGTTCTTTGCTTCAGCCTTCACAAACGCCGCATCGCGCCTGACCCAACAGCGGCAGCCAACAATTGAGGAGCAAAGAACCGGGAGGGGAATATGAGTCACCTGGACTACGAAATCAACAAGGAACTTGGAGAATGCTACCTGTTTATGGGCGAATACGCCAAGGCCCACGACTATTACGTCAAGGCCGCGCAATGTGACACGAGCTGCGCCGACCCCTACCTGGGACTGGCCGCCATAGCCGTGCACGAAGGCAATTACAAGGACGCCCTGACTTTTTACACAAAGGCCAATCAGGTCACTCCGGGCGAAAAGCCGCTCACCGGGATGGGCATGATTGAGGTCGAGCAGGGCAACTACGCCAAGGCCTTTGAACACTTCGCGGCCACCCTTTCCTTCAATCCGGGGAACATGCTGGCCGTAAACAGCCTGGTCCAACTCGGCTATGTGCTGAGCCGCCTGGAGGACGTGCTGCCCTACCTTGAGGCGGCCCTGGAATCCGGCGATACGGAAGCGGTACGCTACACCCTGGCGGCCTGCCTCATGTCCACGGGCAGAAAAGACGCCGCCCGGCGGCATCTGGAAATTTTGCTTGGCGAGAACCCGGCCAACGCCGGCGCCAAAGAACTTTACGCGCAATTAGCCGCGTAAAACTGTGCGCAGAGGGTAACCAATCCAGCACGCACACGATCCCCCCCCGTACGGTTTCCCGGCCTCAAGCCGGCGCGAGAGGCCGGGAGATCCCGATGGGGAAGGGCAAAACACCGAACCCCCCTTAATGCCGATTGGCGCGAATTGCCAAAGCTGCGCAAGACATGGAAGAAACCTTCGTCCTGGACATCCGCGACGGCGTCCCCCGCCCGAACCGCCTGGATTCCCGGCTTGTCCCGCATTTGCGGGACAAGGGCCTCTCGCGCGAGAAAATAAAGAATTTGATAAAGGACGGCCTGGTTACGGTCAACGGCCGAATCGTCTGTCTCCCCAGAACGGCGCTCGCGCCCGGGGATCGGATCGAGGTCTCCCTGCGTAGCGCGCCCTCCTCCCTTGTGCCGAAAAAGGGCGATCTCGAGGTGCTGTACCGCGATGCCGTCCTGGTTGTCCTGGACAAACCCGCGGGACTTGCCGTGCATCCCGGGGCGGGCGGGGAAAGGGAAACCCTGGCGCACCGGCTGGCGGCGGAATTCCCCGAACTCGCGGCCATGGGCGGGTTCCGGCCCGGCGTGGTCCACCGTCTGGACAAGGACACAAGCGGTCTCCTGCTTGCGGCGCTTACCGAACAGTGCCGCCTGCTTTTAGCCGGAATGTTCGCGAGACGCGAAATTCACAAGGAATATCTGGCCCTTCTGCACGGAACGCCGAAAAACCGGCAGGGGACGATCGAGACCCCGATAGGGCGGGATTCGTCTCACAAGACCAGAATGGCCGTGAACGAACGCGGCAAAGAGGCCAAAACCGCTTACCGCGTCATCTATTCCGAGCCTGGGGGGCGTTTTTCCCTGGCCGCGATCCGCATTTTCAGCGGACGCACCCATCAGGTGCGGGTGCATATGCAAAGCATCGGCCACCCCCTGCTCGGAGACCCCCTGTACAAATCCCCGGCGTTCCCAGAAGCGGCGGCCGCGCGGCAGATGCTGCACGCCAGCGCCCTGCGCTTCGTCCATCCCCTGCCGGACGCAACAGGCCTGGAGCCCGGCAGGACCTTGTCCTTTTTCCGTCCTCCGCCGCGGGATTTTTCCGCCTGCGCCCTGAAACTTTCCCGCCGCGTCCTGCGCGTCGTGATCACCGGCGCGCCGGGCTGCGGCAAATCCGCTCTGCTCACGGCCCTGGCCGACGCCGGCCTGCCGGTGTTCAGCGCCGACAAGGCAGTGGCCGGCCTGTACGCCCCCGGCGGAGAGGGCACGCGCCGGCTTCGGGGGCGTTTCGGGGACCTTTTTGCGTCCGACGCCGGGTCCGGCGTGGACAAAGCGGCGTTGGGCCGCGCCATGCGCGAGGACCAGACCCTGCGCCGGGAAGTGGAAGCCCTGGTTCACCCCCTGGTTTATCAACTCATGCAGGGTTTCTGGGCGGACTGCGAGGCCTCCGGCCACCCCTTCGCGGCCGCGGAAATCCCGCTTTACTTTGAAACGGCGCGATCCGGGAAAGAACCGCCCCTGACCGTGGGCGTGCGCTGCCCCTACCCCGTGCGGCACGCGCGTCTCGTGCGCCTGCGCGGCTGGACGGAGGAGGTCATAGCCGGGATGGAGGCCTGGCAATGGCCGGAAGACAAAAAAATGGCGGCCTGCGATTTTGTGGTGGACAACAGCGGCAGCCTCGCCGAACTTAAGGCGGAAACGGAGAAAGTCCTGGCTTTTCTGCGCGGGGAACGGGAAAAAAACGATACGGCCTTTGCGGAAAAATTCTCCGCCCTCTGCGCGGGAGGCTTTTATTTCAAAGATGAACAGGGAGGGGCCGCGCCGTTTTGAATTTCCTCCAGGGCTGACGCATCTAAATTTTATATTGTTAATTCAGGATATTATGATACACGCCTTTGAGATTCGCGACGGCGGCAAAGCCGCCTTGCTCCTCACGAAGCCTGCGGCCTCGGGCGATGCTTGCGCATAGCCGCAGGGCTGAAGCATCTTATCGCGTCAGCCCTGGAATTTCCTCTCCTGCTTGTTGAAAGAGAAAGCGGCTTGGTGTATGACTGGGCCGTTATCACACGCGCCATAGCGGCAAAGGAGATTTTTATGAAAATACGCGGTCTGTTTCCGGTCTTTTCCGGCAAAGGCTCTCCGGCCCTGATCGTTTTCTGCATACTGTGCCTCGCCCTGGCCTCCTGCGCGAGCCCGGGAGGGAAAAAACCGGAACAGGCAACGCCCGAGGACCCGCGGCAGCAAAGCCTGGCTTACGGTTTGAGCCTCATCCTGCCGGATACCTGGACGATAGCCAATATGCTGTCCCCGGAAACCACTTCCAAAGATTCGCTGGATCAACGGCGTAAGGACGGGAAACCGATTCCTCTCATGGGCGCGACCGCTCCCGCCCCCGCCAAGGGCAACGCGGCGGTGCTCGCCGTGTTTCTGTCAAACGACCGTCCCTACTTCATGCCCAGGGAAATGGCGGAAAACATGAAACCCGAGGACTTTTCCAGACTGGGCCGGGACATGCTGGAAAAGGAAAAAGCCGACGCGCAAAAACGGAAAGCCAAGGCCAAACCCCTGGACATCAAAATCTCGCGGGAAAATCTGGGCGGACACCTTACCGTTCTCAGCAACATTCTGCGCACGGACGACAAGGGCCTCGCCTTCCGCGTCCTGATCTGGAACGTATACCTCCCCAACGGGGCGGGCATAACGATCCATGCGGAATTCGACCCGGACGACACGGCGGCTGAACGGGGCGTCACGGACAGCGCGCGCAGCTTAAAAATACGGTAGAAGATGGAATTTACGCCGGCAGCAGCGGCTTCACTGAAACTTCTCCTGATCTTCGCCCTGATCGTTCTGCTGCTGAAGTTTCATGTGAAACTCCGGCTCACCCTGGCCGCGGCCTGCCTGCTTACGGCCGTCCTCTCCGGCATCTGGCCGGAGAGATGGCCGGGCATAATCGCCGGGCTTCTCACGGACAGGGACTTTCTTCTGCTCTGCCTGATGATCTGGCTGATGCTGCTGCTCTCGGGCGTTCAGGACGCCGGAGGACAGAGCGCGCGCCTGGTGGACGGCCTTGAGCGATACTTGCGAAATCCGCGTTTCCGCCTTGCGCTCTTCCCCGCCTTGGTGGGACTTTTACCCATGCCGGGGGGGGCGCTTTTTTCCTGCCCCATGATCAAGGCGGCGGCCGGGCACATGAACCTCGGCGACGAGCAGAAAACGCTGATAAACTACTGGTTCAGGCATATCTGGGAAGCGGCCTGGCCGCTTTATCCCGGCTATCTCCTGGTCAGTTCGCTTCTGGGTCTGTCCCTGACCACCCTCTGGCGCTATACCTTCCCCCTGGTTTTCCTGGCTTGCGGCACCGGATGGCTTTTTTTCATGCGCGGCATAGCCTCCGACAACCCGGCTGACAATGCGCCGCTTCCCGGGTCAGGCGCCGAAACCGGGCGGGACGCGTCTCTGGCGTCGGCGTTGCTGAACGCCCTGCCCCTGGCCGTGACTCTGCTCGGGGCGGTTTTTTTCGGCATTCTCATGGATGTTTTTCTGCCGGAAATTCCGGGGCAGGCGGCCTTCTCCCTGTCCCTGCTCCTGGCCGTGTCCACAGCGCTTTTCCAGTGCCGGGGAAAGATGAGCAAAAGCCTCGCAAGCCTTGCCTTCTCCGGCAACATGCTGAACATCCTGCTCATGCTCGTCGCCATTTTTCTGTTCAAGGACATCATAGGCGCGAGCGGCATCGTGCGCGATCTGGGCGAGGTGGGCGCGGGCGGCATAATGCTTTTTGTGACCTGCGCGGTCATACCGTTCATATCCGGGCTGCTGACCGGGCTCATGGTGGCCTTTGTGGGTCTCAGCTTTCCCGTCGTCCTGGGCTACGTCCAGCATGCCGGGCTACAGGAATATCTTGTGCCCCTGGTCATAGTGAGCCTGGTGTCGGGCAACTGCGGACAGCTGCTCTCTCCCATGCACGTATGCCTGGTGGTGACCTGCGAATTTTTTAAAACGGACCTGTCAAAAATCTGGCTGAAGCTGCTCAAGCCCGTTTCCATTCTGTTCCTGGCAGGCCTTTCCTGGGCGCTGGCCATGCTTGCGTCCGGGGTGACATTTTAATACCATGTAGAACCTTCAAAGAATCCCCGCGGAACTCCATGACGACCGGCATCAGCATACCGTCCCGCCCACGCAGTCCGTTGCGCCGCTTCATTTTCTGGCTGCTGCTGCTTCCCCTGCTGCTTGCGGTTTCACTTCTGGGCTCGCTTTATATCTTGTGCGTATCCAAACCGGATCTTGTCATTGCGACTCTGGAAAAGCACGTCTCCGCGGTTGCGGGGGTCCCCCTGCGCATTCGCGGCGGAGTTCGCCCCATACTTGCGCCTTTTCCAGGCATCGAGGCCCTGGATGTGCTCATCCCGGCCGACTACGGGGCCGAGGTCCCCGCAGAGGCCCCCTCCGATCCCCCCGCCGAGGTCCCTGTAGAGGCCCCAGGCGATCCCCCTGCCGGGGTTTCCGCCGATGCTTCTTCCGATCCCCCTGCCGGGGTTTCTGTCGATGCTTCTTCCGATCCCCCCACCGAGGTTTCTGCCGATGCCCCTGCCGTGGTTCCGGAAAAAAACCTCTCGCCTCTTGCGGAATTTGAAGCGGTCCGCTTCTTTTTCGATCCGACCGGGCTCACCGCCTTTGAACCGCGCCTCGGGGTATCCGGCCGCATGTCTTTGCCGGCAGCCGATCTGCGCCTGGATTTTTCCCTCACGGCGGCCCCGAACCGGGGCAAGGTCCTCGTCAGGGGCAGTTTCGGCGCCACCCTGAACATGACCCCACCCGCAAGCCGGAGCATCGCGGCCGTCGTCTCCGGGGACTTCGCCTGGGTCAGGGGAGAGAACGTTCTGGAGTTGCCCGGCTTTGTCCTGCATGCGGAAGGCGACGAACTGCGCGCCGACCTGAAAATCGATCTTGAGGCCCTTGAATGCACGGGGAAAGTGAAGCTTGAACGCCTGAGCCTGACGCGCTGGTTCGAGTTCGGCCGCGCCCTGACTCCCGGCCTGCGCGCGGCCCTGCACGGCATGAGCGGGGAATTTGACCTGTTGTTCAACAAAGGCAAGGTGGAAGCCCACAACCTCACAGCCAGGGCCGGAGCCTTGAGTCTGACCGGCTATGTGGGCGCTCCGGACCTGGACAACCCGGCTGTCGTGGTGCACGCGCAACTGCTGGGCAGGCCGGATCTGGATCAGGTGTTCCCTTTCCTCGGCGTAGCAGGGCGCGACATCCCCGAACCGGTTCCGCCCGTCTTCGATCACCCCCCCCTGGCCCCCTATCCCGAAGCGCCGGATGCGCCGTCCTCAGCCTCTTCCGAAGGGACGAGCGTCGGCTATGACATAAACATCCGCGCCGAGGAGGCGATCATCCACGGGGTAGCCGGCGGCCCTCTCGAGGTGCGCGTGCACCCGCACCTGGACGCGAACGGCGCGGACAAAACGCGCGTGAGCATCAAGGCCGGGGGCATGCTGAACGGCGCGGCCGACGGTTTTCTGGACATCGACGCGAGCGGCATACTTATGCGCTATGAAACCCATGGCATGGAACTGGGACTTCTGCCCGAAAACGAGGGCGGCGACACGCGCATTTCCGGGCTGGCGAGCGGAGTGTGCGAAATTGACATGCCCTTCCTGGAAGACGGTTCCGTTGCGGACGACTGGCCGATGCGCGCCGATATCCGGGTAAAGGACTTCACCGTGACGGGAAAATTTCACGGCCGCCCCTGGAAACTCTTCTCGCCGACGGCAACGGGCGCGGGAGAGGCGTCCATCCATGCGGTGCTTGAAGACGGGGTGCGCATTGACGGTATGTGGCGCCTGGAGGCCGCCGCCTTGCACGCCCCCTGGCAGAGCCGGGGAGATGGCGCGATCAGGGGAACGTTTTCCGGAGGTCTGGTTTGGCCTGGGATCATGCCGGGGCCGCGAACCGAAGAGCGGAGATACGGCGTGGAAAGGGTGAAGGGCAAAGCCGCGCTCAGGGTGGAGACCACAATCCCGTTGCCCGGACAGGATGCGCCGCTCAAGGGCGCCCTTGACGCGGACCTGGACTGGGAGGTGCGCAAAGAGAAGCTCCTGTTCCCGAAGGCCGCCTTCGAAGGCCAGGGCAGCTATGCCGAAGGCGCCGTTTCCCTGGATTTTTCAGGCTCGGCCACTGTCGTCCACGCTCAGACGATCTTCAGGATAAACCCGCGCGAACTCTTATCGGCCTGGAAGATGCAGCCGCCCGGCGGGATCGGCGTGCCGAAGCTTTTTTCAGGAAAGGCGGATATTTATCGGGACGCCAACCTGTTGCGTCTGGACAAGATAAAGGTGGAAGCGGACTCCGCGCCGATCAGCGGCAACATCACGTACCGGCGCGCCCCGGACGCGGCCTCTCTGGTGCGCCCCGACGCGAAAGGCGACGGCGCCGCGCAGAACATCTGGACCGCCCGCCTGAATGCCGAATTTCTGGATCTGGACAACGTCTTCCCCGAAAACCCGCCCGCCTCCGGGGGCAAAGCCGGACAAAACGATAAAAAGGCCTCCCGCCCGTGGGATTTGGGTTTCATGAAGGACCTCTCCCTGGACATCCAGTTGTCGGCGCGCAATGCGCGCAGAAGCAAGCTTACGGCCTCCGAGGTCCAGCTCACGGCCAGGCTTCAGAAAGACCGTTTTTCCCTGTATTGCGGGACGGAAAAATTTTACGGCGGAGCGGGCAACGTGAGCCTGCAGGGGACGATTTTCCCGGAGAAGGGGCGGGTGACCCTGCGCAAGGGGACGCTTCAGTTGAACAGGACCGCGCTCGGCAGACTGCTCTATGATTATACGGGCGAACAGTCTTATGCCGGGGAGGCCTCTCTCAGCGTGGAGGCGAACGGTGTCTTTGAAAGAGGCGCGGATTTGCCCGCAAAGCTTTCCGGTTCGTGGAACATGGCCATAAAGGACGGGCAATATCCGGCCTTTCTCAGCGGGCCGGACTCCAAGCTGCGCAACACCTTTTCCCTGGCCTCGGCCTCCGGTCCCCTGGACCGGGGCGTGATCCGCGCGGACAATTTCACCCTGAGCGGTCCGATGGTGGATATGAAGGGCGGCGGGTGGTTCGACCTCAACACCAAAGACATGGACATGGAGATCAGCGTGACCTTCGCCAAGGTGCCCACAGTGCCGGTCCGTTTTCACGGCAACGCCTCCGCGCCGCGCATGAACATCCGGGGCGCGGTCATGATGGTGGAGACCGTGCAGGCCGCGGGTTCCGGCATTTTCGACCTGATCTACGGGGTGCTCACCCTGCCGGCCAAAGCGCTTTCCGGCATCGGCTCGCTCTTTGAAAAAGGCGAACTGCCCGGGGCGCAGCCGCAAAGCGCGCCGCCCAAGGAAAACGTGACCCGCCGGCCCCCGGGGCAGCCGCCCGGCACCATGGAAATCCGGCCACCCTCCCGGCGCTAATCCTGATGTTCGAATCCTGCCAGGTTGCGACCGACAGGGAGCAAATTTGCATCATACCAGGTTGCGGCCACGAGAACGATTCAACTTTGAAAATGTGATATTGCAAAAATTGGTGAAATTAATTCAAAAAATATACCACACTGGTATCCAAACGACACTATGTTGAATGTTTCAAAGGAAAGCTGATGCCGGGCGAATTGATCCTTTACACCACGGAAGATGGGGCGTCCCGCATTCAGCTTCATGCCGAGGGCGGCACAGTCATCAGACGCAATGAGCGCCTCGTCAAGCTGCTCAACGGCGTGGGCGAGATGAGGCTCGGCGATTATAAAGACAACACGATTGACGCTTTCGGCGATGCCTACGAATT
>JAITRF010000002.1 GCA_031288535.1 Desulfovibrio sp. | reverse complement strand
GCCCTCGGCCTGAATGACCGCCCTGGAGGAGTACGGCGACACTCTGTACCTGTATCAACTGCAAGCATGTAGTGCCTGTACCCTGGTGTGTGAGCTTCAATATACTGAATATATTACTTGTTTTTCGCCATATGTTAAACATGGGCTAGAGCGTACACTCGAGATTGTCGTTTGGAACGGAAGAACCGGCTTTGTCCACCGTATTCCAGACAAAGACCCTGCCCTGCATGAGGCCGATCATGTGCGCCGTTCCAAGGCTGCTGCCGTCCCACACGGCTATGCCGAAGTCCGCGTAATCCGCCATTTTCATGTTGCGCATCGGCCCGGCGCGTTTGCCGTACTTTTCCCAGTCCGCGGCAAACAAGGTGAAAGGGAGGGCACGCTCCCGCGCATAGAGTCGCGCCAGTGAGTCCACGCCGCGCGCGCCGCCGCTGACGACTTCCGTTATGCGTCCTGCCACCCCCGAATGCGCCAGGGCTTCGTCCACTTCCCGCATGTCGGTAATCCCGCGGCTGCCGAAAATCACGACCTTCACTCTTACCCCTGCCTCCTTCCCCGTGCCTGTTTCCCTGTTACGCGAAACACCGTGCGGAGACAACGTGTTTGCCGTCAGCCCCGCGTCGGGGACAAGGATGCCGCCCCGTCGATTTCGGCCTGTCGATTCCTGCCTGTCGACCTCAAATAGAGCTTCGACACCTCCGGCTTCTCGCGCTGTTTGATAACGATAGGACATATCCCTTGAGAAGCCCATAATGCGGCAGGCTTTGGAGATGTTGCCGAGTTTTGCGGCGAGATTGAGAAGTCCGATCTTGTTCAAAGTGAATTTGTTTTAGTATCACACTGAAATTACAAAATAAAAAATATTTTTGAAAATAATTTACCAACCGCCGTACCACCATTTTTAACGGCTATGATTGGGCTTTGACGGATGCCTTTGGATGGGGAAGCGCAGTGGAGGGTGAGCTATTTAGCGGGATTGCCAAGAAATATTCCCTTGACGGAATATATTTGTATGGTTAGGATTCCTTCTATGGAATGGGATGTTGAATATACGGACGAGTTCGGAAGCTGGTGGGAAACTCTCTCGGAAAAGGAGCAGACCGCCGTGGCCGTCACTGTGGGGCTGCTTGAGCGCATGGGGCCGGGTTTGCCGTTTCCGCACAGCAGTTCCGTGCATGGTTCGCGTCACGGGCATATGCGCGAGTTGCGAACACAATGTGACGGGCATCCTTTGCGTACTCTGTATGCTTTTGATCCCAGGCGGGTGGCGATACTGCTTATAGGCGGGGACAAGACCGGTGATGACCGCTGGTATGAAATGTTTGTTCCTCTGGCGGATCGTCTGTATGACGGGCACCTGAAAGAAATCGCCCTGAACGTCTCCAAAAAGGAAGGGGATTCATGATGACCAGGAAATTTTCATCCCTTCGCATGGGCATGAGCGAAGAGGCCCAGGCGGAAGTGGCCGGGCAGGTTGACGCGATCATGGCTGAAATGCCGCTGCATGAGTTGCGCCGCGCCCGTGGGCTTTCGCAAAAAATGCTGGCTGAAAACCTGCGAGTGCAGCAGCCCGCCATTGCCAAGCTGGAGCAGCGCACGGACATGTATATTTCCACCTTGCGCAGCCATATTGAAGCTATGGGCGGTGAGTTGGAGATAACGGCCCGCTTCCCTGAAGGCACGGTAAAAATTTCCAACTTCTCGCAGTTGGAGCCGACTGCGTAATACCCGCAGTTACCGACTACCCCGCGTTGGATTACCCCTGCCGGGTGAAGCAGAGAAATATCAATCACATCCTGCTCGTATCCCTATCAAGCAGGCGTCAGCTTTCGTTTACCTGTCTGATCATGTCCGAACTGCTACAGATGATGAACTTCCGGCCTCAGTCCTGGCCGCTGACCTTGTTTGATGCTTCATTCGATTGCCCTGCGCTCCGGCGTTTTCTCTATTCCCTTATCCGGGTGTTTGTGGCATAAAAAGGCAACAGAACGCTACTCAAGGAGATGGGCGTATGAATATCCGCAAGGTTGTGATTCCCGTTGCCGGCTGGGGAACCAGGTCTCTTCCCGCCAGCAAGAATATTCCCAAAGAGATGCTTCCTGTCTACAACAAGCCCGGCGTCCAGTATGTCGTCGAGGAGGCCATGCACTCCGGCATTCAGGATGTGGTGTTTATCACCAACAGGGATAAGAACGTCATTGAGGATTATTTCGATTACAACCTGCAACTCGAAGCGGTGCTGGAACGGGCCGGGAAAACTGAACAACTCGCCGCGATACGCCAAGTCGCGGAAATGGTGAAGGTCATTTCCGTGCGCCAGAAACAACAGCTCGGGCTCGGGCACGCGGTGCTCTGCGCCGAGGACGTGGTTGCGGCAGACGGAGCGTTTGCCGTCATGGTCGGCGACGATCTGCTTTTCGGCATGAATCCCGGAATACAACAGCTTGTCGAAGTGGCGGAGAGCGAGCGCCTGCCGGTGATCGGCGTTATGGATGTGCCGCAGGAGCGCGTCAGCCGCTACGGCATCATTTCCGGAGAAGAGATATCGCCCGGCATTTACCAGGTGCGCAAACTGGTGGAAAAGCCCAAGGTGAACGAGGCCCCCTCGCGCCTTGCGATCATCGGCCGTTACGTGCTTACCGCGGATATTTTCGGGCATCTGCGCAAGGTTCAGCCTGGGCACGGCGGGGAAATTCAGCTCACCGACGCCCTGCAGCTCCAGGCGGACAGCCGGGGACTTCTGGCCGTCAAGATCCGGGGCAAGCGCTTTGACGTCGGCGACTGGGCGGAATACCTGACGGCCAACATCTATTTCGCCTTGCAGGATGACGAACTGCGCGACGACCTGGTGCGCCAGCTCACGCCCCTGTTGGTCTCGGAGCAGAAGCCGCTGCAAAATTGAAGCCGCAGGCAGGCAAAGCCCGGCGTAAAGCGACAATCTCAAGCGCAAAATGCTATAGAGCAGTTCAACTTTGAAATTTGGACTGCGCGGCAAGGATTTGCAAGCAAATCCTTGCCGCGAAATGCTTGCAGGCAGGCCGCACTCGTCGTCAAGCAAGCATTGCAAGCGTAAAATGCTCTAGAACCATAAAGGAATTTCTGATGAGGACAGCCGCTCGCCCGCTTCATGCCGCGCTTTTGTTTTCGGCCCTTATCCTCGGAGCCTGCGCGACGGTGCGTGGCATCGACGAGCATATCAGCATCGATCCGGCCGATAAAAACGTCATTTACAGGGACCAGTGGGTAGAGCGCACTGCGCCCGAAGTGCACGTGCGCCCGGCGAACTCGGCCCCCGAGGGTTTAAGGGCGCTTTTCATTCCTTTTCGGGTCTCGCAGCAGATGCAGAATCCGGATTCCGCCGGCTACGGACTGGCGCGCACGGTCTGGCAAACCTGGCTCACCATGCAGGTTTTCCCCAACCTGGAGTTTTCCGGAGACGACACCCCCTACCGCAGGGACCGGGCAGTGGACCTGGGACGTCGACGGGGCGCGGACATCGTCGTCGGCGGTTTTGTGACTTACATCTATGCCGGTGGTACGGCCGGGGCCACGCAACTGGCCTTGCAGGTTGAAATCCACGATACGCGCAGCGGGCAGATGATCTGGTCCATGTCCCAGTCCGGGCTGATCCCGGCCTCGCGCACCAACGACTATTTCCTTTTTGTCACAAAAACCAGACTTCCTTCCGACCCTCTGCACGCCATCGCCCAGGCCATAGCCTCCGACATGGGCCGCGAGATACAAGACTGGCTTTCCGGACCTTCGCCGCGAAGCAAAATGCAGCAGCTTGACAAAAGTGCGCAAGACCTCCTGCTGCCGCCGCGCGATCCGGTGCCGCCGCCGCGATCTGGCCCCGCCCGCCCCGCGGACGAAGGCACAAAGTATACGCCGGCCCCGTCCGGGGCTTTTTGAAGCGGAAAAAACAGGCGTTGCGCGGTCGACTGCGGGCCGCGAAAGGAGGCGATCCCGCATGCGTTGGAAGATAATCTGCGTCATTACGGCGATTGTGGCTCTGGTCACCGTCTTCGGCATGGCGATGGGCATATACTTCAGCAACGCCAACATCCTCGGCCCGGTCGCCAAAAACAGCTTGACCCTGATTTTATCAGGGGCGATTTTCCTGTCTTTGGGGCTTGCGACCGCCATTGTCGCTTCCGGGAGGATCGCCCGCGCCTTTTTGCAGGTGGAGGGGCAAAACAGAAATCTGACGCTGCTCAATGAGAAGATCAGCCAGGCCTCGGCTGCCAAGGGAAACTTCCTCGCCAACATGAGCCACGAGATGCGCACGCCCCTGAATGCCGTGATCGGCATGACCGCGATCGCCAAATCCGCGCGGGAAGTGGAGCGAAAGAATTACTGCCTGGACAAAATTGAAGAGGCTTCGACGCATCTGCTCGGGGTTATCAATGATATCCTCGACATGTCCAAGATTGAGGCCGGCAAGTTCGAACTCTCCGGGGTGGAGTTCAATTTCGAGAAGATGCTCCAGCGCGTCAGCAACGTCGTCAGCCTGCGGGCCGAGGAAAAACATCTGGATTTCCGGGTGCGCATAGACGGGAAAATTCCGCGTATGCTGTTTGCCGATGACCAGCGTCTGGCCCAGGTGGTGGCGAACCTTTTGAGCAACGCCGTGAAGTTCACTCCTGAAAACGGCGCAGTTAGTCTGGACGCCTGCCTGGAGAAAGAAGAGAGCGACCTCTGCACGATCAGGATCGATATCCGGGATACGGGCATAGGCATAAGCGAGGAGCAGCGCGCGAAGCTTTTCTCCTCTTTCGAGCAGGCGCAGAGCGACACCGCGCGCAAGTTCGGAGGGACCGGACTTGGCCTTGCCATTTCCAAACGCATCGTGGGGATGATGGGCGGAGAGATCCGGGTGGAATCCGAACTCGCCAAGGGTTCGACATTCAGTTTCACCATCCGCGCGCGCAAAGTTGAGGAAAAACAGTGCGGTCTGCTGCCTCCCGGCGTGCATTTGCGCAACATGCGGGTACTGGCCGTGGACGACGCCCCGGACGTGCGGGAATATTTCCGCGACATCGGAAGGCGCATCGGCGTTGACTTCCACACTGCCGCCGCAGGCGGGGAGGCCATTTCGCTGATCGGGAAAAACGGGCCCTATGACCTGTATTTCATAGACTGGAAGATGCCGGAGATGGACGGTATCGAGCTTGCCCGCCGCATCCGGGAGGGCGAGGCGGACAGGTGCGTGGTGATCATGATCTCGGCCGCGGAACTGGGCAGCGTGGAGGAAGAGGCCAGGGAGGCGGGCGTGAACAAGTTTCTGTCCAAGCCCCTCTTCCCTTCATCCATAGTCGATTGCATCAACGAATGCATCGGACTGGAAAACAGGCTCGGCGGAGAAGAACCCCCGGTCATGGAGGGAAATTTTTCCGGCCGGCGCGTCCTTCTGGCCGAAGACATAGAAATCAACCGGGAGATTGTGCTTTCCCTTCTTGAACCTACGGGGCTTGCCGTGGACTGCGCGGAAAACGGGGCCGAGGCCGTGCGCAAGTTCAGCGCCGCGCCCGGGCTTTACTCCCTGATTCTGATGGATGTGCAGATGCCGGAAATGGACGGCTACGAGGCCACGCGCCGCATCCGGGAGCTGGCCGATGCCGGCGCCCGTGAAGTGCCGATTGTGGCCATGACCGCCAACGTCTTCCGCGAGGACATCGAAAGATGCCTGAAGGCGGGCATGAACGACCATGTGGGCAAACCCCTGAACTGCGAGGAACTGTTCACGGTGTTGCGCAAGTATTTGCGGCCTGCGGCGACGGAAGGGGCGGAAGGGGCGGAAGGGGGCGAAGCTCTGGAACATTCCGTATCCGTCTGATTTGTAGAGGTTCCCTGAATATAACCCGCTCTGCGGGAGCGGACGATTTTTCAAGGCTGCCCGGCCGGGAAACCTTCAGACCAGCGCAAGGACGGATTCGAGTTTTTCGACCTCCCGCATAAGGTCTTTCACCGAGCTGTGCCAGGAGCGTATCATGAGCCGCATCAGGCCGACGTCCTCGGACTTGGCCAGAAGTCCGAGAATGGGCACGCGGCGGCCGTATGCGGCTCCGACCTCGGCCCAGGCGTCGCACCCGGAAGGGCCGATATATATCACCAGATCGCAGCCTGTGGCCGCGTTTGAGCAAAATTCAAAGACGCGCCTGCCCTCTTTGGAATGGATGAAGTGTTCCAGGTCCAGGCGGGAGAGAAAAGCTTCCTCCGGCCTGCCTTCGCGCAGCCAGGAGAGAATGCTGTGGCCCCGCTCCTCAAGAAGCGCCGAGAGCATTTCCACGGCGTGTTGATGTTTCCATGATGCGGCTATATATATACGCATGCCCGTTACCTGCCCATGTCAGGGGTCATTCCGTTTCCGGATCAAAAACGCCTCGTTACTGATTTCGCAAACCGCCAGGAGAAGCAGATGGTCACATCCCTGATAATTTTTCTCATTATCGGCTGTTTCGTCGGCGTGCTGGCCGGTCTGCTCGGCGTGGGCGGAGGGACGGTCATAGTGCCGATTATCATCTATTCCTTCAATATGAAGGGCATCAGCGGTGACTTCGTCCATTATATGGCCCTCGGCACTTCCCTGGCAACCATAATGTGCACCTCGATCTCCAGCCTGCTCGGTCACCACCGCAAAAAGGCAGTGCTCTGGGATGTCGTGAAACAAATCACCCCGTGCATCCTCCTCGGCACCTTTTTCGGCAGCAAGATCGCCGTTTATATGCCCATAGTTCCGCTCAAGCTCTTTTTTATCTTTTTTCTGATCTATGCCGGGACGAGCATGTTCCTGAACGTCAAGCCCAAACCTTCGCGTTCCATTCCGGGTTTTGCCGGCAACAGCGCCGCCGGCGGCATAATCGGGATTGTCTCCAGTTTTGTCGGCATAGGCGGCGGTTCCCTTTCCGTTCCCTATCTCACCTGGTGCAACGTGCCCACGCACCAGGCCATCGGAACGTCCGCGGCCATCGGGTTTCCCATAGCCCTGGCCGGCGCCCTCGGCTATGTAGTCAGCGGACAGGGGGTGGAAGGTCTGCCCGGACCGCACCTGGGCTACATCTATCTTCCGGCTTTCTTCGGCATAGCCATAGCCAGCGTATGCACCGCCCCCGTCGGCGTCAGGCTCTCGCACAGCCTGCCCGTGCCCAAACTGAAGCGGGCCTTCGCCGTTCTGCTCTTCACCATGGCCGCCCAGATGCTCTACAAAACATTTTTTTGAGCGGCGCGGGAAAATGTTGACAAAGCTCATGGGGTCGGCGGGCGCTTTCTTTTTTCCCCTGTTTGAACTTCTTGCGCCGCTTTTCGGCCTGTCGCGCGTCGAGGCGCGCCGCGTTTACATCCGTCGCAACAACACCCTGGTTCTCGGATCATGCGGAAGATTCGCCCCCGGGCGTATGCTGGTGCTGGTCCCGCATTGCCTGCAACAGAGCGGGTGCCGGCTGCGCCTGACTTTCGCCCTTGACCGTTGCGCCCGTTGCGGCTCCTGCCCTATTGCCGCACTTTTGGCCCTGCGCGACGCCTATGGGCCGGATATGGAAATCGCCACCGGCGGAGGCATAGCCAGACGCCTTGTGGAGGAAAGAAGACCGGAAATCATTCTGGCCGTCGCCTGCGAGCGCGACCTGTCCTCCGGCATCCGCGACACGTATCCCCTGCCGGTCTTCGGCATCCTCAACGACAGGCCGCAGGGAGACTGCGTCAATACCTCAGTGCCGGTGGAACTGCTGGAAAGCGCCCTGCGCCGGTTCATAGTCGCGGAAAAACTGCCGCCGCTCCCCTTGTTCGCCCCCTCCGAAGCGGTCTTGACGCGGGTTCCGTGATGAATAGCGCCCGGTTCAAACTGCACAAGGCCGGCAACGATCCCAGGGCCGCGGCTTTGCAGGCGCTTTTCAGGGTTGTGCACGAAGGCGCGGATTCCCAGGTCGCCCTGGACGCCGCCCTGGCTTCGCCCAACCTGGCGCCGGTGGACGGGCGGCTTTGCACGGAACTGCTCTACGGGACCCTGCGTCGTTTCCTCAGCCTGCGCGCTGTTATACGGAATTTTCTGGATCGCCCGGAGAATATCCCCCGGGAGATGGAGCTGACCCTGATCCTGTCTTTGTACGAAATGGCCTTTCTGCGCTCTCCGCACCACGCCGCCGTGGGTTGGGCCGTGTCCCACATCCGCAACCGTTTCGGGCGGGTTATGGGCGGGGTGGGCAATGCCGTGCTGCGCAAAGCCCAGCGCTCTGTGCCGGGTTGTCGCCCGGATTCGGAGCGGCGCGGGTCTTTGCAGCTTTCTTCGCCGGAGACAGATCCGGGGGCAGGGGCGGATTTGCCGGACTGGATGACGCGTATGTGGCGGGAAAACTACGGGGAGGACGTTTCCCTCGCTCTGGCGCGCGCGGCCTGTCTCGAGCCGCCTGCCGGTTTGCGCCTGAACCGCGCCGCCGAAGGCTGGGAGGACCTGCGCCTCGAGTTGCTTGCCGCCTGCGGGCACTCCAACGAGCGCGTCGGGCGGCACATGGACGAGCGCGCCGAAGAACACGCGCATGTTCTGACTTTTTTCGTTCCTCTGCCGGCGGCGGCCCGCAGGGCCGTAAAGCAGGGCAGAGCGAGCCGGCAGAGCGCGGCGGCCGCCGAGGTTCTGAATTTTTTTTCTCCCGGCGACTGGCCGCGGCCGATCTGGGACTGCTGCGCCGGGCGCGGGGGCAAAACCCTGAGCCTGCTTGAACAGGGCGTCGCGGTGCGTCTGGCCTCGGATATTTCCTCCCGGCGTCTGGACGGTCTGGCCCTTGATTACGCCCGACTGGGGCTCTCGGTTCCCTGCCCGCTTCTGTTGCGTCTGGACCTATCCGAACTTCGCCCGGACGCGGGGGACAGGTCCGAAGGGGAGGCGGACGGTCGCCCGGACGGAGTATCCGGCGTTTTCCCGGAACTTTTCGGGACCATTCTTCTGGATGCGCCCTGCTCGGGTCTCGGCACCCTGTCCAGAAGACCCGAGATACGTTTGCGCCGCAGTCCGGAGGACGTAGAAAAGCTGGCGGGGTTGCAGTCCCTGATGCTGAAAAATTTGTGGCCGCGTCTTATGCCCGGCGGGAGACTGATCTATATCACCTGTACGGTCAGCCCGGCGGAAAATGAAGGACAAATCGCCGCCTTTCTCGCCTCCAACCCGGATGCGCTGCTTGGGCGCGAGTTTCGCACCCCTTTTACTTCTCCGTTGCGCGAGTTTTTTTATGGGGCGCAACTGGAAAAAAAGTCGCGGGACGCGGTCGGGGCCGAGGGTCAAGCCGGGACGGCGCATTGCTGAATTTAGGGAACCTCTACAAACCAGGATTTTTGTTTCCTGGCAAGGAAGGCGAGTTTCGACAAGGGGGAGTATATTCAACATATTCGACCCGTTGGCGAAATGAGTCTGACGCCGCCAAGGGGCAAAAAGACGGTTTATAGAGGTTCCCTTTATAAAAAATTCCTTCAATTTTCCTTATGTGGGGAGGAGCTTGCCGCTTCGGAACGGGGAATCCGGAAAGATACTTTCAATGACAAAATGATCTAATCTATTGAAAATATAATTATACCTTTCCCGAATTGGGCGCATGTTTCCCGGACAAGACCCGGTTCACGAATTTCGGCACGATTTCGGAGGCCGGGCCGTAGAAGGCTTCGCTGAACGCCCCCCTGTTCAGCGAAGGTTCCAGGTTGAGTTCAAGGGTGCGCACGCCGCGGGCTCTGACCAGAGACACGAAACCCGCGGCCGGATAGACGCTGCCGGAGGTGCCGATGGAGACAAAGAGGCCGCAAAGGTCGAGCGCGCGCCGGATTTCCCCCATATACAGGGGTTCTTCGTCAAAAAGCACGATATGCGGACGCAGGGCCTTGCGCGCCTTGCACTCCGGACAGTCCTCGCTCCCGAAGAGGTCCTTCTCCCAGCACAGCACAAAACCGCAACGCCGGCAACGCGCCTTCAGCCCCTCGCCGTGCATGTGCAGAACTTCTTCCGATCCGGCGCGCTCATGCAGGTCGTCGATATTCTGGGTAACCAGAACAACTTCTCCGGCCGCTTCCGCCTGCAGGCGGGCCAAGGCGTAATGGGCGGGATTGGGGGCGACGCCCGGACTCAATATGGCGGCGCGCATCGCGTTGCAGAACCTGTAGACGCGCGCCGGGTCCCGGCGCAGGGCGGAACTGGTGGCGACCTCCTCAATGCGCGCTTTTTCCCACAATCCGTCCACCCCCCGGAAGGTGGGAAGCCCGCTCTCCCTGCTGATGCCCGCGCCCGTTAAAATCACGATCATCTCTCCTGCCCTCCCCCGACCTTTGCCGGTTGCGCAAGCCAAAACATACAGGCGGGAAAGGCCGTGCGTCAATGAGGGTAAACCAGGGCGGACGCATCTTATCGCGTCTGCCCTGCGGCGATGCGCAAGCATCGCCCGAGGCCGCAGGCTTCGTAATTCGAATTTCAAATCAAAACTGCATCCATGCAGTTTTGATTTGGCGGCTGCGGCGCAAGCGCTGTTTCGCCTTGCCGCCGCCGCGAATCTCAAAGGTGTGTACCATAATATCCTTAATTAACAATATAAAAAATTTTAGATGCGTCAGCCCTGGAGGGTAAACGGAAGAAGAACCGCGTGGCCGCCTTTTCCGATAAAGACAAAGGAAAAAATGCCGATAAAAGAATGCGGATGAACACGCAAAGACGGAAAGCGCCCTGGAGCATTTTGTCATTGAAAGTATCTTTCCGATAAATGCCCTGACGGTGTGAAGCGTAACACCGTCCGCGAGATTGGCGCAGGCGGGCTGTGCCCGCCGTCAAGCGACAATCTCAAGCGCAAAATGCTGTAGTGCATGTATCGCTTAAGACTACGCATCCGCTCCGTTTTAAGCGATAGGATCGCAAAGCAAAAAACGTGGTTTTTGCTTTGCTCCGGCGGCTTCGCCGCCGCGTTGGGCTTGTCGCCCGGCGGCATCCGGCAACGCAAGCTGTCTCGAATTTTAGTTGAAATTTTCTACACTAAATATAATATTCTATAATATCAGGAATTATTATGAAAATAGCCTCTGTGTCGATTTGTCTCGTCATCTTTGTCCTTGCAGGCGGAATTTTGTCCGGCTGCTCCTCCGGCAACCGGCAGCCGGATCCCCCGCAGGCCCAAATGCCCGCCCCCGCCCCCGATCCCGCAAGCCTGCAAAGGGTTCCGGCCCTGACCGGACAGGTGGTGGCCCATGCCGATCCCCTGTGGAGACAGTATGTGGCGCGCACCCAGGCCTTTACGGAAGCGGGGTCGGCCAGAAGCGAGGTTTCCGGAACCGGCAAAACAAGCGCCGCAAGCGCGGGGAAAAGCTCCGGGAAAAAAGCTTCCTCAGGGAAAAAAGCTTCCTCAGGCAATAAAACCGCCAAGGCCAAGGGCAAAGCACTGACGCCAAAGGCTGCGCAAGGCCAAAGCGAGCTTTTCCCCGAGCCGGTCTGCCCTGAGGGCTGCATCCCCGCCCCACGCGCCGGGACAAGTAGCCGGGCCGCCCCGGCTGCCCCTTCTCCCTCCGGTGACGCCGCCCGGCCGGCCGTTCCGGCTCCGGCCGCTTCGCCCGCGGCCTCGACGCCTCCGGCCGCTTCGCCTGCGGCCCCGACGCCTCCGGCCGTCTCTGCCCCCATCGCCCCGACGCCTCCGTCCCTGTCCGCGCCTGCCGCCGTCCAAGCCCCGTCCGTCCCGGCTCCTCTCCAGATCCCTCTGCCCCCGACAGAAGCGCCTCCCCGGTCCGTGCAGGCGCCTTCAGGACCGACAGGGGACGCGGCGCGAAACGTTCCGCCCTTTGTAAATTCCTCCGGGCGAGTTCTTCCCCCCACCTCCCCGCCTCCGCCCGCGCCCGATCCCACGCTCCAGCCTCCGCCCAATGCCGCTTCCAGGCTGGGCCATCCGGACGCCCCGCTGCCTCCCCTGCAATAATGACTGATGGCGCTTCCTTTCGCCAATGCCGTGGTATATATACTTAACATATTGAATTTTAATGTAAGAATCGTTAAATAGCTTGCATCTCGAATGGAAAATGATATGAGAGTTTCAGACCATAAAGGAAATTCTGATGAAGATTCTGATCGGTATAAGCGGGGCGAGCGGGGGAATATACGCGGCCGAACTACTGAGGGAGCTTGTGCGGCAAGGCCGGGACGCTGAAGCCGTCTTCACCCCCTGGGGTGAAAAGGTCATGCGCCATGAATGCGGCCTGGGACCGGAGAATTTTCCCGGAGTGACCTTCCATGCCCCGGACAACATGTTCGCGGGACCGGCCAGCGGCTCCAACGTCTTCGACCACATGGTCGTCGTGCCCTGTTCCATGCACACCCTGGCCTGCGTGGCGCACGGTTTGTCAGGCAATCTCGCGCAGCGTTGCGCCGGGGTTATGCTAAAGGAACGGCGCAACCTGATCCTGGTCCCGCGCGAAACCCCCCTAAGCGCCGTCCATTTGGAAAACATGCTGATTCTGGCCAGGGCCGGGGCGGCCATCCTCCCGGCCGCGCCCGCTTTCTACCACAACCCGCAAAGCATGGCAGACCTTGTCCGGCATGTAGTCGGGAAAATCCTTGAGGCCATGGGGCTTGCGCAGAAGCTCTTCCCGGCCTGGAGGGAACCCGTCCAAACCTGAGTCGCGTGCGGCGCTCCCGGCGCTCCCGCGCCCCTTCAGGGAGCGCAAGCGGAATACGTGTCCTGAGTAAAGACGGACGCGACCATGTTTTCATATTTCATATTCCGGCCGGCGGATCGCGTGCAGGATGTCGTGTTTCAGTTCCGTAAAGGCCGGATCGAGGATCAGCCGATCGTAGCGGCGCGGCCGGGGAAAGGGCGAAACAAGCACCTGCCGGATCCTGCCGGGCCTTGGCGTCATGATGACTACCCTATCCGCCAGAAACAGGGCTTCATCAACATCGTGCGTAACAAAAAAAACAGTGGCTCCGGTTACCTGCCGGATGGAAAGCAGCAGCTCCTGCATGGAAAGTCTGGTTTGGGCGTCAAGAGCGCCGAAAGGCTCATCCATAAGCAGGATGGGCGGTTCGGTAATCCATGCTCTGGCCAGAGCCACGCGTTGGCGCATCCCGCCGGAGAGTTCGTAGGGAGCGTGGCGCTCAAATCCTTCAAGGCCGGTAAGCCTGATGAACCGGCGGGCCGCGGCGAGAGTCTCCTCACGCGGCCTGCCCGCCAGTTCCGGACCCAGGGTTATGTTTTCCAGAACATTACGCCACGGCAACAGATTCGCATCTTGAAACACAATCCCCCGGTCCGGTCCGGGACGAAGCACCGGCCGGCCTCCCACCAGCACCCTGCCGACGGAGGGGAGTTCAAAACCGGCCAGCAGGTTCAGAATTGTGGACTTGCCGCACCCGGACGGACCAAGCAGGCAGACAAAGCTGCCCTCTTCCATCTCCAGAGAGAAATCGGCTATGGCCTCGGTCGGGCTTTCGCCGTTCCCGCCGGGAAACCTGTGCGCGACCCGATCAAAGACAACGCGGCCGCCGCCCGTTCCGGCGGCGGAGACCATGTCAACGCACCGCCCCGGCGATGTATGCGGTATTGATATAGGGAGCGAACGAGTCCGGAATGTCCCGCCGGCTCAGTTCACCCAAATCCGCCAGAAATCGCGCCGTATCCGCGAAGCTTTTGCTGATGCCGGACTCGCCCTTGTTGTCCCCCAGCCAAGTTGGCGCGAGTTGTTCCTGAATATCCGGAAACTCAAGCCCGGCAAGAGTCTGTTTCGCCGCGGCAACATCCTGTCCCAGTTCCTTGGCTATGATTGCCGCCACCGCATCCGGATCCGCCTTGTAGCGCCGGACCGTGTCCCTGAACACGCGCAGGAAGAGGCTGACCGCTTCCGGATGGGCAGCGGCGAATTTTTTGGACACCACATAGACATTGAACAGGTAATAGCCATCCTTCTGCAACTGCCCGCTTTTCAGCAGTTCGTGGCCTCCCGCGGCCTCAAGCTGGTTGGAGAACGGCCCCCAGACATAGGCGGCGTCCACATCGCCGCGCTTCCAGGCCGCAAGTTCATCGGCGGGTTTAAGGGGAGCCTGTTTCACCTTGGCGGCGTCCACTCCATATACCTTGAAAGCCGCGAGCAGGGCGTAATGGGCGGTGGATCCGGCGGGATAGGTCACGGTCCGGCCTTCCAGCCCTTTGACGGAGGTGATTTCCCGGCGCGCGATCAGCCGTTCACTGGAATCGATGACGCCGGAAACGGCGATTACCTCAATCGGCAGTTTGCGGGCCAGCGCAGCCGCCACCGGCACGGAACCGACCCTGGCGATGTCTATTTCGCCGGCCGCCACGGCCTTCAGAGCATCCGGCCCGCTTGAGAAATTGACCCATTTCACCGGAATTTTAAGCGCTTTCTCGAACGAACCGTCCGCTTTGCCCAGAATCCAGGGCCGGGGGCCGTTCAGGTAGGCCAGACGAATTTCCGCCGGTTTGGCGGGTGCGGCCGCGAAAGCGGCGACGGGCGCGAACAGGGCCGTCAACACCACAAGGGCGGCGGCGCGTAGAAGATGGAAAGACATGGCAGACTCCTTTGTTGTCTGTTTCAGGATTTGCCGTCCCAAGGGACGACAATCCTCTGCACCGCGACAATGATCGTATCAAGGATGTACCCGGTAAGTCCGAGCAGGATGATGCCGAGCATGACAATATCCGTGCGCATATAGGAACTGGCGTTGAGCACCATCCAGCCGATGCCGGTATCGGCCGCCACCATTTCGGCGGCGATCAGCGTCGTCCAGCCCACGCCGACGGCAAGGCGGACACTGGTGAATATTTCCGGCAGAGCTCCAGGAAAAACAATGTACCGCAACAACTGTCGGTCCGTGGCTCCCAGCGCGCGCCCGAGGCGCAATCTGCCCTGATCTGTTCCACCCGCCGCGGCGGCGCATCCGACCAGGATGGTCAGGAAGGCGGAAATGAATATGAGGAATATCTTAGACGTTTCGCCTATACCCAGCCAGAGGATGACCAGGGGAATAAGGGCCAGCTTGGGCAACGGGCGGAAAAACTGGACGAAAGGATCCACAAGCGCCTGCAGAACGGGGAACATACCCATGGCCAGTCCCACAGGCACCCCGATCAGCACGGCCGGTATGAAGGCGCCGAACACCCTGCCCACGCTGACCGCGACATGATACCACAAGGGCAACTGCCGGTATCCCTCCGTAAGCATTTCCGCCGCCGTGAGACAGATTTCCCCGGGCGGCGGCAGCAACAGCGGGCTGAACAGGTTGAGACGCCCGCCCAGAAACCACAGAAAAACGAAAACCGTCACCGACGCCAAGCTGATCGCCGCGCCACCGGCTCTGCTCAATTTTTTTTTCGGATGCATGCGCTCGGCCGCCCTTGCCATTATTCGCGGTTCAAAGGCCATGGCGTTCAGAGTAGGGTCGGTGAGGCAGGATAGGAACGATCAATTTCACATACCGATATGCGTGCAGGGTATGTGCGGGCGAATCAGCGTGAGCCGGTCGGAAATCACGCCGGCATCAACCGATGTGCGGATTTCTGGATCGGTGCGGGGTTTGGCTTGGAGAGCCGGAAAAATCAAGGCCCCGGAAGGCTTGAAAACCTTCCGGGGCCTTGTTTTTGCTGGTGGGTCATGCAGGACTCGAACCTGCAACCTCCTGATTAAGAGTCAGCTGCTCTACCAATTGAGCTAATGACCCGCTTGACATGGCGCGGCACATCAGCCTTGCCGCCGATTCCACAAATTTCGCGCCAAACCTCTACAGCATTTTGCGCTTGAGATTGTCGGTGGTTTTGGCGTCTGCCGGGGAAGACGTAATTCCGATTCCCTATAAAAATTGCTTCAATTCTATCGGGGATTGGAGCAACTTTGTGGTTGCTTCTAGCCGGATCGCCGAACTCTGTCAATATTTTTTCGCGCCCGCCGCAGGGCTGACGCATCTTATTGCGTCAGCCCTGCGGCGATGCGCAAGCATCGTCCGAAGCCGCAGGCTTCGTAAGGAGCAAGGCGGCTTTGCCGCCGCCGCGAATCTCAAAGACATATATCATAATATTCTAAATTAACACTATAAAATTATAGATGCGTCAGCCCTGGCGCCCGCCATGTACGGCCCGGCCAGAGCAAAAAATCGTTTTTGTACCGGTTTGCCGGTTAATTTTTCCTATGAAAGCGGCTATGCTGATTCCCATGCAACGCCACCGCTTCCACACCGTTCCCGGCCTGACCGCCGTCCGCCTTTGCGCCGGCCCCGCTTCAGCCGCCTCCTGCCTCCCGGCCAAAACGGGCAGCACCGCGCAATGCGCCAACCCACAGACAGCCCGCATCGGCCCGGGGACGCCGGGCAAAGGCCAAAACGCCGTTGACGCCGCCCTCGCCGTCGGCTATGCCCTGAAGGCAGAAATTTGCGCGGCAAATACCCGCCGCGGGATTGTCGCGTGGCTGATTTGCTTTGCCGTCAAACGACAATCGCATATCAAGCCGCTTTCAAACGGGTTTGAATGCGGAAAAGAACGCCCGATTCGACGCTTTACGACGGCAGCCAATGCCGCCTCCGCGGCGGGCTGAAAGCTTTGCCTTCGGCCGATATCAACTTGCTCCCCGTTGGCCGCGACTTGGCGTCAAACGTAAAATGCCCTTGCCGTCACGGGCTATAAAACAGAGGTTTCGGACCATAAGGGAATTTATGATGAAGGTCATAATCTTCTGCGGCGGGAAAGGCACACGGCTCAAGGAAGAAACCGAATTCAAGCCAAAGCCCATGGTGGAGATCGGCGGCCGTCCGATTATGTGGCATATCATGCGCCGCTACGCCCAATACGGCTTCAAGGAATTCGTCCTGCCTCTGGGCTACAGGGGCGAGGCGATCAAACAATACTTCCATGACTACAAAATGCGCAATTCCAATTTCAGCATCGACCTCGCCTCCGGTGAGCTGACCGTACACAGCCTGGACGAAAGCGTAGACTGGAAAATCACCCTTTGCGACACGGGTGAGGAAACCGAGAAAGGCGCGCGCATCAAACGAGTGGCCGCATACCTCGGCGACGGCCCGTTCATGGCCGCATACGGAGACGGCGTGGCCGACATAGACATGGGCGAACTCGTCCGCTTCCATCGCGCGCACGGGCGCATTGGCACCTTTACCGGAGTGCGCATGCCCTCGCGTTTCGGCACCGTGAGCACGGACGAAAAAGGCGAGATCGAAAGCTGGGAAGAAAAACCGGTGCTCAATCAGTTCACCAACTGCGGCTTCTTTGTCTTCCAGCCGGAATTTCTGGACTACCTGAGCACCGACGCGGGGTGCGATCTGGAAAAAGAGCCGCTGGAACGTCTGGCCCGCGAAGGGCAGTTGTCCATGTACAGACACAAGGGCTTCTGGCAATGCATGGACACCATGCGCGACTATGAACTGCTCAACGCCCTGTGGGAAAAAGGCCGGGCTCCCTGGCTGGATTTTTCCGGGAGAGACCATGTTCGACAACGTGTATAAAGGGCTTAGGGTCTTCATAACCGGGCATACGGGCTTCAAGGGCTTCTGGCTCACGACCTGGCTGCTTGAACTGGGAGCTGAGACGGCCGGCTGGTCTTGCGGCGTGCCGACCGAGCCTTCAGGCTTTCGCGCCCTCGGACTTGAACGGCGCATCAGCCATTTTGACGGCGACATGCGGGACAGAAAGGGCCTTGAGGCGGCGCTCAAAGCCTTCGCCCCGGACATAGTCTTCAATCTCGCCGCCCAGGCCCTGGTGCGCAAATCATACGCGGACCCGGTCGAAACCTTTGCCGTCAACGCGGCCGGAACCCTGAACCTGCTCGAAGCCGCGCGCAACACCCCCTCGGTAAAAGCCCTGGTGCTGATCACCAGCGACAAATGCTACCGCAACGATGAATGGGTCTTCGGCTACAGGGAGACGGACCGCCTGGGAGGGAAAGACCCTTACAGCGCATCCAAGGCCTGCGCGGAAATCATCGCCCACTCCTATTTTCATTCCTTTTTCGCGGCCGGGCCGTTGCGCGCGGCCACAGCCCGGGCCGGCAACGTAATCGGCGGCGGAGACTGGGCCGAAGACCGCATAGTTCCGGATTGCGCGCGTGCCTTTGCCGAAAAGCGTCCGGTAAGCATACGCAACCCCGAAGCCACCCGCCCCTGGCAGCATGTACTCGAACCCCTCTCGGGCTATCTGCACCTCGGAGCGCGCCTTTTGCGGGAGAACACGCCCAAAGGACGCGGCCTGCACGGGGAGTCCTTCAATTTCGGTCCCCCCGCCGAGGTCAAGGCTTCGGTCGGGGACCTGGCAAAGGCCCTGCTCCGATACTGGCCGGGGTTTTCCCTATCCGCGGACCCGGACGGGCCGGACCAAAACCGGGAAAAAAAGGAGAGCACCCTGCTCAAGCTTTGCTGCGACAAGGCCTTGGCCCTGCTGGACTGGAAGGCCGTGCTCTCCTTTGCCGAAACCGTGCGCTTTACAGCCCTCTGGTATGACAGCTATTATCGAGGCCCGGACGAGATGGAGAAAGGCGGCGCGGCCCCGGATATGTATGCCCTGACCGTCGGGCAGATCGGCGACTACTGCGCGCTCGCGCAAGAGAGGAAGCTCGCATGGACGCGTTGAACACGCGAATCTCCCCCTCGTCCGCAGACCTCTGTTCGCCGGTACGCAGTTCCATTGACGGGCTCTGGAGCAGGCCGCTCAAGGTCATGCCAGGCAAAGGCGGACCGGTGCTGCATATGCTGCGGGCCGATTCCCCTCATTTCACGGCTTTCGGCGAAATCTACTTCTCCCTCCTTGACCGCGAAGCGATAAAGGCCTGGAAAAAACATAGGCGCCAGTCGCAAAATTTCGCCTGCCCCCAAGGGCGCATCCTGCTCGCAGCCTATGACGAACGGGAAAATTCCCCCAGCCTCGGCAGACTGGAGACCTTCGTCCTCGGTTTGCCGGACGATTACCGGCTGCTGCATGTCCCCCCGGGCATCATTTACGGGTTCACGGCATTAGACGATGCCCCGGCCGTTCTGGCCAACTGCGCGGACCTGCCCCATGACCCGGAAGAATCCGAATCCATCCCGGCCGACAGCCCGCTCGTGCCGTATACCTGGGGCGTCAAATGCTGAAGACCGCCGCGGCATCCAGGGCACGGCGCTGCCTGATCACCGGCGGTACGGGTTACGCCGGTTCCTGGATAAGCCGGCATCTTGCCCTGCGCGGGCATGAGGCGGTCGCCGTGTCCCGGAGCGGATGGAAAACCGCCCCCGGCTTTCCCTGCGCCTGCGTTACGGCGGACCTGGAAAAGGAATCCCCTCAGTCGCTGACCCGGCTCTTTGCGGACAAAACGGACCTGGTGGTCCACGCGGCCGCGCTGACCGACGCCACCCTCCCCGACTACCCGCGCCGTTCTTTGCTGACGAACGCCCTGGGGACGAGGAACATCCTCGAGTCCCTGCGCCTGCGCTACAAGGATGCCCCGGAAGAGGCCCCGCTTCTTATCTATTGCAGCACCGTCCACGTCTATGGGAGATCCGAAGGGAAAATCAGCGAGCGAACCCCGCCCGCGCCCGGCAACGACTACGCCCTGACCCACCTCTTTGCCGAGGAATACTGCCGCATGTTCGCGCGCCTGCACGGCCTGCGCTGCATCATCCTGCGCTTTTGCAACGGCTACGGCGCCCCGGCCTTTGCAGGAGGAGCGAACTGGAGCCTGCTGCTCAACGATCTGTGCAAAGGCGCCGTGAGCGGGACGCTTCTCCTGCGCTCGGACCCGCGCACCCCGCGCGATTTCCTCTGGCTGGGAGACTTCGCCGCGGTCATCGAGGCCCTCATGCCCAGAAAAGACCTGGCCGGGCGCGTCTTCAACGTCTCCTACGGCAAATCCCTGAGCATAGGCGAGGTGGCGCGGCGCGTGGTGAAAATCGCCTCCGGAACGAGCGGCCGGAAGATAAAAATCCAAAGCGGACACGGCGGCACGCGCGGGCGCGCGAAAACACTGAGCGTCAGCAACCGGGCACTGCTCTCGGAAACAGGTTTGCTGTTCACGGACCATCTGGACGAGGAAATAGAGGCCATCCTGCTTCAGCTTGAATGATATGTCACGCCGGTACTGTCATACCGGCGCGGGGACCGCTTCGCCGAAAATCGTGGTTTTCGGCTCGCTCACGCCGCCTTTGGCGGGCGCTGCCCCTGCGGGACGGCGACTCGTGTCGCTTGACACGACATTAGGGCATTTTGTCATTGAAAGTATCTTTCCGATAAATACTTTATCGCTTTCGGGGGAGAACGCATGTCCAGTCACATAGACGCGCAGGGCAACGTAATGATGGTGGACGTCGGCGGCAAGGCGGCGACGAGCCGCGCCGCCGTGGCGGACGGGTTCATAAGCATGTCGGACGAGGCTCTGCAAAGCGTGCTGGAAAGGAGGGCCGCCAAGGGCGATGTGCTGACCGTCGCCCAACTGGCCGGGATTATGGGCGCCAAACGCACCTGCGATCTTATCCCTCTCTGCCACCCCCTGCCCCTGGAAAACTGCAAGGTGGAGCTCTGCGTTGAAGCCGGGGGAATTCGCGCCCTGTGCAGGGTGAAAACCGAGGGACGCACGGGAGTGGAGATGGAAGCCCTGACCGGGGTGTCCGTCGCCCTGCTCACCGTGTATGACATGTGCAAATCCATGGACAAGGGCATGGAAATTTCCGGCATCCGCCTTCTGAAAAAAACCGGCGGCAAAAGCGGGGTTTATGAAAGACCCGGGCTAACTCCTGAAGAAGAGCGACCCTGAAAAAATACGGAAGAAAAGCGCGATGCCTTCCCTCTTTGACTCCTTTGGGAGGAAAATAGACTACGTCCGCCTGTCCATAACGGATCGCTGCAATTTCCGCTGTATCTACTGTATGCCGGCGAATGGCGAAAAATTCATCCCGCACAAGGAAATTTTAAGCTATGAGGAGATCCTGCGCCTTTGCCGTCTTTTTGCGGGTTTGGGCATCGGAACTTTCAAGGTGACGGGGGGCGAACCCTTGTCCCGCAAAGGCGCTGTGGATTTTATCCGCGATCTTAAGTCTCTTCCGGGCGTGGAGCAAGTCACTCTGACCAGCAACGGGGCTCTGCTCGCCCCCCATGTGGAGGAACTGGCGCGCATCGGCCTTGGAGGCCTTAATATCAGCCTGAATTCGCTGCGTCCGGACAATTACCGGACCATATCCCGAGCGCAAGCCGGGCCGGATGAGGTGGTGCAGGTTCTGGACCTGGCGCGGCGGGCGGGCATAAGGGTGAAGATCAACGTCGTGCCTATGCGCGGGCGCAATGAGGAAGACCTTGAGGAACTGACGCGCTTCGCCCTGACCCGGGGCTATATCCTGCGCTTCATCGAGGTCATGCCCGTGGGTCTGGGCCAGGCGCAGCAAGGCGTGGCTCCGAACGAGACAAAGCGGATGATCGAAGAACGCTTCGGCCGTCTCACCCCTGCGGACGAGCGCCTGGGCAAGGGACCGGCCGAACACTGGCGGGTGGAAGGCTATGGCGGAGGCGTGGGTTTCATCTCGGCCGTCAGCGACAAATTCTGCGCCCGCTGCAACCGGGTGCGCCTGACCTCCTCCGGCTTTCTGAAAAGCTGCCTGCACCATAACGCCGGGATAGAACTGAAACCCCTGCTGCGGCAGGGAGCGGATGACGCGGCCCTGGTTACGGCCATCGAGGAGGCGGTGCGGCAAAAGCCGGCGGCGCACGCCTTTGCGCAAGACGAAAGGAGACAAGCGTCTTTTCTGATGCACAGCGTGGGTGGATGAGCGGGACGCGATTATGCCTGGAAACGGAAACAGGGAGGCTGGCGCGATGGGCAGAATCATCGCATTGTGCGTAAGCGAAAAAAAGGGCAGGGCTAAAACGGCCGTGCCTTCGGCCAGGCTCGTCACCGACCACGGGCTCGAAGGCGACGCCCACGCCGGGGGTTGGCACAGGCAGGTCAGCCTTCTGGCGCACGAAAAAATCGAGGATTTCCGCAAAAGAGGCGCCATCGCGCCCTACGGCTGTTTCGGAGAAAACATCGTCGCCGAGGGGATAGACTTTGCCGCGCTTCCGATCGGCACGCGCCTGGCCTGTGCCGAAGCCCTTCTGGAGATCACCCAGATCGGCAAGGAATGCCACGATCGCTGCGGAATTTTCCGCAGCATGGGCGAGTGCATCATGCCCTCGCAGGGGGTTTTCGCCCGCGTGCTGCTCGGGGGAATGGTAAACACAGGCGACGAACTGCGCCTGCTCCCGGAGGACTGATTATGTTCAGCGCGGCCGTTCTGACCATAAGCGACAAGGGTTATGCCGGAAAACGCGAGGACCGTGCCGGGGCCGTAGCGCGGGAAATAGCGGAAAGCCGCGGGTTTACCGTGGTCTACCAGGGCATGTTGCCGGACGAGCGCGAGATGATCGCAGCCGAACTTAAACGCCTTGCCGATTCCAAAACGGCGCGGCTCATCCTCACCACCGGCGGCACCGGCTTTTCCAGGCGCGACGTGACGCCGGAGGCGACGCTGGATGCGGCGGAGCGCCTCTGTCCGGGGATTGCGGAGGCCATGCGGGCCATGAGCATGGAAAAGACCCGCAGGGCCATGCTGAGCCGGGCGGTAGCCGCCATTCGCGGGGAGAGCCTGATCCTCAACCTGCCGGGAAGCCCGAAAGCTGTCAGGGAGTGCCTTTTGTGCGTCATCGACGAACTGGGGCACGGACTGGACATCCTGAGCGGCGAGGCTGAAGAATGCGGAAGCCCGGCGGACGCCGGCCGGTAAAGACGGTCTGGCCTCATGCCATTCTGCGAATGACACGAGGCCAGACCGTGCGAAGCCGGGTTCGCCGCCGCAGGCGGCTTGAGCAAAGCGAAAAACGCGGTTTTTCGCTTTGCCCGGGTCTTGATGTTTTTGGCTGGGCCGCTTGGACTCGAACCAAGATTGACGGAGTCAGAATCCGTTGTCCTGCCAATTGAACGACGGCCCATCAATATCGCGCAAATCAACTCACGCCGATTTGCATTCAAGCGGGCTTGAATGCTTCACGCCCGCGTCCCGCGACGTAAGACGCGGATCGCCCGCGATTCTCCTTCCAGGCACGAATATTTTGCCAAGAACGCAAAATAGTGCTATCTGCCGGATCGGGCATGGAGACATGCCCGGCAAACGCGCGGCGGCGTCCGCTTTTTAGCGCGTAACATCGCCGAATGTCAACCCTGGAGAGAACTTTGATGCTGCACGCGCCGGCAGACAAAACTGCCATATCCCCCCGCATGGGTCCAAACGCCGGGCGCGGAACTCCGGCCGTCTTCACGGCCGCCGTAAAGGCCATGATCAAGGCCGCCCCCGCAATCCTCGCCGCCTTTTCCCTGTCGCTTTCGACGGCGCAATGCGCCTCCTCCTCCGGAGTGACCAAAGAAGAGGTGCGGCAGATACTGAAGGAAAATCCGGATCTGGTGCTGGATATCCTGAAGGACCACAGCGAAACGGTTCTGGAAATAGCCCAACAGGGCAATATGCTGCGCAAGCGCAAGGCCATGCTCACCCAATGGGAGCAGGACGCCAAGCAGAAAAAGGTCGTCAATCTCGAAGGCAGGGCCTTTCGGGGCAACCCCAGGGCGCCCGTCACCATAGTGGCCTATTCCGACTTCACCTGCCCGTACTGCCGCCAGTCCGAACAGACCATCGCCCAGCTCCTGAAAAAGTACGAAGGCAGGATCCGCGTGGCTTTCAAAGTCCTGCCCAAAGAGGACCCGGTCTCGGTCACCGCGGCCAGGTATTCCACCGCGGCCTTCATGCTTGACCCGGCCAAGGGCTGGCTCTTCCTCGACGCGCTGTTCAGCGGCATCGACCAGTATGAGCGCGAGGGAGAGGATTTCATAAAGAAAACCACCGAAAGCCTGGGTTATGATTTCCGGAAACTCAAGGCGGAAGCGGGCGGATCGGCCGTGCAGCAGCGTCTGGACGCGGACTCTAAAGAAGCGGACGGCTTCGGCATTTCCGGAACCCCGCATTTTTTGGTGAACGATCTCATGATCCGCGGCGCGGTCAGCCGGGATCTCTTTGAAGAAGCCGTGGACAAGGCCCTGCAGCTCGCAGGGAAAAAATAACCTCCCCGGCGCCCGTGTTTTCGGCGCGGGCGGGCTCGGTCAGCGGTTCGTCGTCCGTTCTCCGGCACGCACTTCAATGACGCTCACATGGTCATTGCCGAACACATCCGTCACCCGGACGGCGATCCTTTTGCGTCCGCCCTCCCGGTATTCGTGGAAGACACTGGTCAATTCCAGGCTGCGGTCTTTTCTTGTGCGAAAACTCCGCCACATATTCTCAAAGACAAAGCCGTCGCCCCCGTTTTCCTCAATCTCTCCCCCTTCCGCGTTTTTCCGGTTAACTACATCGGACGCGCGCCCAAAATCAAAGTCGATCGACCAGCAGTCTATCCAGTCCGTCCATTTGCGCGTCACGGGCTTACGGTGGACGACCCCGTCCCTGTCCTTTCCGATCCTGACGATTTGCCCGTGCTCCAGGACAATCCCGCTCCTGTTCTTCAGAAAGACAGGGGAATGAGCGCAAACGACGGTAAAATTTTCAAGCCGCACGGCAACGCGCCTTTCGCCGCTATACAGGGGTGCGACCTCAATACGGGCGGTCAGGGGAAAATCCGGAAAAGCCCTTTTGCGCGTTGCGCAACGCATCGCCTTTTCCGCCTTTCGCGCCGTCCTCCCGGCATTGGCCCCGCATTCCTCCAAGACGAGAACTTCAAAGGCGGGGCGGCTCTCGCCTCCGGCGGCAAGATCGCGCCGCAACCCCATGAGGCGCTTGCGGGTGGCGTGAACGGCCAGTTTGCTCATATCGGCGGCAATCCACTTGCGTTTCAGCCTTTCCGCAACCGCCGCCGTGGTGCCGGAGCCGCAGAAAAAATCCGCCACCAGATCGCCTTCTCTGGAAGAGGCCTTTATGATGCGCTCAAGCAGGGCTTCCGGCTTCTGGGTGGGATAGCCCGAACGCTCCGGGGACAAGGGGTTGACGATGGGTATGTCCCAGACGTCGTCGGGCAGCGTGCCCAGGGGATTGGGGGAATAATGTCTGCCTCCCCGGCTCGTGATGCCGCATTTCGCGTAGCCGCTCGTCTCCTTGTAGGGAATGCGTATCGCGTCCGGGTTGAATATCCAATTTTCACCCTTGGCATACCAGAAAATGGAATCATGTTTTTTGGAAAAATATGTTCCGGCCCTGCCTCCACCCGTATAATGCCAGATTATCTCGTTATTGTAATTTTTGAATACCTCCTGCAGGAGCAGGCGCATCAGGGAATTGAACCTCCAGTCGCAATGCGCGTAGATGCTGCCGTCTTCCGCCAACAGGTCCCGCATCAGGACAAGGCGATCATAAATCATGGAGATGAAGGAATCCTCCCCCCGTCCCCAGACGTCTCCATAGGCGATCGTTCTGATGGCTTCGGGTTTGCCGCCCGCCTCTCCCTCTCCGATTTCGAGGTCCGCAAAAACATCCGCGCCTGCGTCAAAGGGGGGATCTATATAGATGAGCTTCAGTCCCCCCTGACCCTCGATTTCCGCACGCAGAGGGCCGTTTTTCAGGGAGGAGAGGATCAGCTTGTTGTCTCCGCGGATGAGTTTGTTGATCCATCCGGAACGCCCGTGAGAACCCGGGCAAGGGGCGCCGTCCCTCCCCGCCCCGGCCGCCGCCTTTTCCGCGTCCCGGCCGTCCACCCGCTCAATAGTCCGGAAGGGCAGAACAAGATCGCAGACTTCCGCGCTTTTGCCGTTCCAGACCAGTTCGGTCTCGCGCCTGTCCGCAAAGAGCAGAAACCGGTATTTGTCCGGCAGGTGTTCTCCGGATTCAATCCGGTCGATGATTTCCCGGCGTTGCCGGGGCGTAAGACGCGGCATGGGTTACCTGAAAACACTGCATGAGGGGAACATTTTTCATACTCTGTTTCAGTGCGGGCGGCAATCGCGTTTCCATGAAACATATCACTCATAACTTACTGAAATCCCTGCCCAGCAAGAAGAGCATGCGTGTCAAGCGTAACGCGCGGGATGGGATGATGAATTCCCGGCCTCGGCCGTGGCCGCCGAACTTGTTTGATCCTTCATTCGATTGCCCTGGCAAATATGGCATCTGGGGTTGACGCGCCCCGCTTTTCCCGATTATATAGTGTTGAACACTACATGGAGAAAAGTATGCGCACTGTCACCGCTTCCGATGCCAATCGTAATTTTTCCGGCCTGCTCAAGGATGTTGCTTCCGGCGAGAGCATCCTCATCGTGTCCCGGGGGACGCCCGTAGCCAAGATCTGCCCCATTGACACTAAAATTGACAGAATAGCCGCGAAAGAATCGTTACTGCTCAGGCTATCCAGGCAAAACAGCACTGGACGGCGTGATTGGACACGCGATGATCTCTACAGCGGGTGACCCGTGCGTATAGCCCTGGACACCGACATTCTGGCCTATGCCGAAGGAATCGGAGATAGTGACCGGCAGCGGGTTTCCCTTGAACTTGTTCGGATGCTTCCGCCGTCTCTGGTGGTAATCCCCGCGCAATGCCTGGGAGAGTTGTTTCGTGTATTGACGGGCAAAGCCCGGCAAGATGCCGCGCCTGCCCGTGAAGCTGTTTTGGGATGGGCTGATGCCTATGAAACCGCCGACAGTACATGGACTGCGCTCCAGTCGGCTATGGATGCCGTTACGGGTCACGGCTTGCAAATATGGGATGCCCTGATCCTTGCCGTGGCTGCGGAGCAACGCTGCCGCCTGCTTCTCAGCGAGGATATGCAGCACGAGTTCACATGGCGTGGAGTTACGGTACTCAATCCATATCGTGACCCGAAACACCACCTGTTGCAATCCGTGTTTTTACCCAAATAAGCTGGCAGTTTCAGACAGAAATTTTCCGGAAATTACGCATGAAGCGCGGTGAAGTCTAGTGGGTGGATTTTGACCCCGCATTGGGTTCAGAGATACAAAGGACCCGCCCTGTGTTGTTCTGCGCGATATCCCGAACTCCCTGAATAAATGCCTATCTTTTGGGAAACTCTATAGCATTTTGCGCTTGAGATTGTCGCTTGACGGCGGGCGCAGCCCGCCTGCGCCAATCTCGCGGACGGTGTTACTCTTCGCTCCACACCGTCAGAGCATTTTAGCGGAAAGATACTTTCAATGACAAATGCTCTAAAGCGGCAAACTGCCCAGGCTACATCTTGAAGTCGCCAGAACGAGGTGGTTCCCCGCCCGATCGAAACAGAATTGCCCGGAAAGCATCCAGATCAACGCCTTTGGTCCGTTCAGCAAAAAATTCCTCTGTTTTCAAGGCAGAAATTTTTTCAGCAACCGCAATGGCGATAAACTGATTGACACTAGCGCCGTCGCGCTTGGCGACTTTTGCTACTTCATCCTTCAGGGATTTAGGTAGCCGCAAGGGGTAGGTGGATATCTCACGCATTTTTTACTCTCCTGATAGCAGTGGCCGGTAACAAAACCTCAATGCCGAATTTCCCCGGTACATCGCCATAATCGCGCAAATTAAAAGTAACAATGGAGTCTGCACGACCATTGACCGCAGCTTCCAGCACCATTTCATCATTGGGATCCCGCAAAGCAGGCCGCCATAAATAATGTGTTTTGACCGGCTCAATCAGAGCGGTTAAACAGTCCACAAAAATATGTGCTTGCTCACGGGTTAGACCTGCGGCTGTCCAATGGACAACGGCGTGGATGCCCAGGGCAAGCCGGTACTCAATCGTTCCTTGAGTCGGACTGGGGTTGTGCGCTTTTTCGCCAACTTGCCGACCTGTCTGGTGGGTATGGAGGCTTGCGCTTCATCAGAATACTGGGCCAGAACCATCGAAAGCCTCGGCCACGAAGTTCGGCGTATTCATCCCCGATACGTAAAAGCGTATCTGCTTGGCGCGAAGAACGATGCCAACGATGCGGCCGCCATCTGCGAGGCCGTGCAACGGCCCAACATGCGCTTCGTGCCGCACAAATCTCCCGAGCAAACGGATATCCAGTGCATTCATCGAATTCGGCAAGGCTCCGTCAGGTCCCGCACGGCCCTGATAAACCAAATCAGGGGGTTGCTCGCCGAGTACGGCATTGTAATTCGCCAGGGCGTTTGCGCTCTCCGCAACCAACTGCCCGCGCTCATCACCGACGAGGGAAAAGACCTTTCGGGGATTATGCGTAGAAACTTGGCCTCTCTTTACGAATCCCTATGCTTTCTTGATGGCCGGATACTTGAACAGGACAAGCTGCTCAAGGCCGTAGCCAAAGAAAATGAAGCTTGCCAGCGCCTGATGCAAGTGCCCGGCATCGGCATTATGACCGCCACGGTCCTGCTGACTATCGCCGGTGTGGCCTCGAACTTCAAAAACGGCAGGGAATTTGCCGCTTTTCTCGGTCTTGTGCCGCGCCAAAACTCCACTGGTGGCAAAACCAGGCTTTTGGGCATATCCAAACGAGGAGATTGCTATATCCGAACCTTGCTGATCCATGGGGCGCGAGCGGCACTTTACCGCATGATCGCCGGACATACGCCAGAACACCGGCGAAATCTCTGGGCCGTGGAACTCGCGGCACGGCGAGGGAAAAACAAGGCCTGTGTGGCTTTGGCCAATAAAACGGCCCGCGTGGTGTGGAGCATGCTGACCCAGGGCACGCAATACAAGCACGCGGCATAGCTCCGCGCTTGTCATGCCGTTTGCATCCCGGCTTCATTTTGCGTGAGCCGCGCGCAAATGGCCCGCCAAGCGCTGACGGCATCAGAACTTACCCGAGGTTGCCAAGGAAAAAGGCGATGGAAAAACGGTCGGACCGGCTTCCGGAAAACCTGTTCTGGACACAGGCGGAAAACGCCGAGGTAGTGTTGAGGACCGGAAGCGCGTATACCCCCATCAGGGCGCTGCCGCCACAGGCTGACGCCGAATATATGTTTGCATCCGAACCGAAAAATCCAGAGCAACTTTTTCTTGACTCCAGGGCGGGGCTATATATGTCACCACGTGTTACCAAGCGCTTTGAGTGAGATGGGCTACGCGCCGGATGCCATGTGCCCACATGGGTTTAGGGCGATGGCATCCAGCTTGTTGTCGGAACAGGAACGATGGAGCGTAGACGCCATCGAGCGCCAGCTTGCCCACGTCGAGCGTAATAGAGTCAGAGCGGCCTATCACCGTGCAGAACATCTTGAGGAGCGCCGCCGCATGATGCAGGGGTGGGCGGATTATCTGGATGGCCTGCGGACGGCGTACAGGGCAGGGATGGCAAGCGCCGGAAGATGATGTTTGCCTTTCCGCGCATGCCGGATTATAGCGTGGATAACAGGCGAGCACCTTTTTGAAGATGAAGATGGATTCTTCACTCCGCTTCGCTCCGTTCAGAATGACAAGGCAAACGCCACGACAGGGCAAACGCCACGACAAGGCAAACGCCACGACAAGGCAAACGTCACGACAGGGCAAACGCCACGACAAGGCAAACGCCACGACAGGGCAAACGCCACGACAGGGCAAACGCCACGACAAGGCAAACGCCACGACAAGGCAGACGTCATTCTGAGCGAAGCGAAGAATCCATCTTTATACCTTCCTTGTGCGCGGGCCGCGTCCGGAATGTCCGGGCCCGGCCCCATTTTTATATATTTTTTATATATTTTGCTTGACAACATATAAAATATATATAAATATGAGGATAGCGGAGGGGCACGGACAATGAAGTCAAAGGAAGTTATCCGGCGAATCAAGGCGGACGGGTGGTATGAATTGCCCGGCAAGCGTACAAGCCACAAGCAATTCAAGCACCCAACAAAGCAGGGGAAAACCACAGTCGCAATGCATTCTGGCGACATCCCCCTCCCCACGCTGAAGGAAATTGAGCAGCAATCGGGAGTGAAGTTGACGTGAACGGCATGGAGGAAAGTATGGATATGTATTATGCGGGCTTTGTGCCCTATGACGGCCAGATGTCGGTTATTTTTCCGGACGTGCCCGGATGCGCCACCTACGGCGCGAATCTGGAGCATGCCTTCGCTATGGCTATGGACGCTCTGTCCGGACATCTGGAAGCTATGGCGGACGATGGTGACGAAATTCCCGCGCCTTCCGGATATGACGCGGCTTTGGAAGGTGTGCGGCGTCGCTATGAAAGTTTCTACATAGGGCCGCTCCCCGAAGGTACGACAGTGCATCCCGTCCCTGCTCCAGATCTGGATGCCCGCACAAAACAGGTGGCCGTATCCTTCAAGAAGTATGCGCTGGACATGATCGACCGCAAGGCCAGGGAACTGGGCATGACCCGTTCCGGATTTCTCGGAGTGGCTGCAGCGGCCTATGACACCAAGGAGCGCCGGGTGTGAGGGCTGGAAGCGTGCCGATAAAGTAAAAAACTGACAGAATCACATATCGCTACGCTAACGCATAAACATAATGGAGGATACTATGAAAAAAAGTATCAAGTGGTTATTGAAGGATCTGAAAGCGAAATCTCATGGATATGGATAAATGAAGACGGAAGACAAGTCATTAGCCGTGTCAACAGTTTGTTTTGGTCACAGAAGGAGAATTGAAAATTCTCCAGCAAAGTTGTGCCAACCGCCTGAAAATTCATGCCGAAGACGTCTACGAATAAGCCAGACGGTTGGCTGTCGTTGATGGGGTATTCTGGTGGGTGGTACAGGACTTGAACCTGTGACCCTCGGCTTGTAAGGTCTATACTATCCAGAATGGATAGAGAGAAATCAAGCACATTCACAGTGTTATCTTGAAATAGAAACTGCCCAATCCTGCTAAAAATCCCTTTATTTGAAACGGCATATTAGCAATCTGTTAGCACCGGACACTTATATGTATATGGCCCCGCCCTGAAGTCAAGAAAAACTGCTTTGGATTTTTCGGTTCGGCTGCAAACATATATTCTGCATCAGCCTGTGGCGGCAACGCCAAAACCGACGTCATATG